>NZ_JACJFA010000001.1:0-144768 GCF_014164345.1 Pseudoalteromonas sp. SG43-5
TAATTTGTTTGCCTCGCTACCTAAGTAGGTTGGCTGTTAGAACTCAATCTGTACGAGTGCCCACACAGATGATTGCTTTATATTGTTAAAGAACGTTTTGAGTCGCTTTAGCGTCTCAAGGGATGAGAATAATACACCCTTTATTTTTCGAGTCAACACTTTGTTTTAAACTTTCTTTTGGGAGATTTAAAACCGAAGTTTTATTTAACTCTGTGAGTAGTTCGTGCCTTGCTATGCTTCAGCGTTTCCCGTCTCAGTGGGGTCGCATTATAGGGAGCGGCGGATTTTACGCAAGCGTTATTTGCATAAAATAGTAATTAAAATTAAGCCCCAAGCAAGCACACACGATAAGCACAAGTTATTCACAAAACCCTGTTGATAACTCTTGTTTTTACATAGCTAAACCATACTAAAGCTATTAATTAAAACCTTAAAAATGCAAAAAGCACCTTATGTAGGTGCTTCTCAAAAGTAATAGTTATTAGAATCTAGGGTCTGTTTATCTTTCAAGGTTAAATTTGCAGCAGCCTATTTGGTATTCAGGCAAGGCAGAGCCTATGTAGTGTGGTTACTCCCCATAAATAGGCGATAACGTAGCATTAATGCCAAACAGGCGCTGCCCAAAGGGTTCTTCCTAGGGGCTATTTACTCTTTGTTACTCGGTTTTTACTTAGCCCACTAGTTTACAAATCTCGCGCCGCGATTAAACACCCCCTAGTTTGAACAAATTTTAATCCGCAAAGAGCAACAGACCCTAGTATAAAATACTATATAACTTGCGGCGATACTTAGCTGCGAGTGCGTCGCCATCAGGTAAAGAGGCAATAATGGCTAAAAAGCTTGGTTTTGCTTCGTTGAAGTTCAGATCTTTTTGTAGAACTGTAAATAGTACATCCAATGCCTCTTCTTTTCTGCCTGCTTCATTAAGTAAAATACTGAGCTCTTCTTTTAATTCTAAGTCATTTGGATACTTTTCTACTTGTTGTTGCTTTTCTTTAATCTCTGGTGAATCTTTTGCTTCAAGCGCGGCTTCGCATTTTGCTTTTATATTATTAAAGTAAGCATCTTGCTCTTGTGCATCTATTGTATTTATAAGCGCTTGCGCTTCATCTACCTTGTGAATTTGAATACATATGTCTGCTAGCACTAACTTGATACGTGCATTACCGCTGTCTATTTCATAAGCTTGCTTTGCATAATTAAATGCAGCATTTAAATCTGCCTTTAATAACGCTTGCTTTGCTTGCTCTAACAGTAAGTCTTGTTGCGCAGGTAAATGCTTTGCTAGGGCTTCGCGTATTTGCGCTTCGCTTTGAACACCTGCAAGTAAATCTACTGGTGCGGAGTCTTTTAATAATACAAGCGTAGGCAGTGTTTGCAGACCAACTTGTTGCGCAAGTTGAGAAGCGAGTGCTTGTTCTGCATCGCAATCTAAGTTTGCTACTACTATATAGCTTGCATATTCTGCTGCTACTTTATCTAAAATTGCAGCCTGTCCGATGCAGTCAGGACTTTGAGGAGAGAAAAAGTTAAGCAACACCAATTTTTGTTGTGATGTTTCACCGAGTACTTGTTGAAGGTTTTGCGCATTAATACTAACTATGTTGCTCATTGAATTGATTGCCATATTCGTCTATTTAGGTTTTTATATGGTGGTGAACATAATAATTACAAGTCATATACCTAAATCACTCGGTATACATATTCAACAATAAGGGAAAATATGAAATTAACTTACCTAAGTGCAATACTTTTATTAGCAAGCCCATTAGTACAAGCAAATGGACTCGATTTGAATTTAAGCAAAGCCATGCCAGCTATTGAAAAGTTTTACCTCGACTTACACCAATCCCCAGAGCTTTCTTATCACGAACAAAAAACAGGTAAAAAGATAGCAGATAGATTAACTCAGCTGGGTTTTAAAGTAACAAGTAATGTAGGTGGCTTTGGTGTAGTTGGTATTTATAAAAATGGTGAGGGGCCGACAGTAATGATCCGCACTGATACTGATGGCTTACCTATTATTGAGCAAACAGGAAAATCCTATGCCTCAAAAGTCAAAGTAATAGATGAGCACGGTGCAAAAGTAGGTGTAATGCACGGCTGTGGCCACGATATCCACATGAGCTCTTTTATTGGAACTGCAGAGCAGTTAATTGCTCATAAAAAACAGTGGCAAGGTACATTAATGATGGTTGCACAGCCTGCAGAAGAAGTAGGTGGGGGTGCTAAAGCGATGTTAAGCGAAGGACTATTTAGTAAATATGCAAAACCTGATCATATAATTGCTTTACATGTAAGCGCTAGCGTCCCCTCTGGTAAGGTATCAATGAAAAATGAATACACGATGGCAAGTGTAGATTCTGTCGATATTACAATTAAAGGTAAAGGTGGTCATGGTGCTTACCCTCATACAACTATAGACCCAGTGGTTATAGCTGCACGCACTGTACTTGCTTTGCAAACAATCACAAGCCGAGAGCTTTCACCGCTTGAGCCTTCTGTGATTACAGTGGGGTCTATTCATGGTGGCTCAAAACATAATGTGATTTCGGATGAAGTAAAACTACAACTCACTCTTAGAAGCTATAACCCCGATGTAAGAAGCGCTCAAATAGCAGCAATAAAACGAATCACCGCAGGTATTGCACAAAGTGCTGGCTTAAATGAATCTAACTACCCTGTAATATATGTACATGAAGATGAATCTATTCCATCTACTTATAATAACCCTGCACAAACAGACATTGTTAGAAACTCTATTGCCAGCGCAATTGGCGATACTAATGTACTTGAAACACAAGCTGTAATGGCGGGTGAAGATTTTGGCCTATACGGGCGCACCGATGAAAATATCCCTATCACCCTCTTTTGGCTAGGAGGCGTAAACCAAGCACAATATGCAGATTCAATAAAAACAGGTGAGGTACTCCCTTCTCTACACTCTAGTAAATTTGCACCAGATTATAAAGTTGCTATTCCTACTGGAATAAAAGCAATGAGTAACGCTGCTGTTGCTTTATTTAATAAGTAACCTGAGTTCTGGATAATAAATCTATCTCAAACAGAGTTCAGGTTGAGTAATATCGTTTAATAAAAAAGCTCTGTTGCTAACTAGCAACAGAGCTTTTTTTATAACTCGACTTTTTAAAGGTCGCTTTTCCACCTCGTTTAGCAAAACGTTTTTTAGGTGAGGTTTTTGGTAACTTCGCAAATGCATTGCTATCGCAGTTTGCTGCTAATTGAACAAACCCATTTAGGTCAGCAAGTAAAGGCTGTAAAAATTGCTGATAACTCATTGCCTGCTGTGCAATATCACCTAAGCTCGACTCCCACTTTGCGGTTAAATCAGGACTCGCTAAACCTTGTGGTAATACGCTAATAAGAGCAAGTCCCGTTTCGGTCGCTCTAATTGACTTACCTTCACGTTTTAAAAAACGCCGCTTAAATAGCAACTCGATTATTCCCGCACGTGTTGCCTCCGTACCTAAACCATCAGTGTCTTTTAATACTTTTTTAATTTGTGGATCTTTAACATAACGGCTAATGCCCGTCATCGCAGCCAACAATGTGGCATCGGTAAAATAAGCAGGGGGTGATGTATGCTTTTCGACTACTTCGCCTTTATCGCAAAAAAGAGGCATACCTTTTGTTAAAGGAGGTAGCGAGGCTTCATCTTTTAATTCAGATTTACCCATTAACACCTTAAAACCCAAGCTTACATCTTGCTTTGCATTTGCCTTAAAAAGCCCACCAGCAATAATTACCTCAGCTTTAGTTTCGTTATATATATAGTCGGGATAAAACTGAATTAAGTAATGACGGCTTATTAATTGATATACCTTTGCTTCGTCACCGCTCAAACTCGCTGACTTTAACTGCTTAGCCGTAGGCACAATGGCATGATGGGCAGCTACTTTTGAATCGTTAAAACATTTACTACGCTTTTTTACATCAGCCCCGTTTACTAATTCACTGCTTTGCCCCCCATTTGCACTTATTGCCTTTAAAATAGCAGATGCTTCTTGATGGTGATCTTTAGGTAAATAACGATTATCTGAGCGTGGGTAAGTAATTAGTTTATGACGTTCGTAAAGTATTTGGCAAATATCCAATACTTTTTGAGCTGGCATACCAAATGCTTTAGCGGCATCTATTTGCAGAGCAGATAAATTATAAGGTAATGGAGCACTTTGCTTTTTTTGTTTTTGGTCGAGTAAAGTAAGCTCAGCACTTTGCTTTGTAATACGTGAAGCAACATTTTCTGCAAGAGCTTTGTTAAGTATTCGCCCTTCTTCATCTTGATGTGGCTCACATGCTTTGCTTGGAACCCACTTAGCTATGAATGGTTGATTATCAGGAGTAAGCAAATGCGCCAATACATCGTAAAAAGGCTTAGATACAAAGTTCGCTATTTCGTTATCTCTATTAACAACAAGACCTAAAATAGGGGTTTGTACTCGCCCTACCGAAAGTACATTACCAAACCCTGCTTTTTGCCCTGCTAACGTATATGCACGCGTTAAATTCATACCAAATAGCCAATCAGCACGAGAGCGCGCTAAAGCAGATACACTTAACGGAATAAAATCTCGATTAGAACGCATAGTACCCAGTGATTTTTTTACTGCGGACAAATTTAAATCACTAATGAGTAAACGTTGCGTACTTTGCTTTTTAGCCTGACTTATTTTGGCTTCTTCTATTACTTGATCGACTAGTAGCTGGCCTTCACGGTCTGGATCGCCAGCGTGAATAAGTTGCGAGGCCTGTTTAATTAATTTTTTTAAAACAGTGAGCTGTTTGCGAGTTTTGGTTTTGGCTTTTAACTTCCACTGTTCAGGTATTATAGGTAAGTGTTCAAACTGCCATTTTTTAAAGCGCTCATCATAGTCATCGGGTTCTGCTTGTTCTAGCAAATGCCCAATACACCACGATACACAATCGCCATTAGCGACTTCTATATAACCATCATGTTTTTTATGTGGTTTTGGTAAGGCATCAGCAATTGCTCTGCCTAGTGATGGTTTTTCTGCAATGTAGAGTTTCATGGGAGTCGCTCACTCACTGTTTATATAAACAGTAGTTTAGCACAGCTATTTTGAAGGTGGGGAGTTTTCTATTTTTGACTTTACACTACCTTGCTTAGTGAAAAGGATAATTAAAGGTAAATAGCATACAACCACCGTGGCAATATTGATAAATGGCATTAGGGTCTGATAAATAACGGTACTGTAAGCTAAATCCCACAAATGGCGGTCAACTAATCGGAATAGTTGTAATATAGGTGCGCCAATAACAACTAGTTGCCCAATAACACATTGCCATAAATAAACTTTATCCTTTATACCCCAGTAAGCTATAAGTGCCATCCAAATAATATCTGTGATCGCCCAAACTAAATAACGATAAATATAAATGTCATCAAACGCTCGTAGGCTTGAAGCAGTTAGGTTACCAAAGAGGAAAAAAGCTGCGGTAAGTAATACAAATCGAAAGGCTAGGCGATCTTTAAATACAAAAAATATAAAAATAGCCGGACTTAGCATTAAAACCCAGCTTTTGCTTAAAATACTAACAATATATAAAAACCATTCAGGCAAAATACTCTGCCCTATTTTGTTTTTTTATCGTCATCAGTACCATCACCATTACCCGGCATGTCGCAATATTTATTGATTATTTTCACAGGCACTCCATTACATATGTTAAGGAAATGTACTGTAAGCTAAAATGACGAAATTGCCAAGATACTTAAGGCAATTAAGTACCTTAAATCAAAACAAACATAGTGAAATATAACACAAGCAATAACTTAGCGCACATCAATAGGAGCAGACTCTTTAGCCTTACCTTGCAGGATTGATATTTCTACTCGACGGTTTCTTCGGCGATCTTCATTTGAATCGTTTGGAACAAGTGGACGAGTATCAGCTCGCCCCACTACCATCATGCGGTTTTTATCAAACCCTTGCACCGTTTGCAGCTCGCTTGCTACAGCTACAGCTCGCTTTGACGATAAGTCCCAATTATTAATATATAGCTCATTCGATACCTGAAAATCGTCGGTATGGCCAGATACAGTTATTTCGCCAGGTACATCTTTTAACAGTACACCAATATCTTGAATTATGGGTTTAAACTTAGGTTGTAAAAATGCACTACCCGAAGGAAATGAACCATTCTCTCTAATACGAATAATTATTTGCTGCCCTAAAGATTCAAGCTCAATTGCACCATCTATTATTTGCTTTTCAAGCTGCTGCGCGATTTTTTTAACGAGCTCGTTAGTTTGTTCCTGATCGGCCGCTGAAGTTGCTTGCTCTGACGATTGCTCTTGAGAAGTACTACGAGATTCGCCACCACGTTTATCCCCGCGTTGTTCTTGCCTGCCGCCAGCTGAGCTTTCATCTCCAGCCTGAAACTCTAACATTTGTTGAGTCATTTCGACTGTTTGCTGCTGAATGGTTTCTATTGGGGTTGGCTCTGGTTTGCCTGGGGTAAACTCCATAGCAATAACAGAGGTACCTTTAGGGATATCTTTTACTTCAATTTTATTCTGCACTCCAAAAGCAAACTTCATAGAGCCCGCAATTTGTTTAAACTTAAGTACATCCATTTCTGAAAACGCAAGCAAGAGTACAAAAAAGCACATTAACAGTGACATTAAATCGGCAAACGTTCCCATCCATGCTGGTAGGCCTGGTGGTGGGCATTTGCACTCTTGATCAGACATAATTACTCCTCGGTATCTACTTTGCGTTTAGATTCAGCTAAGTAATTTTTCAAAATACCTTCGATAACTTTTGGATTTTGGCCATCTTGTATACCTAAAATAGCATCTAAAATTAAACGCTGATTCATAGCTTCTTCGTCTTTACGCAGTTCAAGTTTTACCTGAATAGGAATTGCCACAACATTGGCTAAAAACGCACCATATAAAGTTGTTAAAAGCGCTACCGCCATTGCCGGGCCAATTGCTTTTGGGTCATCCATGTTAGATAACATTGCAACTAAGCCAATTAGAGTACCAATCATTCCCATTGCTGGTGCAATATCGGCTAATGACTTAAATAAGCCTGCACCCATTTCATGTCGAGTAGTGGTTAAAGAGATGTCTTTTTGAAGTGTGGCGCGAACAACATCTGCGTCATGGCCATCAACAAGCATGTCGACGCCTTTGCGCATAAATGGATTTGGGATTTCAGCTTCTTCGAGTGCTAAAAAGCCCCCTTTACGAGCTGAATCAGCAAGTTCTACTGCTTTTTCAATAAGTTCTTCTGGCGTTTCAATTTTAAACATAAACGCTTTAGCAACAACTTTACCTATACCCAAAAACTGCGACATGGTGAAATTTGATAAAACAATGAAAAGTGAACCACCAAATACAATTACACTAGAAGGAGCATCGGCAAACATAGCCATTTCACCGCTACTACTCATAAACATAGACATGACAATTAAGCCAATTGCGCCTAGGATCCCGATTATGGTTGCTAAATCCACATTTCCTCCAGAAGTTTCATGCTTAATGGCCTTATCATAAACTTTTATTATTAACTGCTTATCGGCAACATATTGAATTGCTTAAGCCATTTTTATAAATAAACATAAAAAGCAGCCTTTAGCACTATTTTAGATCAAGTTATAAGGGCTACCTAATTATCAATTGATTTATTAAACTAACAGACCGCTATTAAGGCTTTATTAATACACTTGAAATATAATTTAACGTTATAAAGGTAAAAAACCAATATCATCCTTTGACCTAGTTTAGCATTCCCCCTAAAATTGACCCCTAAATTTATTATGTAAGCTGAAATAAAGATGGCGACTAAAAAACCTGAAAACTTAAGTTTCGAACAAGCACTAGAAGAATTATCTACAATCGTTAGTGACATGGAACAAGGTGACTTATCGCTTGAGCAATCGTTAAAGCAATTTGAGCGTGGAATTGCATTAGCAAGTGCTTCATCAGGTAAATTACAGCAAGCAGAACAAAAAGTATCAATTTTGATGGGGAATGGCGAAAAGTCAGTTCTTACGAATTTTGATAATGATATGGAATAGCTGTGAGCATAAATAATTATATCGAACGTGCTCAAAAAGATGTAGTAGCGACCTTACAACAGCATTTTAAACAGTCTCTCGATACTGAAGAAACAGTCAAGAACGCCACCCAGTATGGATTATTTAATGGCGGTAAAAGATTACGTCCATTTTTAGTTTATGCCACAGGTAAAATGCTCGGTGCAAACCAGCAAGACTTACATGTACTTGCAGCTGCAATTGAGTGTATCCATAGCTATTCGCTAGTTCATGATGATTTGCCCGCTATGGACGATGACGACTTACGCCGTGGCCGCCCTACTTGCCACATAGAATTTGGCGAGGCAAATGCAATTTTAGCCGGTGATGCCCTACAAACACTCGCCTTTGAGCTTATTGCGAATCACAAATTTACATGCTCGTCGCAAACACAAGTAAAAATGATTGCTACGCTTGCCAACGCATCAGGCCTTGAGGGCATGGTAGGCGGACAAGGTCTTGACATAGCAGCAACAGATAAAGTAATTACCGTACAAGAGCTTGAGCGAATACATAAGCTAAAAACCGGAGCTTTAATTAATTGTGCAATTACACTTGGTGCACTGTGCAGTGAAAAGGCAGATCAACAAACCTTAGAAAATTTAAGCATTTTTGGGTATGCTATAGGGCTGGCGTTTCAAGTACACGACGACATTTTAGATGTTGAAGGCGATACGGTTACTTTAGGTAAACCACAAGGCTCCGATATTGCCGCGAATAAAGCGACATATCCGGCGTTATTAGGTATGCTAGGCGCTAAAGAAAAGGCGCAAAATTTAATACAACAAGCCCATGAAGCGTTGGCAAATATAGATGCTGACACAACACTTCTTGCGTCGCTAGCAAATTACCTAATTGAGCGTGACCACTAATTTTTGCTCATACGTATTGCAATTAGCACTGACATTATTACTCAACATTAATTATTCGTAAAAGCTTTGAATGAATTAATGTTAGCGAAGGATATATATAAAACCATGACACTTGATAGTAGCAAGTATCCATTACTTAATTTGGTTGACGAGCCAGCCCAATTGCGTGACTTAGCGCAAGACAAACTCCCTGCATTTAGCAATGAGCTGCGCGATTATTTACTCAACTCAGTATCGCAAAGTAGCGGTCATCTAGCGTCTGGTTTAGGGACGGTTGAACTAACCGTTGCGCTACATTATGTTTATAACACTCCAGACGATCGCCTAGTTTGGGATGTGGGTCACCAAGCTTATCCACATAAAATCCTTACAGGTCGTCGCGACCAAATGCACACTATTCGCCAAAAAGACGGTTTGCACCCTTTTCCTTTTCGCGATGAAAGCCAATACGATACGTTTAGCGTAGGTCATTCAAGCACCTCTATTTCAGCTGCCTTAGGTATGTCTATTGCCGCCCAAAAAGAAGGCAAAGGTCGAAAATCTGTAGCCATTATTGGTGACGGAGCTATCACCGCAGGCATGGCATTTGAAGCGATGAATCATTTAGGCGATGTAAAATCAGACATGCTTATTATTTTAAATGATAACGAAATGTCGATTTCAGAAAATGTTGGCGCATTAACAAATCACTTTGCCCGAATTTTATCAGGTAGCTTTTATACTAACATTCGTGAAGGCAGTAAAAAGTTACTCTCAGGTGTGCCTCCGGTAAAGCAACTTGCCAGTAAAATGGAAGAGCACATTAAGGGCATGATGATCCCGGGGACCTTCTTTGAAGAATTAGGCCTAAATTACATAGGCCCAATTGATGGTCACGATGTAAACATGCTTGTAGATACATTGCGTAATATGCGTAATTTAAAAGGCCCACAGCTTTTACATATAAAAACGCAAAAAGGTAAGGGCTACAAACCGGCTGAAGCCGATCCTATTGGCTACCATGGTGTACCAAAATTCGATCCGAGCACAACTAGCCTGCCTAAATCTAAACCTAGCGCTGCTACTTTTTCAAAAGTTTTCGGCGATTGGTTATGCGACATGGCAAAGCAAGACAGCAAGTTAATGGCTATTACGCCAGCAATGCGCGAAGGCTCTGGCATGGTACGTTTTTCTAAAGAGTTTCCAGATCAATACTTTGATGTGGCCATTGCAGAGCAGCATGCTGTTACTTTAGCAGCTGGTTTTGCTTGTGAAGGTTTAAAACCTGTTGTTGCTATTTACTCGAGCTTTTTACAACGTGCGTATGACCAATTAATACATGATGTTGCACTGCAAAACTTACCTGTATTATTTGCCATTGACCGCGCTGGTATTGTTGGAGCCGATGGTGAAACTCACCAAGGTGCGTACGATTTAAGCTTTATGCGCTGTATTCCAAATATGGTAATTATGGCACCAAGCGACACCAACGAATGCCGCCAAATGCTATACACCGGTTATAAAGAAAACTGCCCTGTTGCAGTTCGTTACCCTCGAGGTAGCGCAGGTACTGCAGACATTGAAAGCACTATGCAACTGCTCGAAATAGGTAAGGCAGATACAATTAAGAAAGGCAGTAAAATTGCCATTTTATCGTTCGGTACATTACTTGAAAACGCCCAGCTTGCAGCTAACGAATTAGATGCAACGCTTGTTAATATGCGTTTTATTAAACCACTTGATACTGCACTTTTAAATGAGCTTGCTACTAGCCACGATACCATTGTTACGCTTGAAGATAACGCGATTGCTGGCGGTGCCGGCTCTGCAGTTAATGAATACTTGGCAACGCAAAAAGCTGATATTAATATCCTTAACTTAGGTATTCCTGATGAGTTTATTAAACACGGCACGCAAGATGAAATGCACGATGAAATGGGATTAGGCGAGCAAGGAATATTAAACGCTATTAAGGCGTTTATCGCTTAAGCTATTTACTTAGTTTATTAAAAAGGAGCCTCAAGGCTCCTTTTTTTGTTTTTAATTTTAACTTTTTTGCATCCAGTTTCATTTTATAGCCGTTATTGATATGAGGTTAACATGTAAATAATCAGTGCCGCTTAGTCTATGCCTTATGAGCAAGCGCGTTATTTACCTACATTTGATGGAATATTTAAAAGGTAAAAATGATGAATAAAGCTAATTTAACAACTCATTCAACACAAAAAAACACACTTAAACACACGCTTAGTTTTTCAGCTTTAACACTTGCAGTATTAATCGGCATTACAGGCTGTAGCTCAGACGATGGTGAAAACGGCGTAGATGGTATTGCAGGCACCGATGGACAAAACGGTACCGACGGTACAAATGGCAACCCTGGTTTTGCATCAGCCACATTAATTTTGGCAAACAATGGCGAGAGCAATACAGGCACTATCGATTTAATTAACCAAAACGCCTCTAAACTAAAAACCTTTAATACAACAGCTAACGAAGGCGTTGCATTTGATAGCTTAGGTAATTTATTGCAAGCAAGCGACAGCGAAAATGGCAGTATTAAAACTATTTGCCAGCTTGCAAATCGTAGTGACGGCGCAACCTATACAGCTAATACAGATCGCGAAATAACAGGTACTAACACAACACTGGTAAACCCTAAAGGAATAGCTGTAGCACAAAAGAGTGGCCTTGTTTTTATTGCTGACTTTGGCGCTATGCAAGTAACGACTTTTGGCGCTACAGCCGCGGGCGATGCAGCGCCTTTAGGCACAACTATTACAGAAGCGGCGCCGTGGGATGTTGATTATGATGAATCTAACGACCGCCTTTATGTAGCACTAACAAATGGTGATGTAGCCGTTTATGATAATTTTGTTGGTGGTGAATTTGCCGCAATGCCAAGCCGCACAATTACTCCAAGTAATAATGATGGCACGCAAATATCTGTAAATATTCACGGCATTGTTTATGACTCAAATACTAATAAACTTGTTTTGTCTGATGTAGGCAGTGCCTCAGACGCAACCGATGGTTCGTTATTTGTAATTAATAATGCTTCAACTGCAGAGGGCTTAGTAAGCGTTGCACGAAGTATTGCCGGTCCAGCAACAATGCTTGGTAACCCAGTTGATATTAGCCTTGAAGGTAGTGACTTACGTGTAGCTGAAAAATCAAATGATGCTGTTCTTGTGTTCAGCAATATATTTTCAGGTGAGAGCGGCGATATCACTCCTGATTTAGTTACCTCAACAATTAAACCTGAGTCAATTACTAAACTGGGTATACAAAATGAGATGGCTGATATTTCAGATAGTGATACCGCTAATATGGCGCTGCTAGGTGTTGCTGTAAGTAGTAATCCGGGCACTGCAGGTGAAACAACTGGGCAAATTAGTCGATTAAGTTCACAACTTAACACAGAAATTGGCAACTATAATGCAAGTCAAACTATCGAAAGTGTAACTTTTGATAAAGCGGGTAATAGCTATACAACGTTCGATAACAGTACAACCTCAATTGGCGGTATTGTTATTTCAAATAAAGTGGCAATAAACAGAGATGGGCAAACTTATAATACGAACCAAGACAGCATTATTACTGGTTCGAATACAGGCCTTATATCTCCTAAAGGTCTTGATGTGGCTTCTGATAGCGGTATGATTTTAGTTGCAGAAAATAATGCAGATACTCCAAGCATTTCAATATTTTCAACTTGCACCACAGGGGATGCAAGCCCATTAATGACGCTTACGTTTGCAAACGATGCTCGCCCTTGGGATGTTGATTACGATGCAAACACTGATCGAGCTTTTGTAGCACTAACAAATGGAACCGTTGCTGTATTTGACGAAGTTAAAAGCAAACTAATGGCTGGTAGTACTAATATTGCAGTTGAGGATAGGCTTATAACGCCAGCAAATGCAGGTACAGCAGTAGCAGCACCAAGCAACATGCACGGCATCGACTACGACTCGCTAAGTGGCTCGCTAATACTCTCTGATGTTGGTAGCGCAGCAGTTGCTGACGATGGCAAAATATACGTATTGAATAACGTAGCAACTGCATCGGGCTTGGTAAACATAAGTACCACTATTAGCGGTCCAAATACCCTACTGGGTAACCCTGTTGATATTATGTATACCGGAACAGATTTATACGTAGCTGAGAAGTCAAATAATGTGGTTATGCGATTTAATAATATTTTAAGCAGTGCAGGCGGTGATATAAGCGCCGATACCAGTACGGCATTTACAGCCCCTGAGTCGATTGCAATATTACCAGCTTGGCTTAACAAATAGAGTTAACCTCACCATGCCTGACCAATAACCTTGGTCGGGCATTATCGCATCCACACTTTTATATCTGCCAAGCCATTACTTTGTAAAATACCTAATTGCTGATCAACATTAGAGTTTTGTTCAAACTCAAATGCATCGAGCTGATCATCAAACGTAATATTAGCCACACCATCACCACCGCGCTTTTTAACTTGATGCAGTGCTATATCTGCTAAGTTAATAGAGGTTTCCCAGCTAATTACTTGTCCGCCTAGTAAAGGTAATGGATAAAATGACCAACCAATTGATGCCGTGATATTAGTTGTTTTTCCATTTGGTAATTGGAACGAATTAGCAGCTATTACTTTACAAAGTTCTGAGGCATAGCTATCTATTTTATTGCATTTAAAGTCACGTAATAATAATAAAAACTCATCACCACTCCAACGTGCCACATAGTCAGAGCCCTGCGTACGCGAATTTAACAATGCAGCCATTTGCTGTAAGCAGCTATCACCTGCAATTGGGCCATACGCATCGTTAATACGGCTGAAGTTATCAAAGTTAATAATTACCAGCACCAGTGACTTACCTTGTGCCTGCAGCGACTGTGAATTACGTTGAAAGTGCTCAATATCTTTAGGGAGTTGATCAAACAAAAAGCGGCGGCTACGTAGCCCTGTTAGCTCATCTGAGTGACTCACTAATTTAAGCTGTGAATTCACTTGGCCTAATTTATCATTAGCTTGGCGAAGCTCTAAGGTACGCTCAGTGATTAAGCCCTCTAATGCTTCTTGTTTTCTGCGTTCTTGTGCTCTAAACACCCAAAAAATGAGATAAAAAAGCAAAATAAAACCACTGGTAATTAAAAGCCTAAAGTAAATTGTTTCGTCAAAGCGCTCAGGCACTACAAAACCGTATTCTACATCTTGCGCTTTAGCCCAGTCTTCACCTTGGCGCTTAGCTTCTAATTGAAACAAAAACGAGCCAGGAGGCAAGTTAGTATAAATAGCTTCACGTCGCGTATTTGCATAGCGCCAGTCACTATCTAAGCCACTTAGTTTATATCTAAATTCAATGCTGTTTGGTGCATAGTAATCAATAGCTGTGTAAGTTAGCGTTATATCACGCTCGTCTGTTTCTAATGATGGTTTTTTACCAAGCGCAGCGGTAGTTAAATGACGAAGTGGCGTTGTTATTGTCTCTATTGTTGGCTTTAATGCAAGCACACCAAATAGCTCTACATTTTTAGGTATTTCAACAACACCTTGTAAGCTTGGGTACCAAATAGAATTTCCGGTGTCTGCTACCGCATCATGCCCAAGTCCACTACAACATTGATTCGCTTTACCATCAAGTTGACGGTCAAAAGATGAAATTACTTCTTCAACTTTTAAGCTTTTTATTTCTGTTTTAAATTGCTCTACAGGCATTCTGTAAACACCTTTCATGGTGCTTACCCAAACATGCTTTAACTTTTCATCATATTCTAGGCTAAATATAGAACCATACGGTAAACCATTAGCTGCATCGAGCTGACGCCATTGCCCTTGCGTACTTCTGTAAAAAAGCCCATCGTTAAGAGAGCCTATTAAAATACCCACGCCATCTATATGTAGCACGCTAGTTACGTATGCGCTTTCAAGTGTTGTTTGGTCGCCAATTTTTTCAATGCCACGGTCTGTAAAGTAATATGCGCCCTTACTAGTACCAATCACACCAAAGTTTGTTTTATCTAATACGTAGGTAATAAACTTACTACCTAAAAAAGCGTTATAGGCAAAAGGCGTTAAACCAGCATAATTTAATCGATATAAACCGCGTCCGGTACCAATCCAAAAGCCGCCTTTACTAGAGCGACTTATTGCAAATACCGGATTATCGCGAAGTGCTCGACCAGGGACGGTGTAAAGTGTCTTGTTTTCAAAAACAAATAAGCCGCGCCCTGTGGCTATATATAATCGCTCACCATCAAATTGTAGATCGTGTACTGATGCGTATCCATATTTACTACTTGGGACTAAATTAATAAAACTTTTATCTAAATCGAAATAACCAATGCCGCTTTTATTCGCAACCCACAGTTTACCATCAGGTGCTTGGCTAATAGCCATAACAGATTCGGTCATATTTGAAACTGCTGAATGCCTTTCGACTCGCCCTTCATGAGCAAGCCACAAGCCTTCACTAAAGCTTGCTAACCAAACGTTATTTTTATCATCTCTAAAAATATCAGCAAACCATATACTTTGATCGAGTTGGCTAGGCTCTACCCATTGCCACTCACCGGTTTTATCTCTGAATAATAAGCGTCCATAGGTCGAAACCCACAAGCCACCATCGGTATCACTCATAAACTTATAAACGGCTGAGTTATTTGCATTAGGTAGAGGAAAAGGTCTTAGCTCGTCATCTAAATCTAAAAAGTATGCACCTAGCTCAGAAGCTATATACAAATTACCATTTAAAAATGATAAATCGTGCACTATGGTTTGCGCTAGGCGCTCTGGTAAAGATATTTTTGCGGTAAGCTCTAAACGTAGTTTAGAAAAATCTGATGAGTTTTTTGTAAGGCGTAATAAATGACGATCATTAACCAGCCAAATGCCTTCAGGAGAGAGTGCCATTTGGCTAACAGAGCCAACTATTTGTGTGATCACAGTAGCATTAACAATAGGTAGAGGACCATTTACTTCAGTGCGTAAATCAACTTGCCCTCTATCTACATAGTATAAGCCGTTGGCCGCAATCCATATGCTACCTTTAGAGTCCTCAAGAATATCCCTTACTGGACCTTTAATATTAAATTCTTGTGCTGCAAATGTGGCTGGGTTAATAACTACCAAGCCACTTTTAGTGCCTACCCATAACAAACCACTAGAATCGACTAAAAGCTTATTAACACCATTACTAGGCAAGAATGGACTATTTTGCGTGTTGTAATTTGTAAATGTTGTACCATCAAAACGGCTTAAACCAAATTGCGTACCAAGCCACATATAGCCTTGCTGATCTTGTACAACACTTTTAAGTGATTGCGACGGTAGGCCATCTTTTATATTCCATTGCTTAACTACGTAATCAGTAATTGAAGCCCAACTTGGCGTCGCGCACAACATAAGTACACAAACCAGTAAAAATCGCATCATATTGCTGCCACCTAGTTAAACAAATCAAATATAAAAATTAAAAGGGCAGTAAACCCACTTTTATTAACGCTTGTAAACATATAAGCGAAAAAATACCCGCAAGTATATCGTCGGCCATTATACCTAAACCGCCATGTACTCGTTTGTCTAGCATACGGATTGGGCCGGGTTTTGCTATATCAAAAAAGCGAAATAACAAAAAACCTACGAGTAATGTTTGCCAGTTAAGTGCTGCGCCAATCATAGTGATGTAATAACCCGCCACTTCATCCCATACAATAGCAGGATGATCGTGCACGCCTAAATCATCAGCCGTTTTACCGCACGCCCATATACCAAATATACTGATCACAACGGCAAATACAATTTGCAGCCATGACGGATAATACATGGTCATAAAAATGAATGGCAAGGCAGCAAATGTACCAAATGTACCGGGCGCTTTAGGGGCAAGCCCAGTCCCAAAGCCCAGACCAAAAAACTGATGTGGACGCTTTAAATTAAACTTGCGGTTATTGTTCAAACCAGCTCCTTTGCAAAGTGCTCAAAACCCTGCGGTTCAAAATCAAACTTTTCACCGTTGTGTAAAAGCTCAATTTGGCCATCGCCACTTTTAACTTGGCCAATGCATGTTGCATCTACACCATACTGGCGTAGCTTTATTTCTAACATACTCTTATTGCTATCAGGGACCGTAAAAATTAATTCGTAATCATCACCGTAACTGAGAATAAATGGCAGCTGCTGATTAAAATCAAGGCTTGCTTGCATCGCATCTGAAGTTGGAATACTTTCAATATTCACCACTGCACTTACTTGTGACATATCGAGTATATGACTTAAATCAGCGATTAAGCCGTCCGACACATCAATAGCCGATGATGCTAGGCCTCGTAATACCTGCCCTGCAGCAACACGTGGGGTTGGAAAATCAAAGCGTTTATTTACGTACTTTAAATGCTCTGGCTCAATACTTATACCTTGCTTGCGAGACTCAATTGCAAGTCCAGCGTCACCTAGCGGACCCGTAACATAAATCCAATCACCCACTTTTGCGCCACTACGACGAAGTGCAGTACCTTCGGGCACAGTCCCTTTCGCACAAATAGTAATAGTTAATGGCCCCTGAGTAGTATCGCCACCTATAATCTGCACATTAAAATATTCAGCAATTTCATGCATGCCATCAGTAAACTCTTCAATCCACTGTGGGTCAATACTTGGCAAAGTTAACGCAACTGAAACCCAAGTTGGCTCAGCGCCCATGGCCGCTAAATCACTTAAATTAACAGCAAGCGCTCTGTGACCTAATGCACGAGGGGAAATATCATCAAAAAAGTGTACGCCAGCAACAAGAGTGTCTGTTGTAACGGCAAGTTGGCAGTTTTGTGGAACGGTTACTAAAGCGCAATCATCCCCTATACCTAGGTTTACATCACGACGGGTGATACCGCGACCTTTAAAGTAGCGGTTAATTAATTCAAATTCCTTCATACACAAAAAAGCCGGCCTATGCCGGCTCCCCTCTTTAACGGTTTACTTACTTGCGTAAATGCTTAACAGCTTTATCAAGTACACCGTTTACAAATTTATGGCTGTCTTCAGCGCCAAAAATTTTGGCCAGCTCAATACCTTCGTTAATAGCAACTTTATAAGGTACGTCTTCACGGAACTTAAGCTCATAGCTGCTTAAACGTAAAATTGCACGCTCAACCATATCTAAGTCATCAAACGGACGTGTTAAATGTGGTGATACAGCTTCGTCTAGTTGCTTGTAATTTACAGCAACACCCGTCGCTAGATCTTTAAAGTATTCAACATCAATTTTAGTAACGTCTGTTTCGATCAACATTTGTTGTTCGATATCGGCAATTAAATTGCCACTTATTTGCCAAGAATAAACGGCTTGGAGTGCTAAGATACGTGCTTTACGTCTTGCTGCTGGTTTCACAAAAATTCCTTAAACTTAAATTTTATCTAACACATTAACCATTTCAAGCGCGCCTAAAGCAGCTTCGCCGCCTTTATTGCCCATTTTGGTGCCAGCACGCTCAATTGCTTGTTCAATGCTTTCTGTGGTTAATACGCCAAATGCAACCGGGATATCATACTCAAGTGATACTTGCGCAAGACCTTTGTTTGATTCGCCAGCAACTAGGTCAAAGTGTGGTGTACCACCTCTGATCACTACGCCTAATGCGATGATTGCATCATACTCTTTTTTTGCCGCAACGCGTTTAGCCGCTAAAGGTAATTCTACCGCGCCTGGCACATAAATAACGGTAATGTCGTCATCTGATACGCCACCTGTGCGTTTTAGCTCATCAACAGCACCTGCAAGGAGGCTGCTACCAATAAAGTCATTAAAACGAGAAATGACAATGGCAAATTTTTTGCCTGGAGCGTACTTATTACCTTCAATAATTTTCATTTGATAACCCTAAAAATAAGTTCAAGCGGTTGCGATTGCGCAAAAATTGCTGCGCATCATACCATAAAAATAAAATAATAGCCTAGTTTAAGCGTGATGCTTATTGTGGCTCAACGTAATCAACAACTTCTAAATGAAAGCCCGAAAGTGCATGGTACTTTTTAGGGCGACTCATTAATCGCATTTGTTTAATTCCAAGATCGGCAAGTATTTGCGAACCTACGCCAACAGTACGAGATGTACCTTTGAATTTACGTGGCGTAACGCTTTCGCCGGCATCAGCTGCTGCAAATGCTTTCACAGTTGCCTCTAACTCTTCAGTGCTTTCTTGCTTACCTAAAATAACTAAAGCACCTTCATTTTTAGCGATATAAGCCATTGCTTCAGAAAGGCCCCAGCTACGGTCAGCACTTCTGTCTGAAAGTAGAATATCGTTAAAGGTACTTTGCAAATGTACACGTACATTTGTCGGCTCTTGATCTTTTATATCGCCTTTGAGCAATACGTAATGTAATTGGCCGTCAATTGTGTCTTTGTAAGTAACTAAATCAAATTCACCATGAACAGTTGGTAACTTACATTTTGCTACTTGCTCAATTGTTGTTTCGTTTAAGTTGCGGTATTCTATTAAATCAGCAATGGTGCCAATTTTAATATCGTGCTCTTTCGCAAAAACTTCTAAATCAGGGCGGCGTGCCATAGTGCCATCAGCATTAAGTATTTCAACAATAACAGATGATGCTTCAAGCCCAGCTAAACGCGCTAAATCACAGCCAGCTTCAGTGTGTCCTGCGCGAGTTAATACGCCACCAGGTTGCGCCATAATAGGAAAAATATGTCCAGGCTGAACAATATCACTTGGGACTGCGCCTTTAGCTATAGCCGCTTGCACTGTACGCGCTCTATCTGCTGCTGAAATACCGGTTGTAACACCTTTTGATGCTTCTATCGACATTGTAAAGTTAGTCGAAAATGCTGCACCATTGTTTTTAACCATTAACGGTAAATCAAGTTGCTCGCAACGCTCTTGCGTCATGGTTAAACAAATTAAACCACGGCCATGGGTAGCCATGAAATTAATCGCTTCTGCGCTAATATGCTCAGCAGCTATTATTAAATCGCCTTCGTTTTCTCTATCTTCATCATCCATTAAAATAACCATTTTACCGGCTTTAATATCGTCGATGATTTCTTGCGCGCTGTGTAAATTCATAAATTTGCTCGTGTAAGTTGTCAGTTTCGTTATTTAATAAAACCCGCTTTAGCGAGTAAGCTCATCGAAATATCAGAGCCCGTTGGTTGCTCTGCACCCCTTATAAGGCGCTCTAAATAACGTGCAATTTGATCGACTTCTAAATTAACTTGGGTACCTACTTTAAAATGAGCAATTGTGGTTTGCTCACTCGTGTGTGGGACAATTGTTAATTTGAATTTATTACCCTCTACAGCGTTTACTGTCAGGCTTATACCATCAATACATACCGAACCTTTGTAAGGAATGTATTTCATTAAATTTTCGTCAGTTGTAAGCCAATATTCTGTTGCTCTGGCGTTTGCTGTAATACTTGTAATTGTTGCGATACCATCAACATGGCCAGACACTAAATGACCGCCTAAACGAGAAACAGGTTGCATGGCTTTTTCAAGATTCACCGTTTGTCCTAAAGCATAGTGAGCAAAACCGGTCAAACTAATCGTCTCATTAGATAAATCCGCACTAAAACCATCAATATGTTTACCAACTACAGTTAAGCAAACACCATTAGTTGCAATGCTGTCACCTAACTTTACGTCTGTCATATCAAGATCAGTACTTTGGATACGAATGGCTAAGTCGCCTTGTTTTTTTTGTAATAAAGCAATTTTGCCTGTGGCTTCTATTATCCCAGTAAACATAGCACTACTCTTTTTATTAAGTGATTTTAATGAGTTTTGACGCGGTGATACGTAAATCGTCACCAATGCGCGCACATTCATTAAATGTTAAATCAACGGTGTTTTGCATACTCGTCAATTCAGGAAAATTAACTAAACTTTTTGCATCATGGCCCATTAGTTTAGGCGCTAAATAAAAAACAAACTCGTCAACTAAATTAAGCTCTGTCATTTTACCAGCAAGTGTTGCGCCAGCTTCAAGCCAAACATTATTAAACTGCAGTTGCCCAAGTTTTTCTAAAACGGCTTGTAAATCAACTTTACCGTTACTTTCACTGACTTCAATATGCTTTACAAAATGCGGCCATTGCAATGATTTATCAACCTTAGTCGTAAATATTATTACATCACTTTGGATTTCAAATAAAGCAAGGTCAGGTGTTAAACGGTTTTGAGAGTCAATTATAACACGCACGGGCTGGCGAAGCGGCAAATCAGTAGGCAGTGTGCAAGGCAGCTCACTTAGTCGCACATTAAGTTTAGCATCGTCTACTAGCACTGTATCGGCACCGGTTAAAATAGCGCAGCTTTTCGCTCGGTATAATTGTACGTCTTGTCGAGCAGCAGGACTTGTGATCCACTTACTTTGCCCATTTTTAAGCGCCGTTTTACCATCAATACTCGCTGCCATTTTGCAAATCACATAAGGTAAGCCTTGTTCCATACGCTTAAAAAAGCCAACGTTAAGTGCGCGAGCTTGTGATTCGAGTAACCCGTAAGCAACGTCAATACCCGCGTCGCTCAGTATTTTAAGGCCTTTGCCAGCAACTTGTGGATTTGTATCAACCATAGCAGCAATTACTTTTACCACACCGGCAGCTTTTAAGCCTTCGGCGCACGGTGGCGTACGGCCATAATGACTACACGGTTCAAGCGTTACATAAGCCGTTGCACCTTGTGCATTTTTTCCAGCGACAGCCAGTGCATTTACTTCTGCATGGCCTTGACCTGCTAATTGATGAAAACCCTCACCAATTATTTGATTATTTTTAACTAAAACACAGCCAACATTAGGGTTAGGTGTGGTAGTAAACCGGCCTTTTTTGGCAAGTTCTATGGCGCGTGCCATATACATTTCATCATGTTCAGTAAAAGGAACTTGGCTTTGCATTGTTACTCCCCTAAGCGGGCAATTTCTTCGCCAAATTCGCGTATATCTTCAAACGAGCGATAAACAGAGGCAAATCTCACATACGCTACTTTATCGAGCTTTTTGAGGGCTTCCATAATGCATTCACCAACCAAATG
The DNA here is from genome assembly GCF_014164345.1 of Pseudoalteromonas sp. SG43-5. Lineage (NCBI taxonomy): Bacteria > Pseudomonadati > Pseudomonadota > Gammaproteobacteria > Alteromonadales > Pseudoalteromonadaceae > Pseudoalteromonas > Pseudoalteromonas sp. SG43-5. Next base: position 21,983 of record NZ_JACJFA010000001.1, read on the forward strand.
GCTTGAAATTTCTCGCTCGCCTGTAGCACGCAACTGCGATTTTATTATATTCACAACTTCGTCTACTTGCTCTGTGCTCACTGGGCGTTTTTCGAGTGCGCGATTTAAGCCATTTAATAATTTATCTTCGTTAAATGGTTCGCGGCTGCCGTCTTGTTTAATAACACGAGGCATAACCAGTTCAGCGCCTTCAAATGTAGTAAAGCGCTCATGGCAGTCGTTGCACTCACGGCGCCTGCGAACTTGATGGCCTCCACCAACAAGGCGTGAGTCAATAACTTTAGTATCTTTTGCGGTACAAAATGGACAATGCATAGCTCGGTACTTCCGTTTTAAAACAAAAAAGACCGCTAAATAGCGGTCTTTTATCTTAGCAAAAAAATAGGGCCTGTTGACCTTTCAGGATTAAATTTGTTCTATCTATGGGTGATTTAATCGCGGCGCGAGGTTTGTAACCTAGTGGGCTAAGTAAAAACCGAGCAACAAAGAGTAAATCGCCCCTAGGACGAACCCGAGGGCAGTGCATGTTTGCCATTTATGCTGCGTTATCGCCTATTTGTGTGGAGTAACCACACTACATAGACTCTGCCTTGCCTAAAAACCAAACATGCTACTGCAAATTAAACCTCGAAAGATAAACAGGCCCCTAGCCTATGTGATCTAAATTACTGCTGCTTATGCAATTAAGCGTAAACAGGTAATTTTGCACAAATTGCTTTTACTTTTTCTTTAACTTGCGCCTGTACAGATTCATCAGTGATGTTATCTAGTACGTCACAAATCCAGCCAGCAAGCTCTTTTGATTCTTCTTCTTTGAAACCACGACGAGTGATTGCAGGAGAACCAATACGCAAACCAGATGTTACAAACGGAGAACGTGGATCGTTTGGCACTGAGTTTTTATTAACTGTGATGTTAGCGTTACCAAGGGCTGCGTCTGCATCTTTACCAGTAATATCTTTATCGATTAAATCGAGTAGGAATAAGTGGTTTTCAGTTTTGTCAGATACGATTTTGTAGCCGCGCTCTTGCATTACAGCAACCATTGCTTTTGCGTTTTTAACAACTTGTGTTTGGTATACTTTAAATTCTGGTTGAAGCGCTTCTTTAAATGCCACTGCTTTTGCTGCAATAACATGACATAAAGGACCACCTTGGCCACCAGGGAAAACTGCGCTGTTAAGCTTTTTATAGATTGCTTCATCGCCACATGCAGAGATAATTAAACCACCACGAGGACCAGCAAGTGTTTTATGCGTAGTTGTAGTTACAACATGTGCATGAGGAACTGGGCTTGGGTAAACGCCTGCCGCAATTAAACCTGCAACGTGAGCCATATCAACAAACAGGTAAGCACCTACTTTGTCAGCAATTTCACGGAATTTAGCCCAATCAACAATACCTGAGTACGCTGAGAAACCACCAATAATCATTTTTGGTTTATGCTCAAGTGCTAGTGCTTCAACCTGTGCGTAATCAATTTCGCCCGTTGTTTCATCTAGTCCGTATTGAATTGCATTGTAAAGCTTACCAGAGAAGCTTACGTGTGATCCGTGAGTTAAGTGACCACCATGAGCTAAGCTCATACCAAGTACAGTGTCGCCTGCTTCTAATAGCGCTAGAAAAACAGCAGCATTAGCTTGCGAACCAGCATGTGGTTGTACGTTTGCGTAGTCAGAACCAAATAACTCGTTAGCACGGTCAATTGCTAATTGCTCAACAACATCAACGTGCTCACAACCGCCATAATAACGTTTGCCAGGGTAACCTTCTGCGTATTTATTTGTAAGCTGTGAACCCTGCGCTTCTAGTACGCGTGGGCTACAGTAGTTTTCTGAAGCGATTAGTTCAATGTGCTCTTCTTGGCGAGCAGTTTCTTTGTTTATCGCGTCAAATAACTCTGGATCAAAATCCGAAATATTCATGCTACGTTCTAACATTGGGGTCTCCTAGGGCAACGTGTATGGTGTTTTTTAGAGGCTTTATTGTACGCTTTAAACGACTCTTTGCCTACGCTCTTAAGTTGAGGATATTTAAACAGGGATTGAAACTATTTCACAGACTTTTTAAGATGATATTTTCTTATAAAACCATAACGATTTTAAATGAATGCTATTTCCTACATTTAATTAGTAAATGCAACTCACTAGATTTAAAAGCCTAAAGTTATAAAAAAAGGCGGCTTAACCGCCTTTTTGAATTAATTAACTTAGCCAAGTTTAGCAAGTATTTCTGTACGTAATGCGTCGTAATCGGCCTTTATATCGCTTGCTAGGCATGGTTTTGCTAGTGCGTCGCTAAGTGGTTTTGGCATACCTAATTCAATATTTAAAATACCCTCTACGCTTTCTTTAAACTTAGCAGGGTGAGCTGTGGCTAAAAAGATGCCCGCTGCACCAGGCGCTCGATTTTCAACAAGACCTTGGTACGCAATAGCAGTGTGAGGCTCTGCAACATAACCCGTTTGTTGAATTTTTTTCATCACCGATTGCGTGTCTTCCTCGTTTACGCTAGTTGAATAAAAATTATCGTAGCTAAACCAGTTATTATCTAACATTGTTTGCACACGCGGCCAGTTGTTTGGCTTACTTACATCCATTGCATTTGAAAGCGACTCAAGTGTTGCGTTTGGCGTCCAGGTTTTATCAAGCATAAAGCGCGGCACAGTATCATTTTGGTTGGTGGTTGCACTTAATTTACCTACAGGTAAGCCAATAACCGCACCAATCATTGCAGCACATACATTACCAAAGTTGCCACTTGGCACTGATATATGCGCTGTTGCGCGTTTTTCTTTTGGTAGTTGTGCAATGGCCTCAAAGTAATAACAAACCTGAGCAACTAAACGGCTAATATTAATTGAATTAGCAGAATTAAGCCCAAGTGTTGATTTAACTTCTTCATCTAAAAAGGCATTTTTAACCAACTCTTGGCAATCATCAAAACTGCCATCAACTGCGTAACAATGAATATTGTTACCTAACGTAGTAAATAGCTTTTGCTGAGCAAGTGAAATTTTGCCTTTAGGATATAAGATGACAACATCGATATTCGGCTTGTTATAAAAAGCATGTGCAACGGCTGCACCAGTATCGCCCGAAGTTGCGGTTAAAATAGTTACTTTTTCATCTTTATTAAATTGCGCTAAACACTCAGCCATAAAGCGACCACCAAAGTCTTTAAACGCAAGCGTAGGACCATGAAACAACTCTAAGCAGTATGTATTCTCTTCAACTTCCACCAGCTTAACTGGAAAGTTAAATGCATTTTTAACCATTTGTGCCACAGTGTCGCTAGGCAGCTCATCACCAATTAGGTGAGATAATATTTTGCCACTGCGTGTAACAAAGTCCATATCAAGCAAAGCATGAACATCGGACAGTGGGGCAAGGGATTCAGGGAAAAACACACCTTGATTACGACCCAAACCTGTTTTTACGGCTTCAACGAACGACACTTTTTGTGAGCTATCTTTTAAATTATGTAATTGCATGACTACCTATCCTATAAAACTGTTAATTGACGCGTGCCGTCGTTATCTAATTTACAAATGTGGCAAAAGCCTTGCTCGTTAATGTAATTTGCCTCTAACCACTGCGCGCATTGCTTTGCAGCTTCAAGTGTTTTACATACACTAAACAAGGTAGGTCCTGCGCCCGAAATACTCACTATTTCAGCGCCCAACGCTGGTAAGCTTGCTTTGGCTTCACTAAAACCTTTAATAAGCGGTGCGCGGTAAGGTTCTGCTATTTCATCTTTCATTATGCTCAGTGCATCGTCAAAACGATTAGTCAACAGTAAGCTACTAAATGCCGATAAACGCTGTGCAAACTCAACACTTGCATGCATGCTCAACTCTTTTGGTAAAACCGAGCGCGCTTTTGCAGTGTTGAGTGAAAAACCAGGGAACGCAGCAACGTAGTACCAATTTTCATCAACAGGCAGTGCAATCGATTTATCAGGGATTAAATCACCTGTTAATTGCAAACCACCTAAATAGCATGGCGTGATGTTGTCGTAATGACGACCACCGCTCACTACAGCTTCAAAGTCAGCCATAAGCTCAATAAGCTCAACCTGACTTAAGTTAGTTTGTGCAAACTTATCAAGGGCAGCAAAGGTAGCCACGACCGAGCATGCACTAGAACCAAGTCCAGATCCAATTGGTAAATTCTTTTTAAGCTCGAGCTTTACGCTTGGCATATCAGGCGCAACATGCGCTCTAAAATGTACTAAACACTGGTACGCTAAGTTTTCATTCGCATCACTTGGTAACTTGTGAGCGTAGTCGCCAGTGCAAATAAATTCGTCACTTGGTGCTGCACTTACAACGGCTACATCGCCTAATAAACTACCATCAATTGGCGCAAGCGCTGCGCCAAGTGCATCAAAACCTACTGCAAAATTACCAATAGACGCCGGAGCATATACTTCAATCATAACGAGCTCCTAGCGCGATAGCGTTTTTAAAATATCAGCAAATACACCCGCTGCTGTTACTTCAGAGCCGGCACCATAACCACGAATTACAAATGGACGTGGCTGGTAGTATTGGCTTAAAATAGCAAGCGCGTTTTCGCCATCGCGAATTACATTAAGCGCATGTTTTTCATCAACAGCCTCAATACCTACTTTACAGTGACCTTCTTTAATTGTACCTACATAACGAAGTACCTTTCCTTCGCTCGCAGCACTTTGAATGCGGTCATTAAAATCAGCATCTAGGCTTGGTAGTTTTGCCATAAACTCATCAACGCTATCACCTTGTGCAAAACCTTGTGGTAATACTGACTCAACTTCAATATCGCTTAGCTCCAACTTCATACCGGCTTCGCGAGCAATGATCAGTAACTTACGTGCTACATCGGTACCCGATAAATCATCACGAGGATCTGGCTCAGTAAAACCGCTTTCTTTGGCTTTAATAGTTGCCTCAGAAAGTGATAAACCATCTTGAAGTGCGCCAAACATATACGAAAGTGAGCCTGATAAAATACCGCTAAACTCTAGTAACTCATCACCGGCACCAAATAATGACTGCAAGTTATCGATTACTGGTAAACCTGCACCAACGTTAGTTTCGTATAAAAATTTACGATTATTCTTTTGCGTAGCAGCTATTAAATCTTGGTAATACGTGTATGAGCTTGTTGTCGCTTTTTTATTAGCTGCAACCACATGAAAACCTGCATTTAAAAAGTCTACATACTGCGCAGCAAGTGCATCTGAAGATGTACAATCTACTAATACCGGATTCACTAAGTGGTTTTGCTTAACAAATTGCTCTACTAATTTTAAATCAAATGCTTGCTCAGATGAGGCCAATTTTTGCTGCCAATCACTAAAAGCGATGCCTTCGTTATCAAGGTGTAATTGACGAGAGTTAGCAACACCATACAAGTTAAGTTTAATATTACGCTTTTCAAGCCAAGCTTGCTGACGTTCAAGCTGATTAATAAGCTCTTGCCCTACTAAGCCACAACCTAGTAAAAACACATCAATTGACGGCACATGCGTGAAAAAGTTTTCATGGCATATTTTTACAGCGTCATTACATAACTCACCATCAATTACCGCAGAAATAGCACTTTCTGTAGAATCCTGTGCAATTGCCACAATATTTACTTGCGCTTGTGCAAGCGATGCAAAAAACTTAGCCGCTAAGCCTCGGTGTGCGCGCATGTTGTCGCCCACTAAAGTAACAATGGCTAAATTACGTTGTACTTGTACAGGCTCAATAAGCCCTGCTTGTAATTCAAGCTCAAATGCAGTTTGTAGCGCATCGAGTGCAAGTGCTAGGTCTGTTTCGTGCACACAAAAACTAATACTAAATTCACATGATGATTGCGTGATCAATACAATTGATACGTTATCGTGAGCAAGCGCGTTAAATACCTTAGACGCCATGCCTACTTTACCTTTCATGCCTGGGCCTGAAACAGTTAACATTGCAAGGTCTTGTAAGCTAGAAAGCGCTTTTACGGGCTCATCAGATGAATAATCGTTACCAATTAATGAGCCTTGTGCGTCTGGGTTATGCGTATTTTTAATTTCACATGGCACGCCTGCTTTAGCACACGGTAAAATTGTTTTTGGGTGAAGTACTTTTGCACCAAAGTAAGAAAGCTCCATCGCCTCTTTATAAGATAAAAAATCTACTTTAGTGGCTTTTTTAATATAGCGAGGATCAGCGCTATATACGCCATCAACGTCAGTCCAAATTTGGCAAATCTCAGCTTCTAAACATGCCGCAGCAATAGCTGCTGAGTAATCTGAACCATTACGGCCAAGCGTCGTAAGCTCACCTTTATCATTACTCGCCGTAAAACCAGGCATAATATAAATAGTTGCAGGGTTTTCTTTAAGCACAGCTTGAAAGCGAGCTTTACTTGCCACTAAATCAGCTTCTGCATCAATGTAGCCACCAGTTGAAGCAATACAGCTTGTTGCTTCTAAGTACCTTGCATCTTGTGAGCTCAATAAAGCCTGCATTAAAGAAACGCTAACGCGCTCTCCAAAGCTAATTACAAATGCGCGAACTTGATCAGGGCAACACTGTATAAGCGACACGCCATCTAATTTATTTTTAAGCTCGCCTAGGTCTGGCCAGCTTGTAACGACTACGCCACTTTTTTCAACGTCAGCTTTTAAGCCTTCACAACGACTCGCTAATGCTTGCCATTGCTGCGAAAAATCTAAGCCTTGCTCTGCAGCACTTGCAAGTGCAACTAGCGAATCGGTCATTCCACCTGGAGCAGAAAGCACCAATAACATTTCATCTTTTAATTGTGCTTTAACTAACTGAGCTACCTGTTGTAAGCATGCATAATCGGCAAGTGAAGACCCACCAAATTTTAAAACTCGCATTGTTTATGTTCCTCATCCCATAAAACGAAAAAAGGCCTGTGTTCTAAGTGAACACAGGCCTTTAAATTTGTTGCACCGACCTATGCCACTATCCAGTAAGAATGATGGTTGTAATAATAATGGTCAGTACGCGATTAATTGTTTTCATATGTTAAGACTGCCTTAACAAAGGCTATGCTGTCAACCCTAAATTAAAAGATAAAACAGCCTTTTTTAACATGAAAAAACCTAATGAATGCCAAATTTATGCAATATTTCATTCAAGCTTGATTTATTAATAGGTTTATCAATAAAATCAATTGCGCCAAGTTGGGCGACTCGTTGCTTCATTTTTTCCTGTATATCAGCAGAAATAACCAACACAAAGCACTCTATTTTTTCTGTTTTTATAGTTTCAAGTACTTGTATACCATCAACCTCTGGCATGGTGAGGTCTAGGCACAGTAAATCAAAGTTTTGTGCTCTTAAAAGATCAAGGGCGTTTGCTCCATTTATAGCTTGTTGTATATCTGCGTCTATACACTCATTTAAACACCGCACGACTTGTTTACGAGCAACAGCAGAATCATCACAGACTAATATCGAAAATTTCATCATGTTTACTACTACACAACCATCAAAGTTATTAAAAGACCATCTTTCTTTGCACTCAGGACACTTTAACACGCATCTAAATACTTAGCGCATTAATAATTCAATGCAATGATAAATATAGAATTAACTCATTTAAATATGATTAACGAAACTAAATTCTAATCAAACTTACAAAACTTAACGTCTAACAAATTTACTAATTCATAGCTGAGTTTAATTACATTAATACTACATACCGACTTAATTAGATTTATCTTATTAAATTTTAACTTTTTTATTTATTTTTAGAGGTTTATTGACTAACTTTTAAATTACAATAGTAACGTTACAAAAATAACAAAGGATGAACAAGTCACTCATGTTACAAAAAAGCCTTTCTAAGAAGCTGCTAACAAGCGTTTTATCCGTTTATTTTTTGCTTACCTTCGTAGTGACTTGCGGACAGGTGCTTGCTGAATATCTCAATACTAAAGACTATATACGTGATGAATTAAGTACATTACAAAAAACCTTTAGTCGTAGCTTAACACGTGCAATTTGGGAGCTTAATACCAAGCAAACAATTACAACAGCAGAAGGTTTACTCGCCATTCCCATGATTGAAGGGATTATTGTTCGAGACGACAGCGGCGAAATTATTTCACAGTTAGGGCGCTCGCTCGACATACATAAGCTATATAACCAACAGTTAGTACAAGAAGAAGCTATTTTAGAAGACGCGAAATCCGGTCTGTTTGGTTACACCTTTCCACTTATTTTTGAATTTTCTGGCCGTGCTACCCAAGTGGGCGACGTTACCTTGTTCTCTAGCCGAGAAGTTGTTTTAAGCCGAATTATGGTATCAATCTACTTTTTGATTGGTAATGCGATGATTAAAACTACCTTTTTAATCATTTTATTTTTAATGGCATTTAGAAAGCTTCTTACAGATCCCTTAGCTGAGCTTACTGAGCAACTAGAAAACCTAGAATTAGATGAGCTAGAAGGACAACACATAGAAATAGAAACAGAGGAGCATAACGAACTAAAAGTAATGGAGCAGTCGTTTAACAAACTAATAGATAAAGTGGTTCAGTACAGAAAAGAGCTTGAGCACACCCAAAAAGAACTTATTATTAGTAACGAAAAGCTCGATCATCACAACATACAACTTGAGCAAGACGTAGCCCGTAAAACATCAAACTTAAGCCAAGCAATGATGGAATTACAACAGCAAAAATACGAACTTGAGAAGCAAAAAATTGTGCTCACTGAAGAAATAGACTTACGCCGCAGCACAGAGCAAGAGCTAATTACAAAACAAACTGAATCTCAGCGTTATATAGAGGAATTAAGCCTTGCACAGGAACGTTTATTGGGCACAGAGAAGATGGCCGCACTAGGCGGGCTTGTGGCGGGTATTACGCATGATATTAACACCCCTATTGGGATAGGTGTAACGGCAATATCGTTTTTGCAAGAACGCTTAAATAAACTCGAAAGTGCTTATAGTGAAAAAACACTTTCACCAAAAGCACTAGAAGAATTTATTAACGAAGCAAAACAAAGTACAAGCTTGTTAACCACTAACTTAGATAGAGCCTCAGAGCTTATTGCTAGCTTTAAGCAAATAGCGGTCGATCAGGCCAGTGAAGCTGTAAGAACTATTAACTTTAAAGATTACACTAACGAAGTAATACGCTCACTCCATCCAAAACTAAAAAAGACATCCCATACAATAAAATTAGAATGCCCTGATGATTTAGTTTTAAATTTACCGGCAGGCGCCATCAGCCAAATTTTTACTAACTTAATTATGAATTCACTCATTCATGGCTTTGAAGGTAAAAGCAACGGTGTGATGGATATCAAAATAAGCGCAGATGACACTAACTTAACGATTGATTACAAAGATGACGGTAACGGAGTTACCAGTGAGCAATTGAAAAAATTGTTTGACCCATTCTTTACGACTAAACGCGATGAGGGCGGAAGCGGATTAGGTACCCATATAATGTTTAACTTAGTTAAACAAACTCTTAGTGGATCTATTGATGCAACGAGTGAACCTGGTAAAGGTCTGCGTTACTATATTCAATTTCCAAAGAACATGGCTAAGCCAATGCCTATTTTTGATAAATATGAATAAAAAAGTATATGCATTAAATTATTAGGGCGTGTTGTTCTTTGGTGGTTGAATTTACAGCAATATGTTTGGTTTTTAGGCAAGGCAGAGCCTATGTAGTGTGGTTATTCCCCATAAGTAGGCGATAACGCAGCATAAATACCAAACATGCGCTGCCCTTTGAGCTCGATCTAGGGACGATTAACTCTTTGTTGCCTACATGGATGTAGGTAAGTGGCGTGAGCAGGACGCGGAAGCTTTGCTCGGTTTTTACTTATTCTTACATGGGTGTAAGCCAGTAGGGTAACGCAGGAGCAGTTACTTAGCCCACTAGGTTACAAACCTCGCGCTGCGATTTAACCTTCCTTGGATTGAACAAATTTCAATCCATAAAGTTCAACACGCCCTAGTAACAAATCAGTCATTTCGAGATGCTGTTTTTATTGCTATGATTGGACAAATTTTTCAAATGGATCAATTCCCCTATGTGGTTTAGTAACCTTATTTGTTACCGCTTTAAGCAAGACGTTTCATACACCCAAGAAGATTTTGATAAAGCATTAGAGCAAGATTTATTTCGCCCATGTACTGGTCAAGAGCTTGCAACATTTGGTTGGACGAAAGCGTTTGGAAAGCATGGCGAAACACTATCGCATTTTTCTCAAAAAAGTATTTTAGTTTGCGCAAAACGTGAAGAAAAAGTACTCCCTGCTTCTGTTATCAACGAACTAGTTGCTGAGAAAATTGATCAGATAGAAGCCGAAGAAAACCGCCCTGTTAAAAAGAAAGAAAAAGACGAATTAAAAGAAAACATTCTTCATACTCTTCTACCCCAGGCATTTAAAAAGTCGAGCTTACAATTTGCCTTTATTGACCAAGAAAATGGCTGGGTGGTTGTAAATAGTGGCAGCTTTAATAAAGCTGAAGAGCTACTGGCACTACTTCGTAAATCGTTAGGAACGCTCCCAGTTGTACCTGCGTTTGCTAACTACGACCTAGATGTATTCTTAACTGATTGGTTAACTAACTTTAGTACACCAGAAGGCTTTGCTATTGGCTCTGACGCTGAGCTTGAAGAAGCTGACGACAGCGGTGCACAAGTAAAACTAAAAGGCCATGATCTGGCATGTGATGAGGTTAAATCGCACTTAGAAAGTGGTAAACGCGTAACTAAACTGGCACTTGATTGGCAAGAACGCCTTAAGTTTATGCTGCAAAACGATGGCTCTATCAAGCGTTTAAGTTACTCTGAAACTCTAAAAGAAGAGAACGCAGATATTCCTAAAGAAGATATGGCTTTAAAACTTGATGCTGACTTTATTTTAGCTTCTGAGGAAATAAAGCAATTACTTGAAGAACTAACCGCTGGCTTAGGTGACGTTGAAGATTTAGAAAAAGCGTAAATACCACAACCTACATAAATATTTAAGCGCTTTGAAGCATTAAATAGATTCATATATAAGCAGGTTGGTATAACAGATAAAAAATCCGATAGCAGTTTACTGCTATCGGATTTTTTAATGGAATTTTTAGAAGCACTTATTTATATATTTGTTATCCGCGAACAGAATTTAGCTAACGTTCGGCGTATTAAAACCTAAGGTAATCATCTTTTAAGTAAGAGCTTACAGCAAGGTTCAAAGAAAAGTTATGTAGAGTGATATGAGATTATCTGTATTCACTTCAAGCCGGAATGCACAAAAAACTGAAGTTTTGATTTTAATTGAAATCATTAACTTATTTGTGCAGATAACTTATTTTAGCTTTTAGCGTCTTCAACTTTAGGTTGGCGATATATTTTTATAATGTGGTATAAATTTACAAGCGACAATAAGCCGTTGGTAAAAATAACAGGTACTGCGCCAATGGCAACACCGTATGCAGTAAATACAATACAACCAAACATGTTGTACCAACGCAGTTTTACTACATCTGTCATTGTTAACGATGCAACCAATAAAGCTGATGCAATATAGCCTAAATATTCCCAACTCAATTGTTCTCTCCTAGCCTTTAGGTTAGCATTACATGTACTGCTAACTTATGGCACTTATAAGTATTGCAAAGTTACAACAAAATAAAAAAGCTAACTTGCTTAAAAACCTGAAAAAGTTTGCCGGAAAATACCAGCAAATTCTTAAATCATTACACGGGAAATGAAGGTAAAATAATACTATTAGCAAAGCTAATAATATTAGTAGCAAGTTAGCGTAAATTCTTAGTGTCTTAATGCTAACGTCATTAAGATGTAATAAATAGGACAAATGTCCGAAGAGCACATTGATGTTTCAATACCATTTTTCTAGTTACCTTGTTGATCAGCTTTTAACCTTTGCCGGTAGTAGCTATCAACAATCAAAAAAAGAAGTTCTGATCCATCAAGATCAGCCTTTAAGCAAGCTTGTGCTTGTACGCAGTGGCACTGTGTCGTTTAGTTACGACGTAGGTAATGGACGACGCCTGCTGTTAGGACAATTGGATTGTAACAACACCCTTATTGGTGAAATAGAAGCGCTAAATAATAATCCGTGTATTTATACGGTAACGTGCTTTAGCGATGTAACTTATAATCTTATTGAATTAAGACATTGGCGTGCTCTGCTGCTTGAAAAACCAGAACTGAGTTTATACACCGCACAAACTATTGCGGCTAAATTTCAGGAAAACCAAAAAATCAATTTAGATAAGCTACTACTACCATTGAGCTACAACATAGCCAAAGATTGCTTACTAAGAGCCGAGAACAACAACCCTACGCTACTTAGAGCCTATCCAACTGTAAATGCTGAAGCCGAACGCTTTGCTACCACTGAGCGAGCTTACAGACGTGTTGTTACAGAACTTGTCGAAAAAGGCTTGGTACTTAGAAGTAACGATGGCTTACAAGCAGTCGATATACCAAAGCTAAGTGAATACGTAGATAGCTTTGCTCAACTTTAAGTTATTTAAAATTTACCCATAAAAAAAGGCCTTAACGGCCTTTTTCTATTTATACAAATTACTGATTACTTCTCTAGCAAAATGTCATGAATTTTCACAAGATCAGATTTACCTGCAATAATTTCATCCGGTGTTAAACCCGATAGTTCATGCGGGAACACTAACCACTCTTCAGACTCATGAATATAATAATCTGGAACAGTGTTTACTTTTGAGTTTTTTGGCTTGTAGTACGGACATGCAATACGAATATCACGTGGCAAGTTTAAGCGCATAAGCTCTGAAAGCTTTTCTTTTAATGCAACAATACTACGACCAGAGTCAAATACATCATCAACAATTAATAATGAGTCGCCTGCATTTGCGTTCTCAACAATGTAATGCAAACCGTGGACTTTAATTTCTTTAGATTGTTTACCAATACCGTAATAAGACGATGTACGTACTGCAATGTGGTCAGTCTCAATGCCTTTATAATCGTAATATTCTTGAACAGCAATACCGATCGGTGCACCACCTCGCCAAATACCAATAATAAAATCAGGACGAAAGCCATCTTGGTATACTTGTGCCGCTACGCGGAACGAATCTTCAAGCAGCTGTTGAGCTGTGATGTAGCACTTATCTGACATAATTAGAAACCCCAGTGGTGGATATAAGATTTGAGCGCAGCTTAGAGTTAAGCAAAAATTAAACTCAAACAGGTATTGGCGACGGATTTTACCGCAAATGAAATAAAATTGCTTGCCTGTAAATTAAAAAATAGGCACCCAAAGGTACCTATTTTTAGTGTAAAAAGCATAATTTAGTAAATATTATGCTTTTTCTTGTAGGGTACGAGCAACCGTACGCATACCTTGAGTTGTTGCGCCCGCTGCCCATTGGCTTGTACTGCCCATGTTAAAAGCAGCCGCTAAATCTATGTGCACCCAACCTTTGCCATCGTTTGGCACAAAGCGTGATAAAAAGCCTGCAGCATTCGATGCACCGCCGTAACCGCCACCCTTTTGTGCACGGCTATTTGCCGTATCAGCATAAGGAGATGGGCAGTTTTGTTGATGCCATTTTTCAAGAGGCAGTGGCCAAGCAGCTTCCATTTCTTGAGATGCAAAACTTTCAACTTCACGTGCAAGTTCTTTATCAAGTGCAAATAATGCATTGTACTCTTGGCCAACAGCAACAAGCGCTGCTCCAGTTAGTGTTGCTGCATCAATGATAAGTGGAGCGCCAGTCTCTCCTGCTGCCATTAAGCCATCAGCAAGTACTAAGCGACCTTCAGCATCCGTGTTTACAATTTCAACTGTTGTGCCATTTTTGTAAGTAAGAATGTCACCTAATTTGTATGCATGACCCGAAATTAAGTTCTCAGCACAACATAAAAACAGCTTAATACGTTTTTCAATACCACGGTTAATAGCCAATGCTAAACCTGCTGTTACTGTTGCAGCGCCGCCCATGTCGCACTTCATACCAAGCATACCTTCGCTTGATTTAATTGAGTAACCACCTGAGTCAAACGTAATACCTTTACCTACAAGCGCAGCACTTACTGGTGCATTTTCGTCGCCTGTTGGGTTGTAATCAAGCTCAAGCAATACTGGTGGGCGAACACTACCGCGACCAACTGCATGAATACCAATCCACTGTTGTTCTAGTAACGCATCACCTTTAATAATTTGGTAACTTACATGTTCAGGCGCTAATGATTGAATAAACTCAGCTGCTTTTTCAGCTAGGCTTTCTGGGTATATGTCATCGGCAGTACCGTTAACCATTTCACGTGCCCAAATTGCTGACGTTTTTAAGTGAGCAAGTTCTTTAATATCTGATTGTGCGTTATCAACAAACTCAACACCGTTTAATGATTTTGGTGTTACAAAGCCTTGGTAAAAAGCCCACTGGCTTTCTGTACACCAAGTATCACCTGCTAATTCAACATTTTTAACGCCTTGGCTTGCAATAGTACGGCCTGCTTTTTGAACATTTTTTAATGTGTCTTGCTCAGATAAATGAACAGTTGCACCGCGCTCGTTAAAAGACAATGACGCATTATCGCCCCAATGACTCGCTGCTGCTTGTTCGCTTAGTTGAACAACAAATTTTTCACTCATGTTAGAATTCCCTTGCACTTAAATGTGCCACCGAGTTTACTATAGAGCGCTTAAGTTCCCAACAGCTTGAGATAAATAACATAAATCACACTGCTGAGCAGTGTTTACGCTTTGGAAGTTATTATGAAGTACACGCCAGCGCTGCAACCAGCCATATTATTAAAGCGCTACAAACGCTTTTTAGCTGACTTACAATTAAGTGATGGCAGCGAATTTACCGCCCACTGTGCAAATACAGGTAAAATGACGGGATGCGCTGAGCCAGGCTTTACTGCTTTTTATTCAACGAGCGATAACGCAAAACGAAAATACCCGCATTCATTAGAGCTTACGCAAAATAACTTATCGCAGCTTATTTGTGTAAATACAGCGGTGGCTAATAAAGTAGTTGAAGAAGCAATAAACAATAATGTGATAAGCGAGCTACTCGACTACAGTCAATTGCAAAGCGAAGTTAAGTACGGCAGCGAAAACAGTCGTATCGACTTTTTACTCACAGACGAAAATAAGCCCAATTGTTATGTAGAAGTTAAATCAGTCACATTATTAAGCGAAGATACACCACAAAGCGGGCAAGGCTACTTTCCTGATGCGCAAACAGTGCGTGGACAAAAGCATATTCGCGAACTAATAGAAATGATCGAACAAGGCCACCGAGCAGTATTACTGTTCGCTGTTTTGCATGAAGGAATAAATACCGTAAGTGCAGCTGCGCATATTGATAAAAAATACGCCACGTTATTAAACCAAGCAATAATAGCCGGTGTTGAAGTATTAGCATACAAAGCCAAAATTTCAGCTAATGGAGTCTTACTTCATAAAAGAATAGTATTTATAGAATAGTGTAATAAACCAAGAGATTGAACTAAGCGTAATTTACAAAGCACTCTAATTATAGAAAGTGGTAAAAAGTGAATTATAAAAATTAACTTGCTTTTGAAGCTTTTGCCCATATAACAAGGCAAGTTTTAGAAAGCGAATATGTGAATTAATTAAAAGTGTAAATAAACTATTAATACACTTTTTTACTCAGTAAGCATGGTTGAAGCTAATTCGATTAATTAAAAATAAATTTGCCTAGGGTATAAGATTCTGTTATTTATACCGCCGGCTAATGCTGAGGCATTAAATTAAGGATTTAGGAGAGAGTTATGCCAGACCAAAAGAAACATGGTTTATTGGCTCAAGCCGGTTTAGAACCATACCAAGAAAAACCAGGCGAAGAGTACATGAATGATGCACAACGTGCTCATTTTAGAGCAATTTTAGAGACTTGGCGTAACGATTTACGTAACGAAGTTGATCGTACTAAATCGCACATGCAAGACGAAGCTGCTAACTTTCCTGACCCAGTTGACCGCGCTGCACAAGAAGAAGAATTCTCTTTAGAACTTCGTACTCGTGACCGCGAACGTAAATTAATCAAAAAAATTGAAAAAACAATTAATTTGATTAAAGAAGATGATTTTGGCTTTTGTGAGTCTTGTGGCATCGAAATTGGCATACGTCGCTTAGAAGCACGTCCTACTGCCGATTTATGCGTAGACTGTAAAACACTTGCAGAAATCAAAGAAAAGCAATCTGGACGCGGCTAATTAAAACTTATTAGTTAGTTATGTCTCCTACAGCCGTTACCGCGCCTATGCGTAAATATCGCGGTCGTTTTGCGCCGTCTCCTTCTGGGCCATTACATTTTGGCTCACTTGTAGCGGCTGTGGGTAGCTACCTAGATGCAAAAGCTAATCAAGGAAAATGGTTAGTTCGTATAGAAGACATTGACACTACGCGCGTGGTTAAAAACGCCGACTCCGATATTCTAAATACCTTACAAGCCTACGCCCTTTATTGGGATGAACCTGTTGTATACCAAACACAGCGCCTGTCTTTATATCAAGATATTACCCACTCACTTTTAGAGCAAAACCTTGTTTATGGTTGCACCTGTACTCGCAAGCTAATAAAAGCCATTGGCGGTATTTATCAGGGGCATTGCAAAGCACTTAATCATCATACTCAATCCGGCGCGCTTCGTTTAGTTCAGCAACATCCAACGACTCAATTTAGTGATTTAATTCAAGGTGATATATCGGTAAATAGTGCATTATCCCACGAAGATTACTTAATTAAACGCAGTGACGGTTTATTTGCATATCAACTTGTTGTGGTCGTCGATGATATCGATCAAAGTATAAATCGAATTGTAAGAGGCGCAGATTTAATTGAACCAACAGCTCGGCAAATTAGTTTGTTTAAACAACTCGACAGCCCTGTACCTGAATTTGCTCATTTACCTTTAGCGGTTGCCAAACCCGGTTTTAAACTATCTAAACAAAATTATGCCCCCGCCATTTGTAAGCAAAATCCAAAGCCTGCTTTAATTAGCGCTTTTGAATTTTTAGGGCTACCTGTTATAGCTGATTTAAGCGACTTAAATATAGAACAATTAATCGATTGGGGAATTAAAAACTTTAGCTTAAAACAGGTCCCCCAAGTATCCGAAATACAAATTTCTCAACATCCACATAGCCAGAAAGTCCAATTTACACATTTAAGTAAATAAAATAGCTAAAAACGGCTTAATTTCAACACATCAACTTAATTTTTAAACCCTGCTGGTATATGATAGCCGCCTAAATATATGCTAATTACGTCAAACAGCTTGTACTGGGTTATAACCGCCCTATTTGCTGTAACTTTTGATTGCGATGCAGAGTCAATCACACCTTCTAGGAGACAGACTATTATTTCCAAGCTTTTTCAATTTTGCCGACAAATAATCGGCCCGAATACCAGTGCCGAAAGCGCTTCTGTAAGCAGTGAACCTATTGTTGTCACTCGTGGTGAGCATGGTATTTCTCGCAAACAATTTAGCCCAAATGCAATCAAAGTATTATACCGCTTAAAAGACGGTGGCTACGATGCCTACCTTGTTGGTGGTTGTATTCGCGATATATTGTTAGGCCAACAGCCAAAAGATTTTGACGTAGTTACTAATGCAACTCCAGATCAGGTAAAAAAACTATTTAGAAACTGTCGCCTGATAGGTCGTCGCTTTCGTCTAGCACACATTGTATTTGGCCGTGAAATTATCGAAGTGGCAACAATGCGTGGCCACCACGAAGCGCAAGAAGACAAAAATCAAATAAGCCAATCAAGCAATGAGGGCCAACTACTACGTGATAACGTATTTGGCAGTATTGAAGAAGATGCAGAGCGCCGCGACTTTTCAATCAACGCACTTTATTACTCAATTAAAGATTTTAGTATTCACGATTACGCCAACGGCTTAGCGGCAATTAAAGCTAAACAAATCGAGCTTATTGGCGACCCTGAAACGCGTTACCGCGAAGACCCTGTTCGTATGTTACGTGCAGTACGTTTTGCCACTAAGCTTGATATGAGCATTGCGCCTAAAAGTGAAAAGCCAATTAGCGAGCTTGCAAGCTTGCTTGATAACATTCCGCCAGCTCGTTTATTTGAAGAAATTCTTAAACTGTTTTTAAACGGCAAGGCCGAAGCTAACTTTTTAATGCTGCGTAAATACGGCTTATTCCGCTCACTTTTTCCTGAACTTGATAAAATTTTAGATAAAAACCCAAGTGGCTTAGAGCACACGCTTATTCAGCAAATGTTTCAAAATACCGACAAGCGTATTAATGCCGATAAAAAAGTAACACCGGCGTTTATTTTTGCTGCCCTACTTTGGTTCCCACTGCTTGAGCGCACTAAAAAAATTCAAAGCCAAGAGCAATTATCTGAATACGATGCTTTCGCACAAGCAATGAATAAAGTACTAAGCGATAATTCACAGCATATAGCTGTTCCTAAGCGCTTTACTTTAGGTGCTCGCGATATTTGGCATATTCAGCACCGCTTAGATAAACGTGCTGGCCAACGTGCATACAGGCTAACGCAACAGCCTCGCTTTAAAGCCGCTTACGACTTTTTACTCTTACGCGTAGATGCAGGCGAAACTCAGCATACAGAGCTTGCTCAGTGGTGGACACAATACTTAAGTAAAGATACAAACGGCCAAAAAGAGATGGTTAAAAGCTTAGGCCATCAAGGTGGTCCTAAGCCGCGAAAGCGCCGTCGTCCTACTAAAAAGCCAACTGAGTAATAACATGCATTGTGTTTATTTGGGTTTAGGTGCCAACCTAAACTCACCAAAAGAGCAGCTTGATAACGCGATAATTGCGCTTAAAAAGCTGCCTAATTGTGAATTTGTAAACGTATCGCATTACTATGCAAGTAAGCCTATGGGCCCACAAGATCAACCAGACTATATCAATGCCGTAGCCTGTATTAAAACGTCCCTTGCTCCAGAGCAATTACTTGATTTAACACAAAGTATTGAGCTTGAGCATGGTCGAGTAAGAAAAGCTGAGCGTTGGGGTCCACGCACACTTGATATCGATACCCTATTATTTGATGATCAAATTATAAATACGGCGCGCTTAACCGTGCCTCATTATGGTTTGAGTGATCGCGAGTTTGTGGTTTACCCACTATTAGAGCTTGCACCTGAACTTATTTTACCTAGCGGCATTGCATTAAAAACCATTGCAAATAACTTACCGCTCAACGACTTACAACAATTACCTCTGTAATTAACCTAGGCTTTTGCCTGCGAGGATATTATGTCTAAAATAACCGTTTCTACTTTAAATAAAATGAAAGCAGAAAATAACAAAATTACTGCATTAACAGCCTACGACGCTAGTTTTGCAAAGTTATTTCATGATAACGGCGTTGAAGTTATTTTAGTGGGCGACTCATTGGGCATGGTACTACAAGGCGGCGATGACACCCTTGGCGTAACAAATCAAGATATTGCATATCATACCCGCTGTGTACGCGCTGGTAGCCGCGAATTATTTGTAATTGCTGACTTACCTTTTATGACCTACTCAAGCGTTAGTGATACCTGTAAAAATGCAGCTGAGCTTATGCGCGCTGGCGCAAACATGATTAAACTTGAAGGCGGAGAGTGGCTTTACGAGAGCATTAAAGCACTCACTCAACAAGGTATCCCAGTTTGCGGGCATTTAGGCCTTACACCACAGTCAGTTCATGTATTTGGTGGCTTTAAAATACAAGGTCGCGAAGAAGATAAAGCACAAAAAATGATTGATGATGCGAAAGCACTTGAAGCTGCTGGCGCGCAATTATTAGTACTTGAGTGTATTCCAAGTGCCCTGGCAAAACGCATTACAGACGCTTTAAGTATCCCAACTATTGGTATTGGTGCAGGCAGCTTAACTGACGGCCAAATACTGGTAATGCATGACCTGGTTGGTATTTCGGCAGGTTACATTCCTAAATTTTCTAAAAACTTTTTGCTCGAAACAGGCAATATGCCTGCAGCCGTTCAAAAGTATTGTACAGATGTTAAAAGTGGCGCATTTCCAAGCGCTGAACATGAGTTTAAATAATGCAATCAATAACTGAAATCAGATCGTTACGTAGTCAAATTAAAGCATGGCGCCAAGCAGGTCTTAGCGTGGCGCTTGTGCCAACAATGGGCAACTTGCACCGTGGGCATTTTTCGCTAGTAGAAAAAGCAAAAAACTTGGCCGACAAAGTCGTTGTAAGTATTTTTGTAAACCCAATGCAATTTGGTGCTAACGAAGATTTAGATAACTATCCTCGTACGCTAAACGAAGACAAACAAGGCCTTGCTGAACTAGGCACTGATATTGTATTTACCCCAAGTGTAGAAACAATCTACCCTAACGGACTGGGTGCACAAAGCTTTGTAGATGTACCTGACATTTCATTAGGCTATTGCGGTGGCTCACGTCCAGGTCACTTTAGAGGTGTTGCAACAATCGTAACTAAGTTATTTAACTTAGTGCAACCAGATTACGCCTGCTTTGGTGAAAAAGATTTTCAGCAACTACAAGTAATCAAAACTATGGCACGCGACTTATCAATTCCGGTTGAAGTCATTGGTGTACCTACAATGCGAGAAGTTTCTGGCCTTGCTATGAGCTCACGTAATGGTTACTTATCTGATGATCAAAAAGCGACTGCAACCGTATTATTTAAAGCCCTTAATACGTGCGCTGAGCAACTTAAAAGTGGCGAGAAAGACTTTGTAAAACTTGAAAGCTTAGCTAAACAAAGTTTAGAGAAAGCAGGCCTAAAACCAGACTATTTTGAGATTGCTCAACGAGATACATTAAAAACTGCTACAATCGAAGATACTCAATTTGTTATTTTAGCCGCAGCCTATTTTGGTGGTGTTAGATTGATCGACAATATCCAAGTCGAAATTTAATATTATTGCGACTCCATTTTAAGGATAAGAAGCATGCACTCTTTAATAAAAACAAGCGTAGTCGCCCTTACTTTTGCACTATTAGCAGGTTGTCAAAACCAAGTTGAAAACCCTGAAATGAATCAGTGTGCTCAACAAAACTACCAGTGTGAAAGTAGTTGTGAACAGCAAACAACTGCTGAGGGCTTAAAGCAACAAGTATGCTCTGGAAAATGTGTTGAGAGCTATAATCAATGTAAAGCACAAGCCGAAAAATTAGGTAATATTTAATTCCTAAAAGTTTTTAGTTTTAGGCACAAAAAAACCGCTCAATGAGCGGTTTTTTATTGCTTATAGTTTATTAATTTAAACCAAGCTTCTTAAGTTCTGTTTCTACTAGCTTTGCAGAAAGAGGTACATAACCATCTTTTTCTACAATTTGCTGACCATCTTTTGAAAGTACCATTTTTAAGAATTGCGCTTCCATTGGAGACAACGGCTTGTTTGGGTGCTTATTCACATAAAGGTATAAAAAGCGAGATAATGGATATTTACCTTGTGCAACGTTATCAAGTGTTGCATCAACAAAGTTATCGCCTTTTTTAGCTAGCGGTACTGTACGTACGCCCGATGTTTTATAACCTATACCTGAGTAACCAATTGCATTTAATGAAGATGAAATTGACTGTACTACTGATGCAGAACCCGGTTGCTCATTTACGTTATTACGGAAATCACCTTTACAAAGTGCTTTCTTTTTAAAGTAACCATACGTACCTGATACTGAGTTGCGTCCGTAAAGTTGCACATCTTTAGCTGCCCAATCACCTGTTAGACCAACATCGCTCCAACGGTTAACTTGTTCTGGTGCGCCACATTTACGAGTAGATGAAAAGATAGCATCTACTTGGTCAATACGAAGACCTTCAATTGGGTTATCTTTATGTACAAATACAGCAAGTGCATCAATAGCTACGCGAACTTCTGTTGGCTTGTAACCGTAACGTTTTTCGAACGCTTCGATTTCTTTAGATTTCATTTTACGGCTCATTGGACCTAGGTTAGCTGTACCTTCGGTAAGTGCCGGTGGAGCAGTAGAAGAACCTGCTGCTTGAATCTGAATATTTACATTTGGGTAAATACGTTTGTACTCTTCAGCCCAAAACGTCATCATGTTGGCTAAAGTGTCAGAACCTACTGATGAAAAGTTGCCTGAAACACCACTAATTTTTTGATACTCAGGAATATTTTGGTCTAGAGCAACTGCTTGTGCAGATACGAAAGTTGTAACAGCCACACCCATTGCGGCAACTAAGTTTTTAAATTTCATGTAGAGTTCTCCGGTTTGTTCGTTCCATTTTCTAACTGCTGCCCACTCTAAAGTGAG
This sequence comes from Pseudoalteromonas sp. SG43-5, assembly GCF_014164345.1. Classification (NCBI taxonomy): domain Bacteria; kingdom Pseudomonadati; phylum Pseudomonadota; class Gammaproteobacteria; order Alteromonadales; family Pseudoalteromonadaceae; genus Pseudoalteromonas; species Pseudoalteromonas sp. SG43-5. Next base: position 44,248 of record NZ_JACJFA010000001.1, read on the forward strand.
TACATGACAGTTACATTACTCTTAAATGACACTTTTATGACTTGACCTATTAGCTTAATTATTTAGTCAGCGAAACTATCTTATCTATTGAAAATTCAAAAGAAAAACACGATCCTTTGTTAACTTCACTGCGAATATTTAATTTACTATCATGGCGAGTTAACACATGTTTTGTTATAGCGAGCCCTAAGCCTGAGCCACCTGTTGTTCTACTGCGAGCTTTATCAACACGATAAAAACGCTCAGTTAATCGGTTAATATGCTCAGGCGCAATACCATCACCATTATCGGTAACACTAAAACACGCTTTATTGTTTTTGCGCTGCCAGCAAACTTCTACTTTACCGCCTGGTTTTGTGTAATGAATCGCGTTGAATACTAAATTAGAAAACGCACTACGCAGTTCATCCTCAGAGCCTTTAATATCAAGGGTTTTATCAATATCAAAAATAAGTTCGTGGCCTTTGTCTTGATTAATTGAGTTTGCTTCAGTGTGAATATAACCAAGTAATTGCGGTACATTTATAGCTTTATCGTTGTCTTGGCGCCGTGCACCTTCAATACGCGAAAGCGATAATAATTGGCTGACTAAGCTATCCATGCGCTTACATTGTTCAAGCATGGTATTTTGCGCTTTGTTCCACATTGCTGGCGGCGGCATCATGTCGCCATCCATCATCTCAAGATACCCTGTAACCACTGTAAGCGGTGTACGTAGTTCATGCGACACATTGGCTACAAAGTCTTTACGCATCTGTTCAAGCTGTTTTAAGCGCGTTACATCACGTACCACAACCATAAGTTGCGTACTTGCATATGGCATTACCCTAAACTCAAGCACCTGCTCAATACTATGACCATTATCCAGCTCAAGCGCATCGTCAAATTCGCCTTTGTGCATGTATTTAGCAAACTTAGGTTCGCGAATTAAATTATCAAGGCGCTGACCATGATCCGTAGGCCACTGCAAACCAAGCACTTTAAGGGCTAGTTGATTACACCACACAATACTTAAATCATTTTGTAATACCACAACCGCATCAGGTACCGCTTCAGCCCCATCGCGAAAGCGACGAATTAAATCTGCAAGCTCATTACGTTTTTTACGATTACGATGCTGGAGATGATAAATACCTTCGAACACTTGCTCCCATGCCCCCTCACCCTCTGGCGGATTAAAGCTACGTTGATTAAGTAGCCAATCGCTCAAACGATAAAGTTGATGGTAGTGCCAAATAAGGAGAGAAAAAGATCCTAAAAATAAAAGCAAAAATGGCGCGCCAACCAGCACACCAATTAATAGTAAGGGTAAAAAATAGATAAACAGGCGTTTAACTAACGCCTGTTTATTAACAACTCGATACATACACTCACTTTACCTTAGAGTAGTAATACATGCGTATTTTACACATTAGCTAAGCTTTAAGCTGATCACAGCTTACTTGAAAAACGATACCCAGCGCCACGTACTGTTTGCACCAAACGGTCATGTCCAAGTGGGCCAATTGCTTTACGCAGGCGACGAATGTGCACATCAACCGTGCGATCTTCTACGTAAACGTTAGTTCCCCACACATGATCAAGCAGTTGTTCACGGCTATAAACACGTTCTGGGTGAGTCATAAAAAAGTGCAGTAATCTAAATTCGGTTGGCCCCATATCAAGCTCGTTACCTTCTGAGGTAACACGATGCGAAATAGGGTCTAAACGCAGGCCATGTACTTCAATAGCTTCTTCTAATGAGGTTGGCGATACACGGCGAATAACCGCTTTAATACGTGCCATAAGCTCTTTAGGAGAAAACGGCTTAGTGACGTAATCGTCAGCACCTACTTCAAGGCCGCGTACTTTGTCTTCTTCTTCGCCGCGAGCTGTAAGCATAATAATTGGGATTTGGCGGGTGTGTTCGTTTTGCTTAAACTTTTTAGCAATTTGAATACCGCTTCCACCTGGTAACATCCAATCAAGTAAAACCATATCTGGGTAAGGTTCAACCATAGCTGCAATAGCAGAGTCGTAATCTTCTGCTTCAATTGCTTGAAATCCATTTTGCTCTAAAACAAAAACCAACATCTCCCTGATAGGAGCTTCGTCATCTACGACTAGTACTTTACGTGACATTCCAATTTATCTCTTACGCTATCGAATTAGTTTTCATTATTATGACTAAGTATGACATTTTTATGAAAGTGTAACGTGTAAATTAAAATGGTGGTAAAAAAAACACAAATTAGTGACAAAAAACCTCATTAACGTCATATTTTTAAAACCTTTTTAATATTTAACGTAATAAAAAGAGATTTACGATAAATTTATGTAATAGCTAACTTTTTGAAATTATCTTTTTTGTATCGCTATTTAAACCACTAAACAATATTAAACTAGCTGGGATCATTGTTTTACTAACCAAGACATTTTTACAGATCGATCGTTTAAAAGTAGCTTTAAAGCCCTTTTAAAATCAACAAACTCGTCTGTGTAACAAACAATACGTTCAAAAATAGATCTAAATTTTACTAAGCCCCAAATAAAGGATCAGATTTTTACCAAGCCGATCCCCCCTCAGATCAGAGTTGTACCTAGTCAAAGCAATAAGTTGTTGATTGTTTGTACAAATAAATAACGATCAAATTATCTCAGAGCCCAAAATAGCATTAAAGTGTATTTGGCTTAGTAAAGTAATGATCCGAAAAAGGCTGTGTTAGTAAATGCGTGATCCCAAAATTCCGCGTTGGTAATGCAGTGATCTGATCAAAAAACCGTAATCTGTAATATAAAAAGGGCTGACATTAAAAAAGCCAGCAACAAAGTTACTGGCTTAGGGCCTGTTGACCTTTCAGGATTAAAATTTGTTCAATCTAGGAGCGATTTAATCGCGGCGTGAGGTTTGTAACCTAGCGGGCTAAGTAAAAACCGAGCAAAGCTTCCGCGTCCTGCTCACGCCCCTTACCTACATCCATGTAGGCAACAAAGAGTAAATTGCCCCTAGGCAGAACCCTTTGGGCAGCGCATGTTTGGCATTTATTCCACGTTATCGCCTATTTATGGGGAATAACCACACTGCATAGGCTCTGCCTTGCCTAAATACCAAACATACTGCTGCAAATTCAACCTCGAAAGATAAACAGGCTCTAATAATGATCAATTATAAATTGATCTATTATCTAATTTTAGGGTCTAGCTCGCCGCTTAAGTATTTAAGGTGCATTTCATCAAGTGAAATTGGCTTAATTTTACTAGCCTGACCAGAAGTACCAAACGAGTTATAGCGTGCAACGCAAATCTCTGTCATTGCTTTAGTCGCTTCAGCTAGGTATTTACGTGGATCGAAGTTAGATGGGTTAAGCGCCATATGACGACGAATTGCACCGGTAGATGCTAAACGTAAATCGGTATCAATATTTACCTTACGAACACCAAACTTAATGCCTTCAACAATCTGCTCAACTGGCACACCATAAGTTTCTGGAATTTCGCCACCATACTGATTAATAATTTCTAACCACTCTTGTGGAACCGAAGATGAGCCATGCATCACTAAGTGCGTGTTAGGAATACGGGCATGAATCGCTTTAATGCGATCAATCGCTAAAATGTCATCTGTTGGTGGGCGAGTAAATTTATAAGCACCGTGTGAAGTACCGCAAGCAATTGCAAGCGCATCAACGTGTGTTTTATTTACAAAATCAGCCGCTTCTTCAGGGTCTGTTAGCATTTGATCCGTTGTTAATAACCCTTCTGCACCAACGCCATCTTCTTCGCCAGCTTCACCTGTTTCAAGTGAACCAAGTACACCTAGCTCGCCTTCAACCGATACGCCACAGGCATGCGCCATAGCAACTGTTTCGCGAGTTACTTCTACATTGTATTCGTAGCTTGAAGGGGTTTTACCGTCGCTCATTAACGAGCCATCCATCATTACTGATGAAAAACCAAGCTGAATTGAACGCTGACATACACCTGGCGATGTGCCGTGATCTTGGTGCATCACAACTGGGATATGTGGCCATTCTTCAACGGCTGCTAAAATCATATGACGAATAAATGGAGCACCAGCATAAGCACGTGCGCCAGCTGATCCCTGAACGATTACTGGACTGTTTGTTTTGTCAGCCGCTTCCATTATTGCGCGCATTTGCTCTTGATTGTTAACATTAAAAGCAGGTACGCCGTAACCATGCTCTGCTGCATGATCTAAAAGTTGTCGCATACTGATTAAAGCCATTGGGTATTCTCCAATTTATCGACAGTAGTTCCCTACCATCTAGTTTGAACGGATGTGTTAGTTTGGCGTTATAACAACGCCACGAAAAACCACTGCTTTGCAGTAATATTCCGTCTAAATTAACGACTAAATTAGGGTGAGAGGTATTTAGTAATTAATTGTCGGTGAGGGCTATTACCCCCTCACCTTACGTCACTAAAATTACTTAGCGCGCGACTCTAGCATTTCAACTGCTGGCAGTTTTTTGCCCTCTAAAAACTCTAAGAACGCACCACCACCAGTAGAAATATAAGATACTTTATCGGCAATGCCGTATTTATCGATTGCGGCTAAGGTATCACCACCACCGGCGATTGAAAACGCATTTGAGTTAGCAATTGCTTGTGCAATAGCACGTGTGCCATTACCAAACTGGTCAAACTCGAACACGCCAACTGGGCCATTCCATACAACAGTGCCTGCATTTGCAATAATTTTTGCAAGCTTGCTCGCTGTATCAGGGCCAATATCAAAAATCATATCATTGCTTGTTACTTCGCTTACATCTTTAAGCGTAGCTACAGCAGATTCAGAAAACTCATTACCAACCACTACGTCAGTCGGTACCGGAATTTCACCATTATTAGCAATCGCTGCTGCACATAAACGGTTCGCTTCTTCCATTAAATCAGGTTCGTAAAGCGATTTACCAACAGGGCTACCTGATGCAGCAATAAAGGTATTTGCAATACCGCCGCCGGTAACTAATTGGTCAACAATTTTAGAAAGTGAATCTAAAACGGTAAGCTTAGTAGATACTTTAGAACCACCAACAATCGCCACTAATGGACGTGCTGGATTATCAAGTGCTTTTCCTAACGCTTCAAGCTCAGCCGATAACAATGGACCTGCACATGCCACATCAGCAAATAAGCCAACGCCATGGGTAGACGCTTGTGCACGGTGAGCCGTACCAAATGCATCCATTACATATACATCACACAGTGCTGCTAGTTGCTTAGATAGCGCTTCGTCGTTTTTCTTCTCGCCTTTGTTAAAGCGCACATTTTCAAAAACAACCACTTCGTTATCAGCAATATCAACACCGTTTAGGTAATCTTTTTCTAAACGTACAGTTTGCTCTAGGGCATCGTTTAAGTAATCAGCTACAGGTGCAAGCGAAAACGCTTCATCGTATTCCCCTTCCGTAGGACGGCCAAGGTGTGACATAACCATTACTTTAGCGCCTTTCTCAAGGGCTAGTTTAATAGTAGGTAGTGCTGCACGAATACGCGCATCTGACGTCACTTTACCTGCTTTAACTGGTACATTTAAATCTTCACGAATTAATACGCGTTTGCCGTTTAAATCTAAATCTGCCATTTTTATGACCGACATGAACATCTCCTTAGTTAACGATACTGAACCTGAAAAATACGTTTAAAATTATTATATTAATAAATTACTTATTCACTGCCATCATAGCACGCGCTGTGTCGAGCATACGATTAGCAAAACCCCATTCGTTATCACACCATACTAATAACTTTATCAGTCGTTTGTGACTAACACGTGTTTGTGTGCCATCAATAATACAAGAATGTGGGTCGTGATTAAAATCAACCGATACAAGCGGCTCTTCGGTATAACTTAAAATACCTTCTAAGCGGTCTTTTGCTTGTGCTTTAAGTGCATTATTTACTGCGTTTAAATCTACATCGGTATTAACCGTTACACTTAAATCCATTGCCGTGACATTTATAGTCGGTACACGTACGGCGATGGCTTCAAAACGGCCTTTAAATTTAGGTAAAATACGGTCTATACCACGGGCGAGCTTTGTATCAACTGGAATAATTGATTGGCTTGCAGCGCGAGTACGGCGTAAATCATGATGATAACCATCAATCACTTGTTGATCGTTCATCGACGCATGAATCGTTGTAATAGCGCCCGACTCAATACCAAATGCATCATCTAATACTTTAATAACCGGCACAACACAGTTAGTTGTACACGATCCGTTAGACACAATTGTGTGCTCGCTTTTAAGCTCATCGTCGTTAATGCCATACACAATCGTAGCATCAACATCGTTATCGGCAGGATGCGAAAACAACACCTTTTTAGCGCCTGCGGTAATATGTAACTGCGCATGTTCACGCGAGTGATAAACACCCGTACATTCAAGTACAACGTCTACATCGAGCGTTTGCCAAGGTAATTCAATTGGGTTTTCTTCACAAAAAAGTGCAATGGTATCGCCTGCAACACTAATGGTGTCTTCACCAAGTTTTACAGGAAAAGAAAAACGACCGTGGGATGTGTCGTATTTTAATAAATGAGCAATAGCTTCAGGATCAGCAAGTTCGTTAATCGCAACAATTTTTATATCGTCGCTCAAACCAGACTCGTATAACGCGCGGACAATATTTCGACCAATACGACCAAAACCATTAATTGCAAGTTTGATTGCCATGAAATATAAAATCCACTCTTTTAGCGTGCAGATAAAGGCAATACGCCTTTTAGATGTCTGTATTGTAATCGACCTTGCATCTGATTATAAGAGGGAAGCATTAGAAACTTTAAATTAACGTTGAAGAGCTTAGGCATTGCAAGCTCTTCGAGGGTTCTGACTTTTTAAATTAAGTTTTTTATACTAAATTTTTCAAAGCGTTAATTATATCTTCTGGCTCAGAACGAGTACGATAATCAACATCAACATAACGCCAAGTTACTTTACCTTGTTTATCTAAAACAAAGGTGGCAGGGATCGGTAAAACACTACTATTGCCATTGTTAACCGACTCTAAATCTAGGCCTCGGTCTACTCGCATATGCTCGAGTAAAAATGTGGGTACTTGCCATGCTACGCCGTAGCTTGCTGCTACATCGGCATTTTGGTCCGACAGCACTAAAAAATCCATGTTACTTATATCGCTTTCGCTCATTGAGCCATCGGGTACTTGCGGGCTAATAGCCACCAGCTGCGCACCTAAAGCATGAATTTCAGGTAAACGTGACTGCAGTGCTTTCAGTTATAAATTACAGTACGGACACCAACTACCACGATAAAAAGTAACAACCACAGGCCCTTTAGCAAGTAACTCAGTTAACTGCACCGATTGACCATGTTGATTTGGTAACTCAAAACTTGGTGCAATTTGGTTTAAATCAAGTGCATTAGCACCTTGTTGAAACGCTTTTGCTTGTGCAATCGTTTCATCAACACCTTTCATAAAATCAGAATTACCTTTGCGCCCTGCTGCTACTTTTGCCTCAGTTTGTGCTTTTAACGTGTTGCTTTCATCGCTCATAATATGGCTACCTTCAAATTAATCAAAAACTTAAAGCCAGCTTACATTATGAAAATGTATTTGAAATGAAAATTTTAACTTAATCATTTACCTCTAAATCAAACACCACGTTTATTGATGATTTAAATGTAATAGTTTCTTGTAAATACCTGCCTTGCTCGAATGGATTTCTAGTAACTTTAGAGCCGGTCACAACTATTCTCTCAAAATCATCTACGCCATAACCATAACTTGAACGGTTAGAATTTGAATTAATACTGTAAATTTTTCCAATCTCTGCGCCAAATGCTTTGGCAAGCTTACCCCCTTTAACTATAGCGTTATCTATTGCGCCTTGTGTTGCTTCAGCTTCTAACTGCGAGGCTTTTGAAGACATAAGCTCAATATTCGTCAGTTCATTAATTTTTACACTTAGTGCAAAATCGATAAAATCATTCACTTTTTCAATATTTCTTAATGTTACTTTAAGTGTTCTTGTTGCTACATATCCTGCATTAATTGCTGTACCGCTCTCGACATTAAACATATCGTCATCATTATGAGTTAACAGGCTTGTAGCAGAAACATCAGTCTCCTTAACACCATACTTGCTTAAACCTTTAAGTAACAAATTTACTCGGTCATCAACATCACGTTTTGCATCAAGTGATTTGTCTTTAAAGCTTATTACTTCAAAAGAAATCTTAGCCATATCGGGCTTTGCTAATACCTCTGCAGTACCCTGCACTGCAATATGGCGATTAGCAGGCAAACTTGAATTAGCAAAAGTGATGAGTGGGAATAAGGTTAAGAAAATGGCAGTGATGAGTTTCATGATCGTCCTTGAAGTGATTAGTTAGATAATGATTACGTAACTGTACCTATAGTTATACGGATAACAATAAAAGTAAACTACTCTTTATTGTTGGCGGGAGTTTATCTCGCGCGGCATAAAGCCCCGCCTACAGCCAACCTACATCAACTCGCCTACTTTTAACTCTTTGCCACGGCTTATTTGATGGCACTGGGCTAGCAGTAACTCGGCAGTGGCTTGTGCATCGGTCAGTGCGTGATGGCAATGATAGCTTGGTAACTCATAACGTGTGCGGCAAGCATTAAGGGTTAAATCATCTTGTTTTATTTCAGTTGAATGATGGAGTAAGCGCTTTTGCTCAATATGCAGTGTGTCGAGTATCAGTTTAGGCCGTATAGTTATATTGGCATTTTTAAGCGCTATTTTTAAAAACCCCCAGTCGAGCATGGCATTATGAAACACTAAAATACAATCACTAAAGTGGCTGCTTAGTTGCGTTAATATACTGCACAAGCTCTGTCCTTTTGTTATAGCATCGTCGCTAATCCCATGAAAAACAGGACTTTGCTCAAGGCTTTTTACGTTTTTATTTATAAGGTGCTGCGACTCGCTCATTTTTATACATTGGTTATCTATTATCACCCACGCTACCGATACAATTTCGTGCTGTTTTGCATCAAGCCCAGTGAGCTCTAAATCAATCACTAAGTAACGTTGTTGTAAGGCATTTTTGCCTAGTAATTTACGGCGCTTTAAATACCGAGTGAGCAGCTTTTTTACCATGTTAGTAATCCATCATTATAAACTGCCGCGAGCAAACTTAAACGCAGCGGCTTGCTGCGCTTGTTTAACAAGATAAAACGCTTCTTTTAGTTGATGGCGCTCTAGTGAGTTTAATTTATTAGGATTAATACAATTACTCGGTAAGCCCTCTTCGTTTATTTGTGTACTCAAGCGCTGCTGCGTTAAGAACCGCCAGCAGTCTTTTAGGTTGTATATATCTTCTTTGCTGATCAGTTTATGTTTTAGTAGTGCGTCCAACCGCTCTTGCGTGTTGGCGCGCCTAATACCCGCTTTTAAAGCGTATAACCGCACTATGTCATTTATAATTACAACACCGCGTTTTTTTAAATCTATGTATTTATTATTTTGATCTGTTCTTTCTGTTTTAAATTTATTAAATAAACCAATTGGCACGCTGTTGCTGCTTATGTCGGTTGCCATTGCGGCATAGAATAAGTCGTTACGCGATATACGAATTAGTTGCTCGCAAAAAGCTGTGTATAAAGCGTTTGAACCTTCAATAAATCGCAGGTCAAAAAATATCTTACAGTTAAGCATTGCATTGGGTGTGGGGCTTTTTATCCATTTAAAAAAGCGCTCGCTCCAGTCGTTTACGCTCATACGGCACTCATCACTGCTTGCCATAATATTACCTGGGCAACGCCTAATGCCGCACTCAACTAAATTCTCGCATACAAACTCCCCCATACTTTTAAAGTAAGCGTGTTGCTCGGTGGTTAAGTCGTTAGGGAGTAATAAGCCGTTATCTTGATCTGAATGCAGGGTTTGTTCTTCGCGTGCTTGCGAGCCAAAGCAAATAAAACTAAAGCTGGTTGGCGCTGCGCCATGCTCTTCTTGAAATAAGTGAATCAGGCGCGATGTAAGCGCATCGGTTAAACCACTGAGTAATTTACCAATTAGCGATATGTCGTCAATGTTGTACGAAAAACTACGCAAAAGTTCGGGAATTTCTTTAGCGTAGCGTTTTAAATCAGTAACAGTGTGCGCTTTATATATGCGCCCAATAAGCTGTACGGGGTCACTTTTTTGTTGGCGCAGTAAATCGGTGCTGGTTATCATCCCTATCGGGTTATGGTTTTCGTCAAGCACGGGCAAATGGTGAATATTGTATTTAAGCATTAAGTGCAGCGCCGAAAACACCCGGTTATTTTCAAATATAAACTTAGGTTTTGCGGTCATAATACTGCTTACTGCGTCTTGTGGATCTACCTCGTCGGCAAGTACTCGGTTGCGTAAATCGCGGTCGGTCACAACCCCTACTAAGTGCGCGTGCTGCGTTATCATTATTGACGATACGCCATGCTCTTTCATTTTTTTAGCACTTTGCCTAATACTTGCATCGGGCGTAAGCGTAATTGCTGTGCGCGTCATCAGCTCTGATATTTTACGTTCCGACCAGCTATCGTTTTTACTTTTATAATGTGATGACAACAACCGGTTAGCATGAGCGCGTACAAAGTATTGCTCAAACGATTTATATTCTCTGCGTAAAAAATCAAAATGCGTTTGAGAAAGCATATACACTATGCCCTCTTTTTGTACTTCTAACCTATTTTGAATTGCCTCACCGGTTAACAGCGACGGAAAACCAAAATAGTCACCTTGCGCTAAGCGCGTAACAACATCGCCCTTGCCATCAACTAGGTCGTACAAACCAGAGCGAATTAAAAATAGTTTAGGGTTTTCACTTTGTAACCACTGAGTTTGGTTTTCGCGGGTAAGGTAAATAATATCAAGATGATTTACAAAGTATTCGCATGCGCTGCTATCAAGCATAGTAAAAGGCGCTTGCAAACAAACGTATTGGGCTATTTCTTGTTGTTCTACACTCATTGTATTCGCTCTTTAAATGGTGATGTACCAATCTAATGTACTTATTTATTAAACAAATAAAAAGCCCGACTAAAGTCGGGCTTTGGGTGCTTTATATTTTTTTACTATATCTATAAATGTTGCCTAGTGATCGTGCGCTTCAGCTGACCCTTTAGGGTTACGAATACCTTCTACCATTTCTTGAATTTCAATAGGTGTAGCTTGAGTAAATTTAAGAACAACTGCAGCTACTACAAAGTTAATAATCATACCAATTAAGCCAATACCTTCAGGCGAAATACCTAAAAACCAATGTTCAGGATTATTAAGCTCAGGGCTTACAAACTTGAAGAAGATGATATACGCAGCGGTAAAGCCAATACCCGTTACCATGCCTGCAATTGCGCCCTCTCGGTTCATTGTTTTAGAGAATATACCCATAATAATTGCTGGGAAGAAACTCGCTGCCGCCAAGCCGAATGCAAATGCCACTACCGATGCCACAAATCCAGGCGGGTTAATACCAAAGTATGCGGAGATAACAATAGCGACCATGGCTGCCAACCTCGCTGCAAGTAACTCTTGCTTGTCGGTAATATCGGGCTTGAGGGTTCGCTTGAGTAAATCGTGCGAAACGGAGGTCGAAATAACCAGTAGTAAACCTGCTGTTGTAGACAATGCAGCGGCAATACCACCGGCAGCCACAAGTGCGATTACCCATGCTGGTAAATTAGCAATTTCTGGATTTGCTAATACCATAATGTCGCGGTCTACATTTACTTCGTTAGCACTGTTCGGATCGGTGATTTTACCCGCCGTGTAGAACATTTTGCCATCGCCGTTTTTATCATCAAATGTAATTAAACCTGTGCGTTCCCAGTTTTTAATCCATCCTGGTGCTTCTGCGTAAGCTGTACCGCTACCGTCTTTACCATTAATAGTATCAATCATGTTTACGCGAGCAAAAGCTGCAACCGCAGGTGCTGTTGTGTAAACAATCGCGATGAACACAAGAGTCCATGCAGCAGAAATACGTGTGTCTTTTACGCGAGGTACAGTGAAAAAGCGTACAATTACATGTGGTAAACCAGCAGTACCTACCATTAACGCACCAGTAATAGCGAACACGTCAATCATGCTCTTAGAGCCTTCGGTATATTGCGCAAAACCAAGTTCAGCGCTTAAGCCATCTAGTTTATCAAGTACGTATACGCCGTCGCTGCCAATTAATGTGGCACCAAAACCGGTTTGTGGGAAGAAGTGACCCGTCATCATCATCGAGATAAAAATGGCTGGTACAAGGTATGCAAATACAAGTACACAATACTGCGCTACTTGTGTGTAGGTAATGCCTTTCATGCCGCCAAGTACCGCATAAAAGAATACAATCACCATGCCAATGTAAACACCGGTTTCAATTTCTACTTCTAAAAAGCGTGAAAATACCACGCCTACGCCACGCATTTGCCCTGCTATATAAGTGAAACAAATGAATATGGCACAAAAAATAGCAACTAAACGCGCGGTACGTGAATAGTAACGGTCGCCAATAAAGTCTGGCACAGTAAACTTGCCGAATTTACGTAAGTAAGGCGCTAAACACATGGCTAATAGTACATAACCACCTGTCCACCCCATTAAGTAAACACTGCCATCGTAACCTGCAAACGAAATAATACCCGCCATTGAAATAAACGACGCGGCGCTCATCCAATCGGCAGCTGTTGCCATACCATTAGCAAGAGGAGGTACGCCGCCGCCCGCTACATAAAACTCTTTGGTTGAACCCGCTCGGGCCCATATTGCTATGCCGATATAAAGCGCAAAGCTTAAACCAACAATTAAAAACGTGAGTGTTTGAACATCCATTGCTTAGCTCCTATTCGTCTACGCCGTATTTTTTATCTAACGTATTCATTTTGAAAACGTACACAAAAATCAAAGCAACAAAGGTATAAATCGCGCCTTGCTGGGCGAACCAGAAGCCAAGTTTAAACCCAAAAAAACGTACTTCATTAAGTACATCAACCAGTAATATGCCAAAGCCAAAAGACACGACAAACCACACTGCTAACAGTTTAAATAACAGCGAAATGTTTTCTGCCCAATAAGCTTTTGCTTGTTCTTCATCTTTAAAAGCCATTTTTGTTTTCCCCTTTAAGCACCGCAATATCGCGATGAGTGGTTTTTTATCTTCGCTTACCAATTTAGCAACGCTGGTTACATATTGAATTGAGACCATAGTCGTAACAGATTGTTAACGTTTACGTAAACTGTATTTGTCATTCAAGCGTGTTTTATATATTTTTATATTATTTCAATTACTTAGGCTGTTTTTGTAAGCTGGCTTTATGATTAAATTGATAAGTTGGTCATTAATGCGACATTAGTCTAATGCTCAAGGGTGTTTTATTTTTACTGTTAATATTCAGTAAGATATAAATAAAATAAAAGTTTTATTTTAAATTCAACCCTCACACTTAACCTCAGTTCTGGTATTGTGTTAATCCCTCATAGGGATGAGGGATTATTTAAAATAATAAGGTTTAATAACAACATGACTGCCGTACTCATTATTGTTGCTTTAAGTTATATAGGTGTGCTGTTTTGGCTTGCCAATTGGGGCGATAAAACAACCCCTTTAGCAAAGCGTATTAGCCATCACCCTTTTGTGTATTCACTCTCACTTGGGATTTACTGTACCTCTTGGACTTATTACGGTTCGGTAGGAACAGCCGCCACCAGCAGTTGGAGTTACTTGCCAATATTATTAGGCCCTGCGTTGCTGTTTTTATTCGGCCAAGGATTTTTACGTAAGCTGGTACTGGTAAGTAAAAAACAAAACATAACCACTATTGCTGACTTTATTTCAGCTCGTTACGGCAAACGTCAAACTACAGCAATAATGGTTACTGTAATCGCATTACTGGCAACCATTCCCTACATTGCACTGCAATTAAAAGCGCTTAGTACAAGCTTTTTACTTTTGCAAAACAGTAATAAAATATCCGGCGATATGCTCGCGCTTTCTGCCACACTAATTATGGCTTTATTTGCTATATTTTTTGGTACTCGCAAAGTTGATGTAACTGAATATCGCTCTGGCTTAATGCTCGCTGTTGCATTTGAATCTATGATTAAACTTATTGCTCTTATTGCCGTTGCGGGGCTTGCAGTATTTACACTTTTTAATTTACCCGAAGCCACCACGAACAAAGTAACTGAGTCTATTTGGGGTCACTGGAGCGATTTTAACTTTTTTAGCTTTAACTTTATTGGCCAGTCTTTAATGGCTGCAGCGGCTATTATATGTTTGCCTCGCCAGTTTCATGTAACCGTGGTCGACAACCAAAACAAACGCCACTTACTTACCGCTCGCTGGGCTTTTCCGCTGTATTTACTACTAACAGCCGCAATGATTTTACCTATTGCGACTGCGGCCATTCATCCTGAAATTGGCAGCGGCTATTCACCCGACAGCTTTGTACTTGCCCTACCGCTAATTAACGACAACGCTTTTTTAACCACCTTTGTATTTATAGGTGGGCTATCGGCCGCCACCGCAATGATAGTGGTAGCAACGCTTACATTAAGCACGATGATCTCAAACGATGTGGTACTGCCGTTAATGCTGCGTAGAAAGTTTAAACGTAACTTAATTACCAGCAGTTATAAGTCTCGTATATTACTTGTAAGGCGCTTTGCTATTGCAGGCATATTAATTTTGGCCTATTTCTATCAGCAATGGTTTGGCCATAGTAGCGCACTGGCCAGTATGGGCTTGGTCGCATTTTCACTTGTTACCCAATTGCTACCCTCTATTGTGGGTGGTTTATATTGGCGAAAAGGTCATGCTTATGGGGTGTATGCGGGTTTGGTAGCAGGCTTTATTTGCTGGATACTATTTTTAATGCTGCCAATACTCGATGCCGGCACAACCCTTGATAGCGAGCTGCAACAAACGCTTATAACGCGTGGAACCTTGATAGCTTTGTTTGCCAATATTGGTTGTTATATTAGTTTTTCACTTGGGGCTGAGGAGCGCTTAATTGATAAAATTCAGGCCGCTGCTTTTGTTAACCCTAAAGATCAGGCTATTTTATCAAGGCGCTTAAATAAAGACGTAAAAGCCACCGTTTACGACTTTAAAATACTACTGCAAACATTTCTAGGTATTCAGCGCAGCCAACAAGTACTGGCCCATTACGCACTCGCCCATCATTTAAGTGATAACAACGCACACCCAGAGCCTGAATTTATAGCCTACTGCGAACGCGCGTTAACAGGCGTGCTTGGTGCATCGTCAGCGCAAGCATTAATACATACGGTATCGTCGGGTAAACGTATGGCGTTTGAAGAAGTTGTAAACTTTTTTGACGAAACCACACAAGCGTTGCAATTTAATCAAAATCTGTTATTTACCTCACTCGAAAATTTAAGCCACGGTATTTCAGTTGTTGATAAAGATTTAAAACTCGTTGCATGGAACAAACGCTACAATGAAATGTTTGGCTACCCTGAAGGCTTTTTAGAAGTAGGCCAACCCATAGAAGACATTATTAGATACAACGCTAACCGTGGTGAATGTGGCCCTGGTGAAATAGAACGCCAAGTAGAAAAACGTGTACAGCATTTAAAATATGGCAGCTCGCATCATTTTATTCGCCACCGTCGTAATGGCCAAGTATACGAAATGATTGGTAATCCGCTGCCCGATGGCGGATTTGTTACCAGCTTTTCAGATATTACAAACCACATAAGTACGCAAAATGCGCTTGAAGAAGTAAACATGGATCTTGAAAACCGCATAGAAGCACGTACTCAAGAAGTGCAAACTATCAATAAAGACTTACAAGCTCAAATAGATAGCCGTGTACAAACTGAGCAAGCACTTACTTTAGCTAAACGAGAAGCAGAGCAAGCCAACGACAGTAAAACGCGCTTTTTAGCACTGGCGAGCCACGACATTTTACAGCCGTTAAATGCAGCACGTTTATACCTTGCCGCTATTGACGAAAAACAGCTCGACAGCACTAACCAAAACAGCTTTGAAAAACTAGGCGACAGTCTCGATTCAACCGTGCATTTAATGTCGGCATTGCTTGAAATAGCTAAGCTTGAGCAAGGCGCTATGACCCCTACCCCTCGCCACTTTTATATTGAAGATATTTTAGCGCCACTACAAAGTGAATACGCTATTTTATCAAGTGATAAAGGCCTTAAGCTTAGTGTGCGTTCAAACCAACAAATTGTGCACAGCGATATAACCTATTTGCGCCGAATTATTCAAAACTTGGTCTCTAATGCAGTTAAATACACCGACAATGGCCGTGTATTAATTGCCTGCAGGAACCGAAAGCACAATTTACGAATAGAAGTATGGGATACAGGCCCCGGTATTAGCGAAGTAGAGCAAGCCAAAATATTTAACGACTTTTACCGTGTGGAGTCGGGCGATAACAAAGGCGTAGGCTTAGGCTTAGGTGTTGTAAAACGTATGGCTGACTTATTAAGTTTGCCGCTTGATGTGCATTCTGAGCCAAATAAAGGTAGCCGCTTTAGCATTGAGGTACCTTATGGTGACGAGCAGTTTGTACAACAAAAAAGTACTACAAACAGCCTAATAGAAAACCGTGCAGCAATTAATATTGTTGCCGTAGACGACGACCCTGAAAATTTAGCAGCAATGGCAAGCTTACTTAAAAAGTGGCAAGCTAATTACACCCTTTTTGATAACGTAGATAATGTACTGACGCATGCTAAAGAAAACGGTGCACCCGATGTTATTTTAATGGACTACCAATTAGGCAATGACTGCGATGGGATAACGCTAATTAAAACCCTGCGCGAAATTTGGCAAAGCCAAGTCCCTGCTATTTTAATTACCGCCGTGCGCGACACCGAGCTTAAGCAAGAAACCAAAGCCGCTAATATTCATTATTTAAGTAAGCCAATTAAACCGGGCAAACTAAAGGCACTGCTTAATCACAGTACATAGTGATCTAGTTAAAAGTGTTCTAGTTAAAAGTGTTCTAGTTAAAAGTGTTCTAGTTAAAAGCTATCAAGTAATAGCGTAAAACAAAAAGCCCAGTATCTTCACTGGGCTTTGCTTTATAAAGTGTTCATAAAATTAAACTGGATTTACTCGGCTTCTAAGCTTTTGGAACAACCAACTTAACCCCACCAACGAAAGCCCTAATCCAATAAACGAAAGCGCTTTAAGTAAGCCCTCCAAGTTAGCCATATCAATTAAAAACACTTTAACAATAACTGCAGCTAGTATGCCTAGGCCTATTTTTTGTATTAATAATTGATTTTTTAAATGACCAAAAATAACAGTACCCGCACCCAATACTAACCAAATAACAGAGTAACTATAAAGCTCTGCATTGCTCGCCCCTTTGGATAAGTAAATATAAGGACCTTGCCAGTACTGACGAATAAAGCTGTTTATTGCCAATAATATAAAGCCACCCGCAACGGCCAATATAAATGGCGTAGCTTTAGCATTTATTGGTTTTACAAGCTTGGCCAGCCAAAGCGTTAATCCTGCAGGAACTAACCACAATAGTAATAACCAGTTAAATATTGGCAGCTCACCTATGTAAAGTGATTCAAATAATGGGTTATCGTCAAGTAGTGTTTTAATAGCAAAAAGCCCTGCTAACCCCGCAAGTGCAAAACCCGCCACTTTATATAACTTAGCTAAAGTACCGGCAAGTTTTGCTCTGTGTAAATACACACACCCTAATGCAAGCCAGTTACAGGTAAGGAGTATTTGTTCGTAAAAGTTAAGTGAATCAAATTGCGGATAATGCCCTACTAGCTGATAACTTGTTTCGGTAGTAATAAAAAGCGCTAAACAATGAAGGGCTGCACCTTCGAGCCATATTTTAAGTTTTGATGAGTCAAAGCACTTAGCTGCGGCAAAAAATAACGCGATACATAACGGATAAACCACAATACTCCAATGCAAACCAAATACCGTTAACGCATCGTAGCTTGGTGTCCAAGGCGCAAGCGTTAAGCGCAGTAATAACGCAGCAACTAAGGCTTTTATAGGCCAATGCGGCATAGGCACGTTATAGCGTTTTATAAGTACGCTTATAAGTAATACTTGTACAGCCAGTGCAATGGTTAGGCCGCTGTCACTTAATAGCATGGTAACTGCTAACGTAATATTGGCATTAGCCCCTACCCAATAAGTAAAACGCTGAAATAGCGTTGTATTATGCTGCGCGAGCTTTATTAAAATAGCCGCCACTACAAACAATGCAACGGCCCAAAGTGGATATGCAGTACTTAACGCAGAATTAGGAATAAGCGTATATAAAGTAGCTATCATTACAAATGCACTAAATGCCCCCGTAATATGAAACGCTAAACGCTTAATCTGTTTTTTACCGTAATAGAGCCCAAAAGCGGTAAGTAACAACCCGAGTAATAAACCCAAACCATACTCATTTTTGAATACAAAGAGGGCGTCATCATATAGATTTGGCGAAAGATGCGTGCGCTCAGCGCCTAATACTAATAGCGTTGAAATAACTAACGCTACGCCCTGCCAAATATCCCAACGGCTATTTTTAAGGACTAAAAACAACACCAATACAATACTTAACACGCCGATTGCTTGCCACTGCATATCAAAGTGACTGATCAACATAGTAAATATTAAGGGCGCAATAAAAGCGAGTAGTAATGCATGATCTGGAAGCACTTTAATTAAGCGTTTTAAACTGTGCGGGCGATGTTCAATAACATTTAGTTTTAGACCTAAGCGCGGTATAGCAATTAACCCTACAATACTAAGTAAAGCAAATGCCCCCATTAACCAAACGGTATTAGCTTTAAGTAGCGTAAAACCAACTAAATACCAGCCAATGTGCCCAACCCATAATAAATACCACAACCAAGCTCGCTGTACTTTATGTGCAACTAACGCAGCCGACAAACTTACAAAGCCAACATACATTAACAGCGCAAATAAGTTACCACTGCCAGTGCTAACCCATAGTGGTACGCTGTAAGCGCCAATAATACCAAGCACGGCCAATAGCGGGCCTAACCTAAGCGCCATCGCGCTTGCACTAATTGCTATAATAGCTAACGCAAAAAATGCCACGGTAGGGCTCAGCATGTCGTAACTGCTGTAAGCTAAAAGCGTTAAAGCAAAACAGGTAATAAACCCGCCGCTTGCAAGCGCTGCGGGTATGTAATTATTAAAGCCTTCAAATACAATGCGTTTATGATGTAAATAAGCCGCGGCTGCAATTAAGCTAAGCCCAAATAAGCCACCTAAACTCAACCTCATTACAGGCGATAGTAATCCAGCTTCTAGGCTGTATTTAGCTAAAAATATGCCCCCAAACGCAAGCGCTATTGCGCCTATCCAGGTCATCCAGTTCTCTTCAAACCCTGCGCGCAATTTATTAAATAGTAATTCTATGGCTGATGCTTTAGCTGGTTTGGCTTTTTTAGGAGGCGCTGATGGCTGATTTATTACAGGTGGTGACGCGCTTTGGGGCGTTAAGTTTGACCGTGCTTTATAAGCGATTGGCTCAGACCTTGAAAGCGCTACCTGAGCAGTAGATGCTTCGCTTTGAGGTTCACTTTGCGATATCGGTTTATGTGTTTGTAGATGTGTTATTTTGGCCCTTAAAACAGCAACTTCTTGTTTTAATCCATTTAACTGCACTAGCGCTATTAAGCCGCAAATAGCACCGGCAACTACAACCAGTATTACTATAACGGCTAACCCAACTAAATCATCCATGGCACACTCTTATTAATTATTATGCCCTGAGTGTACCTAATTATTAATAAGTAGGTAAATTTTGTTCGATAAAAAAGCCTAAGCACTTAAAGTACTTAGGCTTTACGCTACATAATATATTTAGGTTTATTCAACACTATCGGTGATAGTACGCTCTAGGGTCATTTTATAACCTGAGCTTGTTGTTTCATCATGCTCTAAAATCAATATGTAATTACCCTCTTGTGTAAAGTCCATATCGCTTTGTTGAATAAGCACAATTTGCTGACCGTTGTCTTCATATACAGCATAAACAGTGTAAACTTCGTTATCTACAACCTGCTCTTCTTGATCGTATCTATCTAAACCATCAACTACGTTACTGGTGTCGTCTACAGTTTCGCCGTTAAGTGTAAAGTACACATCAACATCTGAAACCGATTGTCCTGCATAGCTTTCAATTAGGTTTACAACCGATACCGTATGGCTGTAACTACTTGGCGTTAGGTTTTCTTCAACGCTCATCATACGTAGACCGTTATCAACGTCGTTATAAAAAATACCCACCGCACTTTGCTCACGCTCTAGCGTCATTAAAAAGTTATCGGCAAGCTTTGTGCCTTCTTCGTCGTACATCGCTACGCTGTAACTATTAGGCGAAAGTTCAACATAGTCTGTATACGAATCACTAGCGACTGTATTTGTTGTATTTACAGTTGTGCCACGTGTAGCCGAAAAGCTAACTGGCGAGTAGTCATCAATCGTATTTATAAAACGTAATTGCCCCAACGCAGATTGGTGCTTAAGCTCAGTAACGTAATTATTATCGGTTACTACATCAAGCGTAATACCGCCTTCTTCTGTTGCATAACTTGGGCGGATCATTGCTACATAGCTTGCTTCGTCGTATAAATAAACAGATGACGACTCGTACACAACATCACTGCTGCCCGCTTGAGTTATATAAATAGTGTAATAACCTTCATCAATGCTTTGCAGGTCTAACTCACTTAAATATTGAGCCGATGAAAAAAGTGTCGCGCTTTCAAATACGCCATCATCAGTTGCTAAGTAAATATCGTAGTTAGTGTCTTCCCCTGCAATATTATAAAACCCTAAGTTAAACTCACCCGTATCGCTTGTGATAGGTACGCTAAGCTCTGTAAATGTAGGTTCATCGAAGTTGCCGCTCATTACTACTAACTGTGTTTTGTCACCTTTAATAGAAATTTCTTGGTCGCTAATTGTTATATAGCTGTCGTTAGCATCTAGGTATTCAAAACTTACATCATAAGTACCTGTACTGTAGTTATGGCGAGTAGTTACATCGGCAAAATCAGCGCCTGAACGCTCTGTTTCTTCAACAAACAAACGCGTGTATGGGCTATTGTAAGAGCCGTTATACAATTGGATGTAACCTGTAGAGCTTGAGCTATCGTCAGAGCCACAGCCCGACAAAATAGTAATTAGACTTAAGGGTAATGCAGCTTTTAAAAGGGAGTTGGTCATTAAGGTTATTCCTTATTATTAATATCTCCATTATGACCCAAACATTCTATTTTAATTTCATGATTTACAAAGCATTACCCTCACTGACACTTCCTTACGAAAACGTTAAAAAGTGTAGTAAATGTGCAAACAATAAGGACGTGTTTTAATATAATTAAAAACGCTTACGGGGCAACTTCAAAATGATCTCGACCATTTTTTTTAGCTAAATATAAAGCTTGGTCAGCGCGCTTCATTACTTTATCTAAAGGCTCATTAGGCGTTTGCATTGCAACACCTATACTTACTGTTAAGTGACGAGAGTTTTGAATATTTATGGTGTGCGCAAGGTCAATTAATTGCTGCGAAAAATCACACGCTTGCGTCATATTATTTGTAGGCAAGTAGCCACCAAATTCTTCACCACCGAGGCGAGCAAATTTGTTTTGGTGCGTAAAAGCATTGTCGTATTTAGTTGCTAGTTCTTTAAGCATTACATCACCAACATCATGACCAAACTCATCATTGATTGCTTTAAAGTGGTCTATATCGATAATTAAAATAACGTAAGGTGAGTGCTGAGCATCTTTAGCGTGCTGATAAAAATAACGTCTATTATGTACCTTGGTTAAATCGTCAATAATGAGCTCACGCGCTAATCGGTTATTAATACTTTGTACAAAGCGCATAGTTTTAAATAAACCATAGGAAGTTAAAAGCATGCCGCTGGTTCTGCATAAGTCCTCAAAATAAATACTTATCCAATAAGGTTGCACAACTAACTCATCAAGCACGTCTGCCGTGGTGCCAATACTCCATAGTAATAAACCAAAACTAGAAAAAATATATGCTTTTTTAGATAGATCAGAGCATTGAACCATCCAAAACAGAAATATAATGACAGTTAAATTAATAAAATCGGTAGTAAAACCGTACACATTGTTTTGAACTTGTAAGGGAGGAAAGCTAGTTAGGGAGTAGGCTGAAAAAATAGCAATATAGATCAATAAAGCTAAACTTAAAACTTTATTGATCAAAGGCATTTTATAAAAGTTAGAAAGTTTAACGGTAAGTTTTACTGTTTCAATCATATTAATTGCTAGGTTTTTCAGTACTTCATTTGAAAACTATAGCACAATAATAAAAACCATCACGAAGATGAAAACCGTAATCCCCCTCAAATTTAAACTTAAACTACGGTACTAAGTCCCCACAATCCCAACACTAAAATAGTAATGCCAATCATCGCTTTAGTTTTATGTTTACTAATAATTCGCTCAGCTTCATTACCGGCATAATAAACAATAATAGCCAGGCCAAAGTAACGAATAGAACGCGCAATACCTGAGGCCAATAAAAATAACCAAATAGAGTACTTAGTCGCGCCCGCTGCAAGCATCGCTATTTGAAACGGAATGGGCACAATACCCAGTGTTATTACAAACCAAAAGCCTTGATCTTGCATTTTTTGTTTAACGTTTTCAAATTGCTCAGGGCTCGAGAGTGTATTAATAATCCAATCGCCTACTGCATCAAATAAATAGTAACCCAATGCATAACCAAACAATGCACCCACTATGCAGCCCAAGGTCGCCATTAATGCTATAAGCCATAGCTTTTCTCGACGAGCCTGCATAAGAGGCACAAGCACTGCTTCAAGTGGAATAGGAACTATGGTTGACTCTAAAAACGACGCCACTGTAATACCGCTAAGCATATGCTTAGAGTCAATAAAATTACGCGTTTTTTCTTTTAGCTTTTTTTGAATGGCCATAGTAAATCCTTTTCACTTATCAGTAAGAACAAGATTATTCAATGAGCTAATAATTACATATTTAGGTTAATACACGCTGAAAACAGTGTAGTAAATCTACAGGTCCTAGGACGTATTGATCTTTGTGGATTGAAATTTGTTCAATCCAAGGAAGATTAAATCGCGACGCGAGGTTTGTAACCTAGTAGGCTCGGTAACTGCTCCTGCGTTACCCTACTGGCTTACATCCATGTAAGAATAAGTAAAAATCGAGCAAAGCTTCCGCGTCCTGCTCACGCCCTTTACCTACATCCATGTAGGCACAAAGAGTTAATCGTCCCTAGAAAGAACCCAGAGGGCAGCGCATTTGGTATTTATGCTGCGTTATCGCCTTATTTATGGGGAATAACGACACTACATAGGCTCTGCCTTGCCTAAAAACCAAACACACAGCTGCAAATTCAACCACCAATGATCAATACGCCCTACTGCATTAACAAATTAGTAATATCCATAAGAATATTTTATTATGTGTCAATGCAGTTAAATACCTACCAAAGCAGTTAAAAACTTATGCAAAGTGCGCGTTTTATTCCTTTTAGAAAGCAAGATATTGTTGATATGTGTAGCGAAGAGCTTAAAAGCAGTACACAAAAAACATCGTTTAAACAATTTTGTGATTTACTAGCAAGCCTTATTCATTACGATTACCACTCAACACTTGAATCACTTAAAAACAACTACGCACCGTTTGATCCCAACAGTGACACGCGATCATTAGCTCCAGTATCGGAGGATCAAAAAGCGCAGTGCCAACGTGATTTTGCTAAAGATTTTGCTAAGGTACTTAATGCAGCTAACTTTGAAGTGATCACCAATGAAGACTTACAAGATGCATTGAACGAAGAGTCACTATTTAAAGTGCGCCTTGAGGTTGAATTTGATGACTTTGAAGAAGTGGTTTTTTATCGCCGTGGCGAGTCGCAACTCACTGAAACCATAACCAGCTTTTGGGGCCTTCGTAAAAAACCGCTGCACTTTACTAATTACGACCGAGTAGCCGTGTTTATTCGCTTTAAAGACAGCGCTTATTTTGAAGCTAAAAATAAAATGCCTTTAGGGTTTGAGCCAAGTTCGACCATAGTTAAGCTGTTTCAAAATGTGCCAAAGGCCGATCTCGAAATGCTATTTCCTAATAGCGAAGTACGCATGCGCCCTATTGATAAAGCAATTATTGGCTCATCGGCTTTAGTTGGCGGTGCAGTGGTACTTATAACTAAGCTTGGCGCATCAATTTTATTGTTATTTGCTCTGTTTGCTTTTTGGGGGGGCTTTAGAAGTGAAGCTGTCGAAATGACGCAACAACACTTTATTACCTTTGCTATTGGCATGGGAGTATTTGGCAGCTTTATTTTTAAAGAGTGGAGTAAGTTTAAAAACCGTAAAATTAAATTTATGAAAGCGCTTAGCGATAACCTCTACTTTAAAAACCTTGATAATAACGCCGGTGTTTTTCACACCCTTATAGACGCCGCCGAAGAGGAAGACATAAAAGAAGCGCTGCTTGCGTATACGTTTTTACTAAAATCAGAAAACGGCTTAACCGCCCAAACGCTTGATGAACAAATAGAGGATTGGTTTAAAAGTAAATATCAGTGCGAACTCGACTTTGAAATTAGTGATGCCCTTGAAAAGTTGGAGCGTATGCGCTTAGTGACGTGTACTAATGATGTGTATAGCGCAATAAATTTGGAACACGCAAAAACTATTTTGGATGAGCGCTGGGATAACCTTTTTCAATATAATTAACCTGCAAAGTTTACTTAACAACAAAAAAGCAGCTGAAACTTCAGCTGCTTTTACGTTATCTAACAGGTGCAATTAGCTAAGCTCTTTGTTGCTTGTTAAATTTTGCATGTACTAGCTTATAAAGTGCAGGCAATATTAATAGCGTAAGTAAGGTTGATGAAATAATCCCTCCTACAACAACCGTCGCCAGCGGCCTTTGTAGCTCAGCGCCGGTGCCAGTATTTAGCGCCATAGGAATAAACCCTAAACTTGCCACTAAAGCGGTCATAAGTACTGGACGCAGGCGCGAAAGTGCACCTGTTTGTATCGCATCGATTAAACTGAGCCCATCGGCTCTTAATTGTTTAATAAACGACAGCATAACCACGCCATTTAATACCGCTACACCACTTAGCGCTATAAACCCCACGCCCGCTGAGATTGAAAGCGGCATATCGCGCAGCAATAACGCAAGCACACCTCCGGTCAGTGCAAGTGGTACGCCGCTAAATATAATTAACGAATCACGAAGTGAATTAAACGCACTGTAAAGCAGGCCAAATATAAGCAATAAAGTAACTGGCACCACCAGCGATAACCGCTTACTTGCCGATTCTAATTGCTCAAATGTACCGCCGTATTCAATCCAATAACCACTTGGTAAATTAAGATCTGAATTTAAAGCGGCTTGTGCATCACTTACAAAGCTTGCTAAATCACGCCCTTCTACATTTGCAGTAACAACAACATTACGCTTACCGCTTTCACGGTTTATTTGATTAGGCCCTTTATCAATACTAATATTTGCAACTTCGCCAAGCGGTACAAATGCAAGGTCTGGGTTGGCACTTTTGGGCACGGCCACTGGCAAACGCGCAAGCTGTGATACATCGTTTGACCAGCGCTCATCTAAACGCACTAATAACGAAAAGCGTTTATCGCCTTCATAAATAAGCCCGGTTTGTACACCGCCTACCGCAGCACTTACACTTTGCTGTATATCGGTTACTGTTAAACCTAACAGCGCCATATGATCGCGAAGCGGCGTTACCGAAAGTGTAGGCAAACCTTCCATTTGCTCAAGGCGTACATCAGTTGCGCCTGTAATGTCTTGCACCAAGGCTGTGGCTTTTTCGCCATACTGTTTTAATGTTGATAAATCATCGCCATAAATACGCACCGCAACGTCGGCGCGCACGCCTGCTATTAACTCGTTAAAACGCATTTCTATAGGTTGCGTAAACTCATAATTATTACCTGGTACTTCATTTACTAAATGGCGAATTTGCTTAACCAGCTCTTCTTTACTTAAAGCGGGATCAGGCCATTGTTCGCGCGGCTTTAACATTAAAAAGGTATCGGCAACGTTAGGTGGCATAGGATCGTTTGCTACATCTGGAGTGCCAATTTTTGAAAATACTTTTTCAACTTCAGGTATGTCTAAAATGGCTTGCTCTAGCTCTTTTTGCATTTTTACCGATTGTTCAATACCGGTGCCGGTAATGCGCAGTGCGTGCATGGCTATATCGCCTTCATCAAGCTGCGGTAAAAATTCAGCGCCCATATTTTTAACTTTAAAGCCAAGTGCAATTACAAGCACAGCAGCAATGCTTAACATTACCCACGGCAACTTAAGCGATAAACCAAGCAGTGGTTTGTAGCCTTTTTTAATAACCCGCATAACCGCATTTTCGCTCTCACTCACCTTGCCACGTACAAATACCGCAATAGCCGCAGGTACAAAGGTAACAGCAAAAATAAGTGCGCCAACTAGTGCGGCTACAACAGTAAATGCCATTGGCTGGAACATTTTGCCCTCTACACCACTAAGCGCAAACAGCGGCAAATACACCAGCATAATAATTAAAATGCCAAACACCGCTGGGCTAAATACTTCTTTAGTAGCGGCGGTTACAACACTTAAACGCTCATTTAATGTAAGTAGCCTGCCATGTTTGTGCTGCGCAAGGCCAAGTTGCCTCAAACAGTTTTCAACCACAATTACAGCGCCATCAACGATTAAACCAAAGTCGATTGCGCCTAGACTCATTAAATTACCCGATACCCGATTACCCACCATGCCTGTTATGGCAAATAACATACTAAGTGGAATAACCATTGCCGTAATCAATGCGCCAGTTACGTTACCCAGTAGTAGCAGTAAAATAACAATCACTAATACCGCGCCTTCGAACAGGTTGGTTTTTACGGTTGCTATGGTTTTATCAACAAGGGTTGTGCGGTCATAAACTGCTTCTACCACAACACCTTCAGGCAAGCTTAGTTGTACATCTTTGAGTTTATCTGCCATGGCTTTTGCCACTACGCGGCTGTTTTCGCCAATTAGCATCATGGCGGTGCCAAGCACGGTTTCTTTACCGTTATAAGTAGCAGCGCCGGTTCTGAGTTCTTTACCTAGGCGCACATTTGCTACATCCTTAATGCGTACTGGTGCATCATCGCGCTTAGCAACTACGGTATTAGCTATATCATCAATGGTTTTTAATTGCCCTGGCGAGCGCACTAAATATTGCCCGTCAAAACGCTCTATAAATCCTGCGCCTTGGTTACTGTTATTTAATTTAAGTGCAGTAATTACATCGCTTAGCGTGAGCTTATAAGCGAGTAGTTTTTCTGGCATGGGCGCTACTTGATATTGGCGCTCAAAGCCTCCTTGGCTGTTTATTTCGGTAACGCCTTTTACTTTTAATAACTGCGGGCGAATAACCCAATCTTGCAGGGTACGTAAATCTTCTGCATTAAATGGCGTACCATCATCTTTTAATGCACCGTTATTTGCATGCACAGAATAAGTAAAAATCTCCCCTAGCCCGCTGGCAATTGGCCCTAAGTTTGGTTCAATATTGGCTGGCAAGTCTGATCGAATACTTTGTATGCGCTCTGATATTTGCTGGCGCGCCCAGTAAATATCGGTCCCTTCATTAAAAATAACGGTAACTTGCGAAAGCCCATAACGCGAAATTGAGCGGGTGTAATCAAGCTTAGGAATACCCGCCATTGCAGTTTCAATCAAATATGTAATGCGCTGCTCGGCTTCAAGCGGGGTAAAGCCCGGCGCTTTGGTATTTATTTGAACTTGCACGTTAGTTATATCGGGTACGGCATCAACGGCTAAATTTTGTGTGTTGTATACGCCAAACCCAGCAAATAAAAGTGTGAGCGCAAGCACCATCATGCGGCGCTTAACCGCAAAAGAAACTATCCAGTTAATCATGCTGCCTCCTAGTGTGAGTGGCTTGCGCCGCTTTTTAATATATCGGCTTTAATTACATAACTGTTTTGCGTTACGTACTCACTATTTGGCGAGAGCCCCTCAAGTACCTCTACCCACTCGCTGTTTTTAGCACCAAGCTTTACAGGGCGTACTTCAAATACATTGCCGCTTTTAATAAACACACTAGGTTTGCCGTTAAATTCCTGCACAGCTGTAGCCTTTACTCGCACTGCAGCATCTACTTTTGCAGTACTAATGTCGCTATTAACATGCATACCAGGACGCCAATGACCATCAGGGTTTGTAAGCTCGATTCGCGCACGCGCAATATGCCCGCCGCTCATCATCGGGGCTATGTAAAACACCTCACCTTGCGCATTTAAATGATGATGTAAATCGTACACTTTTGCGCTTTGTCCTATGGCGAGCTTTTCAATATTTTCAGGAAAAGCCGAGAGCTCGACCCATACGGTTTCAAGGTTTACTATTTGCATTAATGCGCTGTTGGCAAGCTCACCGCGCTTTAAATATTGCTCGGTAATAACGCCTGTAATTGGGCTTTTTATGGTGTAATTTTGTAGGGTCTCGCGGTTGGTAATACTGGCAAGTTTATCGCCTTTTTTAACGTTTTGACCAATGCTTACAAAGATATCGTTAACTAAGCCGGTATAAGGCGCCATTACTTCAACGGTGCCGTGCGCGGTGGGTGCTATAACACCAAATAAAGTATCTGTTAGTTCAACGCTACCTGCTTTTGCAATGTCGGTTTTAATTCCTGCGCGTTCAATTGCTTGGGAGCTTAGCGTTGTACGCCCTTCTTCTTGCTCATAATGATAATTTATTTCAACGCCTTTATAGCGTGCCATTACATCAAGCTTAAAAGAATGCGGCTCGTTTACGCTCACGGTACTTACTAAATAGTCATCTTCAGCTTTAAAACGAATAAGCTGTGGCTCTTCACTTAAACGCTGCACGTTTATGGTTACGTCTAACTGGTTTATATCAATGGCTTTATTGTTATTAAAGCCATATATTCGCAGCTCGGTATTACCTGCAAACTGGGTTAACTTAAGCTCTAAATCAAGGGCGTTATTGGTTAGTAAAAATCCGCCGTGTGGGCCTTTTTGTGTGTGTTCGTCTTTGTGGCCTTCTTCGTGGCCTTTTTCGTGATGGCTATCTGATGCCATAGCCGTGCTACTTAATAATGGGAGTGCAAATAATTGCGTTATAAATAATGCGATAAGAGTGTTATTCATGATTGATGAGTCTCAATTAAAGGTTGGCCAGTTAAACGCTCAAGGGTAAGCAGTACTTGATATAGCTCGCTATGGATGTTGATAAGTGCGCGTTTAGAATCAAATAAAGCTTGCTGTGCGTCGAGTAATTGCAACACCGATATTTGCCCTTGTTGATAGCTTTTTAAACTTTGTTTTATAAGCGTTTGTGCTTGTGGAATAACTTGCTGTGTTAATAGCTGTGCCTGCGCAGTTTTACCTTGGTAATACGCATACAAAGTGCGTATTTGCTGGCGTAGCTGAACACGTAATTGCCCTTGTTGCTCATTAAGTAGCGTAAGTTGATGCTTTGCAGCCTCAATATTACCGCTATTAGAATTGCTTAATTGCAGTGGCATTGAAAAAGAAAACACCAACGAGCTGGCATCAGTTTGCTGGTTATATCGCACGCCACCACCCAGGGTTAAATCGCTTTGCCCGCTTGAGCGTTGCAGCGACAAATTAGCCGTTTGCTGCATATATTGCTGCTGCAGCAGTGCAAATTCAGGTGCTGTATTTACCGCATCAAGTAGCACTGCTTCACTTTTAACAGCAGCTATTTGTGATAAATCGCCAGCATAGTAATCACTCACTTGCGGCTCTTGCCAAAGCTCGGTTAGAGCTAAGCGCGCACGCTCAAATTCGCTATTTAGCATCAGCGTATTTAAATCTACTTGGCTTAATGCATAACGCATGCGGGTTACATCAGCACTTGAGGCTGCACCCGCTTTAGCGCGTTTTTCAATTGCGTTAAGTGCCTGCTTAACGGTGTTTTTACGCTCACTATTTAAAGCAATTAACGCCTGAAATTTAAGTATTTGGTAATAGCGCTCAGCGGTGGTTGCTAAAAGTGCTAACCGAGTATTTTTATACTCAATTGTTTGCGCTTTTATATTTGCCGTGGCGTAGTTAATGCGGTTTTGGCGTTTATCACCCAGCTCTATTAATTGGCTTAAAGCCAGCGTGTACTGCGCCCCCGAAAACGCATGAGAGCCGTGAGTTCCAAAAAAATTTTCAGCTTCAAAACTCAGCTCAGGATTAGGTGAAAGCGCAGCTTGGGTTTTAAGCGCCGTTAATATTTTTTGATGATACGGGTAGCGTTTAAGTTCAGCATTTTGCTGCTCGGTATTTTTAAGCGCTTGCTTTAGCGTTAATACGTTTTGAGGCTCATTTTTTGCCAAAACGCTCATTGCAGGTAATGCGCACAGTAGCGCCACCAGCATAAGTGGTTTTTTGTTCATATAGCATGTCCGTTTTTTAACAAACAGAGTTGACTTAATCACTACGCCTATTTTAAAAACAAGCGCAATTAAGCAACCTAAATATGTACATAACTAGCCTTATAGCGCACAGGCGCAGGCAGTTATTTACAAAGTGTTTAAAATTAAAAACTAGCTATAAAAATTTGGTGGCGGAACATCTGGTGGATAGTTTAAACCGCTATAGCACGCAGGCAGTGTAGCTTGGCTTTGCTCAGGGCTTATAGAGTGATTTAGCGTACTGTAGTAACCACAGTGGCAATGCTGATGGGCATGTATTTCAGTAGGTGATTGCGCATCTTCATCGTTTACATTTGCTTGAGAATGAACATGCGTAGCATGATCAACTTCTTCTTGCAGATGATACGCCGCCGCATCACAGCTAATAAAGCTGTGCACAAGCACTAAAAGTATCACGACTAAAAAGTAGTTTGAGCGCATTACCTACCTAAAAACTCTAAAATGCAATTTAAGAAATCGCACAATACCTTAAATTTATTCAAATGTAGAGAGCCGCTTACGTTATTTTCTAAATTCAGTTGGTGATATACCCACTGATTTTTTAAACCGTTTAGAAAAATTAAATATATTAGGATACCCCACGTAAGCAGCAATATGGGCAACAGGCCAGCGGGTATTTAGTAGTAAGCTTTTAGCTCGTTTAATGCGTAAATAAATAAGCTGCTGCATAGGGCTTTTACCAAATTGCGCTTGGCATAACCTATGTAAATGCGGTGCTGAGTAATGCACGTGCTCGCACATAACCTCTATAGTCCAATCAAACTGTAAGCGCTCTTCTACCTCTAAAAACAAGCTGGTTAATCTGTTTTGCCCACCTATTTGCGGCTCGCTTTGAAGCGTAGTGTTTAAATAGTGGCTTAAAATAGGCATAACACCTTCGCGCAAAGTAGCGTTACTTTCGCTATATAAAAGCTCCATAGCTAAATGTAATGGCGCTAATTGCTGATTAGTTAATACCTTAGCCTGTGCTAAATTTAAATGTTGCCAACGTTTAGTGTTTGCAAGGTTTAGCCAAATCACATCCCACTTTTCGCTTGCTATTTTAACCTCAAAACTTTGCCTTGCAGGCAATATAGCTAAGCTATTTTCAGTTAATGAGTATTGGTTATTAACTGTTTTAAGTGTGCCCTGACCAGCCAAAGTATAAAAAAGAGTGTGTTCAAGCGGGTTAGTACGTGCAACACAATAGTCACCCAATAAATTAGAGCAACCTGCCAGCTCTATTTCAAGGTTTGGCATTTGCGAAAGCGTGGTTAAATCAATAAACCGCTCTGTACACTCTGGGCCAATATCGAGTACATCTACAATAGTGTTGCGCATAATTTAAAATGATAGTTTTGGACAAATAAAAGAGAGCTTTAAGCATAACCCCAACGCATTATTTTAGCTATATTTAAGCCACTATAATTGCCATACATGCAATAGGACATTAATGAACTCACTACAACACATAATTAACCGCCGTGATTGGGAAAACCCAATTTCAGTACAAGTTAATCAAGTAAAAGCGCACAGCCCACTCAATGGATTTAAAAGCGTTGACCATGCCCGTACTAACACACAATCACAAAAACAAAGTTTAAACGGCCAATGGGATTTTAAATTATTCGATAAACCCGAAGCGGTTGATGAATCACTGCTAAGTGAAACACTAAGCAAAAATTGGCAAAGTATTCCTGTGCCTTCTAACTGGCAATTACACGGCTTTGATAAACCTATTTACTGTAATGTTAAATACCCATTTGCAGTTAACCCGCCATTTGTACCAAGCGATAACCCAACAGGTTGCTACCGCACTGAGTTTACTATTACAGCGGATCAATTAGCGCAGCGTAACCATATTATTTTTGAAGGCGTAAACTCGGCGTTTCACCTTTGGTGTAACGGTCAATGGGTGGGCTACTCGCAGGATAGCCGCTTACCGAGCGAGTTTGATTTAAGCGAACTGTTAGTAGTAGGCACCAACCGTATTGCGGTTATGGTTATTCGCTGGAGCGATGGCAGTTATTTAGAAGATCAGGACATGTGGTGGCTAAGCGGTATTTTTCGCGATGTTAACTTACTTACAAAACCACAAAACCAAATACGTGATGTGTTTATAACCCCCGATTTAGACGCTTGCTATCGCGATGCAACGCTACATATAAAAACCGCGATAAATGCGCCAAATAACTACCAAGTAGCAGTACAGGTTTTTGATAATGAGCAAGCACTCTGCGAGCCAGACATACAAAGCACTAACAATAAACGCGTTGATGAAAAAGGCGGCTGGAGCGATGTTGTATTTCAAACAATTGATATACAAAGCCCTAAAAAGTGGACCGCCGAAACCCCATACTTATACCGCTGCGTTGTAAGCCTGTTAGATGAGCAAGGCAACACTGTAGATGTTGAAGCCTATAACATTGGTTTTAGAAAAGTGGAAATGCTTAACGGGCAGCTTTGCTTAAACGGCAAACCGCTACTAATTCGCGGTGTTAACCGCCACGAGCATCACCCAGAAAACGGCCATACAGTTACTACCGCCGATATGATTGAAGATATTAAGCTGATGAAGCAAAATAACTTTAACGCCGTGCGTACTGCTCACTACCCTAACCATCCACGCTTTTACGAGTTATGTGACGAGCTAGGTTTATACGTAGTGGACGAAGCCAATATAGAAACCCACGGCATGTTTCCTATGGGGCGTTTGGCAAGCGATCCACAGTGGGCTGGTGCATTTATGTCGCGCTATACACAAATGGTTGAGCGCGATAAAAACCACGCCTCTATTATTATTTGGTCACTGGGTAACGAATGCGGGCACGGTGCCAACCACGATGCTATGTACGGTTGGTCAAAAAGCTTTGACCCATCGCGTCCAGTGCAATACGAAGGTGGCGGCGCAAATACCACCGCAACCGATATTATTTGCCCTATGTATGCCCGTGTAGATACCCACCTTGCCGATGACGCAGTACCTAAATACTCTATTAAAAAGTGGCTAAGCCTACCGGGTGAAACTCGCCCGCTTATTTTATGTGAGTACGCCCATGCAATGGGTAACAGCCTAGGTAGCTTTGACGATTACTGGCAAGCATTTAGAGAATACCCTCGCCTGCAAGGTGGCTTTATTTGGGATTGGGTAGACCAAGGTTTATCTAAAACTGATGAAAATGGTGAGCATTATTGGGCTTACGGCGGCGATTTTGGTGATGAACTAAATGACCGCCAATTTTGTATTAACGGCTTATTATTCCCTGACCGCACGCCGCACCCTAGCCTGTTTGAAGCAAAATACAGCCAGCAGCATTTACAATTTACGCTGCGCGAGCAAACTAAAAATCAATACACCATTGATATATTTAGCGATTATGTATTTAGACACACAGATAACGAAAAACTGGTTTGGCAGTTAATGCAAAATGGCATCTGTGTTGAACAAGGCGAGCATGTACTTAATATTGCTCCGCAAAGTACACACACGTTAACAATTAAAACTAAAACAACGTTTGAGCAAGGTGCGCAATACCACCTTAATTTAGATGTAGCACTAATTAACGATTGTAGCTTTGCAAGTGCCGAGCATGTATTAAACACCGAGCAGTTTAAGCTTATACATAGTAATAATTTAAACAGTGAATCATTTGCATCAACTACAGAGCAAAGCGCTATAAGTGTTAACGAAACCGACTCCCACCTATGTATTGAAAACGATAAATTTAAACTTGTTTTTAGCAAGCAATCAGGGCTTATAGAGCAGTGGTTACAAAACGATACTCAGGTTATTAGTAGCCCACTGGTCGATAACTTTTATCGCGCCCCGCTTGATAACGACATAGGCGTAAGCGAAGTAGATAACCTAGATCCTAATGCATGGGAGGCACGTTGGTTACGTGCAGGTATAGGGCAATGGCAGCGCACATGTAGCTCAATTCACGCAGTGCAATCAAGCGTTGATATACGTATTACTTGTGTATTTAATTATGAATTTAACGGCGTGCTACAAGCAAAAACACAATGGCTATATACACTAAATAATACCGGCAATATTAGCTTAAATGTTGATGTGCAACTAAACGATACTCTACCGCCAATGCCGCGTATAGGGCTAAGTACAACGCTTAACAAGCAAAGCGATACAAAAGTAAACTGGCGTGGTTTAGGGCCTTTTGAAAACTACCCAGATCGCAAAGCCGCAGCACGTTTAGGTTATTACAGCTTAAGTTTAAATGAGCTACATACCCCGTATATTTTCCCAACCGATAACGGCCTGCGTAGTGATTGCCAATTACTGCGTATTAATAATTTAACCGTAACCGGTGCGTTTTTATTTGCAGCCAGTGAGTATTCGCAAAGTATGTTAACGCAAGCGAAACACACAAACGAACTCATTGCTGATGATTGCGTAAATGTACACATTGATCATCAACATATGGGGGTTGGTGGCGATGATTCATGGAGCCCAAGTACCCATAAAGAATATTTACTTGAGCAAAAGCAGTACAGTTATTCTTTAACTTTATCTGCTGAATAATTTAAACAAAAATAGCGGCCAAATTGGCTGCTATTTTTAATTAACACACACTATTTATTAGCTAGTTTTTTAGCTAATACGTTATCAAGAGAAAAGCTTCCCGCTCCTTGAATTGCTAAAACTAAAGTTACTACAAGTAACGTTAATGCGTATTCATAGCCATTGTTTGCCATAAATAAGCCATTACTAATATGTACGCTAAAAATAGCAATCAGCATAGTAAACGCCGTAACTACAGCTGCTGGGCGAGTTAACAAACCAATTGCTAATGCAATGCCACCAAAAAACTCAGCGCTACCTGCCATCATTGCTAACCAATAGCCAGGCTCTAAACCAATACTCGCCATCCATTGGCCTGTACCTTCAAGCCCGTAACCGCCAAACCAAGCAAATAGCTTTTGTGCACCATGCGCCGCTAAAATAAGGCCAACTGGTACTCGTAAAATTAATGCTGCTACGCCTGCTTTTGAGCTAAGTAATGTGTTTAGTAATTTCATGAGTTTTAGTCCTGTTTTAATTTATTTAATCGTTAGGTTTTTCCTAACCGTTGAACACAGTTTACTATCATCATTAAAAAACATTAATACGGAACTCATTGGTTAATTAGCAACGCAGTATTTATAATAACCCATAAAAAAACCGCCAACCCAAAGGTTGACGGTTTTTTATTAACGTATTACTTAGGGCGTGTTGATCTTTGTGGATTGAAATTTGTTCAATCTAGGGGCGATTAAATCGCGGCGCGAGGTTTGTAACCTAGTGGGCTAAGTAAAAACCGAGCAACAAAGAGTTAATCGTCCCTAGAAAGAACCCAAAGGGCAGCGCATGTTTGGTATTTATGCTGCGTTATCGCCTATTCATGGGGAATAACCACACTACATAGGCTCCGCCTTGCCTAAAAACCAAACATACTGCTGCAAATTCACCCACCAAAGATCAACACGCCCTAGTATATTTAAGTAAGCGCTTAGCTTTGAAAATTAAGCAACCGCTTGCTCTAAAATTTCGCGGCTTTCTTTAAGCGTAATAGCTTGGTTTTCACCAAGAGCAACCATGCCGTGAGCTTCAAGTTTGCCAATAATATTGTCAATAGCAGCGGCTTTATCATCGCCATGTTCAGTAAGCTGGGTCGCTACGTCGAGGCTATGGTAAAACGCCTCAATTGCTGCAATTGTTTTCTCTGCTAAATCTTCAGATTGCTCAAGACCAAATACGTTTTTACCCATTTGCTCAAGCTTTGCTTTTTTAACTGCAAATTGGTTACGTAATAAAGAAGGCTGAACAATAGCAAGTGAACGTGCATGATCAACACCGTAAGCGGCTGTAAGCTCGTGGCCAATCATGTGTGTTGCCCAATCTTGCGATACACCAGAACCAATTAAACCATTAAGTGCTTGGTTAGCAGCCCACATAAGGTTTGCACGCCATGCGTCATCTTGGTTTTCAAAGTTATCACCTAAAGTTTTAAGCGTTCTTAAAAGTGCTTCAGCGTAACCTTCTTGAACTAATGCTGTTTCAGGGAATGTTAGGTACTGCTCACAGGTGTGAACCCATGCATCTACTAAGCCATTCACAAGTTGGCGCTGCGGTAATGTTTTCATTACATCAGGGTCCATAATCGCAAATTTAGGAAGTACTTCTGGTGATGCAAACGGTAGTTTTTGCTTCGTTGCTTCTTTGCTCACAACTGAGTTTTGGTTAGATTCAGAACCCGTTGCAGGCAATGTTAATATTGCACCGATTGGTAATGCACTAGTAATAGTATGCTTACCAGTAGGAATATCCCAACCTTCGCCATCATAAACGGCTGATGCGGCAATGTATTTAACGCCGTCGATTACTGAACCGCCGCCTACGCCTAATACAAAGTCGATGTCTTGTTCTTTACAAATTTTTACTGCTTGGTCTAGCACTTCAATTGTTGGGTTAGCGCCAACGCCCGAAAACTCAACCCAGTCAAAGCCTTCAAGTGCTGCTGCAACTTGGTCGTACACGCCGTTCTTTTTAATTGAACCGCCGCCGTACACTACAAGTACTTTTTGATCTTTTGCGATCAAATCAGATAGTGCCGCAATTTGTTGCTGACCGAATTGGATAAGAGTTGGATTTACGTAGCTAAATTTCATTATTTTGCTCCTAGGTGACGGTTAAATACTAAATAGAATGCTTAGTTACTAGCTAAGCTAAATTCCAATGAGTGCATATTAGTAGCAAAACAAACATAAAAAAAGCCCAATAACTCGCAAAAGCTTGCCTAAAACTACCAACATTGTTATTTTACGC
Organism: Pseudoalteromonas sp. SG43-5; assembly: GCF_014164345.1. Taxonomy (NCBI): domain Bacteria; kingdom Pseudomonadati; phylum Pseudomonadota; class Gammaproteobacteria; order Alteromonadales; family Pseudoalteromonadaceae; genus Pseudoalteromonas; species Pseudoalteromonas sp. SG43-5. The sequence continues at coordinate 81,556 of NZ_JACJFA010000001.1, forward strand.
AAAATACACTCAATTAAAGATGCCTTTTATGCCCACCATAGCCAATATGTTGCAACAATACGCCGAGCATAATCAATTACTCAGCTTTGAAGGCACCATGGAAACTATCATTCCAGGCGTGTATTTTCATCGAGCAACTAAAAGCTCGCCGCGCCAGCCGCTTATATATAACTCAGGTATTATTATTGTTGGGCAAGGTCATAAAATAATTCACTTTCCTGAACATCAAATAAAATACGGCGCAGGCGACTACTTAGTCCTTGGCGTACCGGTGCCATTAGAGTGTGAAGCATTTACTGATAACGACTTACCCGTTATGGGCATTGCCATAGATATAAACCCTGCAATGCTACACAAACTCGTTAATCAAATAATGCAGCATAAGCCTCTTTCAGCGTCATCGTCGTCAGCACAAATTGGCGCAGTGCAGTCGGCAACTCTAGATACAGCAATGGAGCTCGTTACTCACCGGTTATTAGCTGTTTTAAATAACCCTATTGAGGCTGACATTTTTGGCGAGGATATAGTAAAAGAATTGGTATATCGCGTACTTTGTGGTCCACAAGGACATACTTTAATAGGGCTTGCTATGCATGATGGGCATTATGCACGTATCGCCCGTACGCTCTCAACTATGCACAGTAGTTATGCCAATCAAATTACGGTTGAAGGGTTAGCTGAAGATGTAAACATGAGCGTATCGTCGTTTCATCGTGCTTTTAGGCAAGTAACGTTTGAATCCCCTCTACAGTATTTAAAAAAAGTACGCTTAGCTAAGGCTAAAGAACTTATAACCACTAGTGGAAGTAAAGCCAACGAAGCTGCATTAAAGGTTGGCTATACCAGCCCATCGCAATTTAGCCGCGAATTTAAACGCCACTTTAATAAAACACCTAGCGAAGTATTAACTCAATTACACAGTTAATTTAACTAATTAACTAATTAACTAATAGCTAAATAGGTGGGCTCTGCTAGTATAAAAAAATGTAGTTAGGCTTGGAAGTGCTTATGGCTGACAAAAAACATCATAAAAATACAGTTCCTAATATTTTACACGGAGGTGCTAAATACGTATTTCTTTTTTTTATTTACTTAATAGCATTTAATAGCAATGCAGGCGATTTTTGCGATATTACCCCCTTAAATAGTCAGTCCCCTCCATCATCTTTACAACCTAATACAACTTCTGAACTTCAGGCAAAACGCGGTACAAACCAATTTCAGCTTAACTGCTTGTTAAAGCGTGGCGGCGTACTTTCGTTTTTGCGCCCAGGTCTTGATGATTTTACATGGCAGCAAAACGGTGTAATAAAGCAGCCATTAAAATCGGCACAAGTGGCATTTTTAATGGACTCAGGAAACTTTACAGCCATTATTACAGTTGAGTCAAAACTTAACTATACACCACGCTTTAAGTGGCAAAATACACAAGTTTTTTTTAAAGAAACACAGCAACATAATCTCATTATGGGTGCTTTTTATGGGCTGTGTATCACACTCATTTTTTACGTATTTATAATGGGCTACAGGCTTCACGACAAGATATTTAAGCTATACAGCGCTTATATTTTTTGTATTGGCAGCTTTATTTTGCTTCAAGAAGGCCAACTCTATTTATTTATAACTGACCACGTTTCATCACTCCTATTTGATTTATACTTACTCAGCATAGGTTTAACAGTACTCAGTGCTACATGGTTTATGTGCGCATTACTTGAACTAAACAATAGATGGCCAAAAACAAGTAAGATTTTAAAAATTATGGCCGGTATTGTTATGTGCTTTTCTTTAATAAAAATATTGTTCAGTAACACTTTGATTTGGCAAATAGCTGGCAACATCATGGCTTACGGCTCATTAATTATTGTGACTGTTATTTTTGTTTTAGCGGCACAACAGGCTCGCAAAGGAATACGCGAAGCAACGCTTGTTTTTGTAGCATTGAGCTTGGTGCTCGTAAGCATGATATTTAGAGTATTACTTATTAATCAAAGCCCATTTATGCAACGTTACGGATTTATTTTGGCTTTCGCTGTGGAGTCATTTTTACTAGCAGTAGCTGTTTCTAGGCGTATTAGCCGTATGCGAATCGCACAAAAACGCGCCGAAACTGAAGCCGATTACGATCACCTTTGTGGCATTTTAAACCGCCGTGGCTGGGGTAAAAAATCATCAGAGCTGATTGAGCTGCATGCAAAAAAAGGCGGAGTTTTATGTTTAATGTATATAGATTTAGATGACTTTAAACAGATAAACGACAATTATGGGCATGCCGTAGGCGATGAAGCTTTATGTAAAGTAGCCGCCAGTTTAAAAAGTATTGTACGCACCAGCGATGCAGTCGGCCGCTTAGGCGGCGATGAATTTGTAGTACTTGCCCACTTTTACAGCAAAGCGCAAGTAAGCCCAAAAACACACCATCTAAAAATAGAGTTAGATAAACTCGCCATCACGCATAACGACCAGCCTATTGCTATAAAGGCAAGCATTGGTAGCAGCGTATTTAGTGAGCCTCCTAAAAATATTGACGAAATTTTAAAAGCCGGCGACACCGCTATGTATCATGAAAAACTACAGCGTAAAGTAAAGCCGCTCACTTTAGTTGATAGCTAGCTTTAAGTATTTAAAACCGTAGCTGGCTTAGCAAACTGCTTACGGTTTATATAGTGGCTAAAAATAATAGTAAATAACGTTGAGGCTTGTTTGCCAATAAAGTGGGCAACACTACCCATTACCGCTAAAATAACCGGAAAGGTAGAGATTACCGCTCCACGCAGACCCTATATGCTGTGATATAAACGTAACAAGTACGATAAAGCCCGTCACTAATATCATTTTACCAAAAGCTCCCAGCGGGCATTTAATGGTTTTGCATCAACTGATATATTTAGCCTTGTAGAGATAATAGCTAAACCGAGTAAAATACAAAGCGAAATCACCCTCGCCACAATAATATTCACTGGTAAAAATAAAGTAATAACGCTAAATACACACCAAGTACTCAACGCTGTAAAAAGCGATTTAAGCATTCCAAATCTTTGTGAAACAACCAAGTAACTAAAACAAAATAAGCCTATACCGCTCATACCATAAAGAGAGGCCACCGCTGAGTTAGCTGCAAATAATTTACCTTGTTCTAATGCTATAAAATAAGAAATAGGCCAGAGGTAATAGGCAAACCAGGAATTATGCCGCTAACAAAACTACCAAAGCGTTTTTGGGCGAATGTTATTAGTAAAATAAGCAAAGGTGCAATTATGAGTTTAAGCAGCATAAATAACAATAAAATATGAGAGCTGACATTAAGTCTAGGTGTCTATACTTATATTGTAGAGTGAATAAAAATCATGTATGTAGCGTAATTTTTTTACCTGTAAATATTAACTAATTTATCAAAACACTGATTAATAGTTATAAAAAAACCACTTATTGAAGTGGTTTTTTAGCTTAACTTAAACAACAGCATTTATACTTTTTTAAATAAAACCTCTGGGTTTACCATGGTTTTCATTTCAAGCACATTGCCATTTGGATCTTCAATAAAAAACGTTTCTTGCTCAAACTCATCACCAATAAAACGGCGGTATGGTTTATCTAGGTATTCAATACCCGCATCTTCAATACGTGTTTTTAACCCGTTAAATTCATCTTCAGATAGGTGAATCCCAAAGTGAGGTACTGCTACAGCTCCCATATCAACATCATGGCGAACTGTTGGTAAGCGCTCAACGCTTTGGTGTAAGGTAAGTTCATTGCCCCAAAAATCTATATCTATCCAGCGACCTTCTTCACTATTACCCGTTTTACAGCCTAGTACGTCACAATAAAACGCTTTAGCCACTTTTAAATCGCCAGCCGGAATAGCCAGATGCAAACAGTTAGACATAAATAACCCTTGGTTAACACTTTAATACATTAAATTATCGCCATTATACATAATTTGTGATTTATAGAACATTAACAGCAACGCTATTAAGCATATTTAATCCCTAAAAGTCGTTTAAAAAACACGCTTTTTAAATGTGTAATTACTTATAACATTTATTTGTTAGAGAGTATTAGAAAGCGCAAAAGGATTAGTTTAAAATGCGCCGCTATGATTAAATTCTTACTTTTAAAATTCATTACTTTCTTTTTAGGCTTTGTAGCTTGCTTTGCTATGCACACTACTTTTGCACTGCCTTTAGTAATTTCTGCCGCGCTAACGGGGCTTATTGGCTCTTTTATTCCTTTTCCTGCGCGTTATAAAAACCATCCTTATGCTGCAATTTATGCTGGTAGTTTTGCCGGTATGTGTTCAACCCATTTAATTACCAGTTACTGGGAAATTGCTATTATTTCGCTTATTGGCTCAAGTTTGTATGTGCTTACTATGAATATGTTTACAGGCTTTGGTGGCAAACTTGGTAGTGTCGCTTTTGCAAGCGTGGCACTTTTTGTATTAGCTAAAGGAATCGTACTATGAGTATTGAATACCCATTACTTGTACTGCTTGGTGCTTTTTTAACGTTTTACCTAGCTAAACATAGTCGCTTTGATGGTATAAGAGCATCCTCTTCACTTTCTATTATTGCTTACTTAATTTTTAGCGCATTGAATTTAAACCCCGATTTATACGCGATTATATTTTTTGGCGGTACATTTATTGGCATGAGCGCCCCGCATCGTTTTGGTATTTATACCGTAGCAAGCTCATCTGTTTTATTTTCAATATTATTTGAATTTCTTGTACCAAAACTTGACGGCTACGGTGGTGCACTAGGTATTAGTGCATTTTTATCTGTATGTATTTGCCATACCTGTATTTTGTTAGGTGCCCCAAGAAGTAAAAAACCACCACCAGTTCAATAAAAAATTATTGAACTGGTCTAGTTTCTCCCTGCATTCGCTTTAAAATAGTAGAAAAATTAGAGTGTAAAATATTCATGTTTTAAGCTGTTCTTTTTCTTTGCAAGTCTGTTAGAATCTTTCGCGAACTTTATTTACCCTAAATAAAGACAATCATATATGGATTTATGAAAATGAAAAAACTAATCGCAGTAGCAGCTCTATCTTTACTTCCTTTCTCAAACGCAATGGCTGACCAAGATATTGGTTGTGGTCTTGGTTCTATGTTATTTGCAGGTCAGCAAGGTAAAGGCGTTAAAATTTTAGGCGCTACAACAAACGGTACTTCTGGTAACCAAACTTTTGGTATCACTTTTGGTACTTTAGGTTGTGATGGTACTGGTACAGTAACTTCTTCAGAAAAAATTGCTTTATTCATTGACGGTAACATGGAGCAACTTGCTCGTGATATGTCAAAAGGTGAAGGCGAAACTTTAGCTACTCTAGCTGAAGCTTGGGGTGTTGCAGATCAAGATAAAGCAGCATTCAACGCGCTTGCTCAAGCACAGTTTTCTTCAGTATTTACTTCTGAAAACGTAACTTCGCAAACAGTTTTAGAAAACCTAAACACTGTTCTTGCAAGTAACGCACAACTTGCTTCTTATACTCTTTCTTAATCAGCTAAATTAGCCGGTTTTATACGTATAAATAAAGCCGCTGGAGTATTTCTCTAGCGGCTTTTATTGTTTAGTGATTATGAAAAAAATATTCTTTGTTTTATCAATTGCGCTGTTTAGTACTTACGTAAACGCTCAAAGTTTTAAAAATGACACCTTAGCAACCGACCCTTACTGGCTCAAATTAGGTCATTACCGTGGGGCCACATTAGGTGGTTGGAAAAGTGAAGTAGATAGTGCTGAGTTTTTTTTATCTCCTATAGGTAAAACAAGTCCACTGGACGAACTTGAAGCCACTATAGCCGCATTTAGTGGTAAAAATACTGACCCAAAAACAACACAATCTCGCTGTCGGTTTCCAGCACGCTATAAATGGCTAAAAACAAAAATTAAAAATAACTGGCCCGCGCTTAATTGCCCAGAGCTTCAGGCGTGGCAAAAAATAATAAACCCAAAAGGGGTTACGTTAGTTTTTCCTACTGCATTTATGAATAGCCCATCATCAATGTTTGGTCACACCTTACTTCGTATTGATGCAAAAGATCAGACCCGCCATAAAGAGTTGCTCGCATTCGCAGTTAATTTTGCAGCAGAACCAAACGGCTCAGACAATGCAGCTATGTACGCACTAAAAGGCCTGATTGGCAGCTATCCTGGTAAATTTTCGCTTATGCCGTACTATAAAAAAGTACGCGAATATAATGATTTAGAATCTCGTGATATTTGGGAATACAAACTTAATTTATCTGAGCTACAAGTAGAGCTTATTTTATTGCACTTATGGGAGCTACAATCAGCTACATTTGATTACTTTTTTATTGATGAAAACTGCTCTTATCAATTACTTGCATTATTACAACTCGCACAAGAGGATCTTGATTTAACATCGTCATTTAATATGCAAGCTATTCCCTCTGATACCGTTGCAGTACTAAGAAATAACAACTTACTACAAACTCCTAATTACCGCCCTGCTTTTGGCACTAAGCTTTACCATTACTCTACTCAAATGACTAACGAACAACTTGATGATGCAAGAGAGTTAATGCAAGGTGGCTCCCTCAATACTCGTAATTACTCACAGTCGCAATTAGTCGCAATATTAGAAATGGCGTATGAATGGTTAAATTTTGAATTTTACGATAAAGCATTAAAGCGTGAAGAAATTGCACCGCGACTAACTAAGCTACTACTAATGCGCAGCAAATATAAAGTAGCTTCGCCATTTACTAAGCCAAGTCGTCCTATTGCTTCTCCAGAGCAAGGTCATGGATCTTCTAAAGTAACGTTTGGAAGAACTGAGTACGCCCATCAAAGTGACTTAACAAGCTTTGCGTATCGCCTTGCATACCATGATTTATTAGATAGCTCAGCTGGATTTATTCCTGGTGCTCAAATTAGCTTTTTTGATATTGAAGGTGCCATAAGCGACAGGGGTAACACACGCCTTGAGCATTTTTATTTATTAGATGCTATGTCACTTGCACCCGATAACCGCGTGTTTGATAGCTGGTCTTGGAACTTTAAAATGGGCTTTGATCGTCAGCCTAATAATATTCAACAAGGTCGTTGGTTTGCTAAAGGTGGATACGGAAAATCAATCGGTAACCCAAACACGTTACACGGCTATTTACTTGGCCAAGTTGAATTTAATAATGGTGACATAACAGACAACCTAACAACAGGCATTGGTAGTGAAGCTGGTGCAATATGGCAAATAAATAACAGTCATAAACTCGCTCTTACAGCAAACATAACATGGTTAATAGATGGCCAAGCAGATAAACACAGTGACTTTGCAATAAAGTGGAATTACTCCTTATCACGTAATTTATCTATACGTACTGAGCTTAAAAACCAACATTGGTATACAAGTAGTACATCGGCTAAATTTGCAATTCAATACTACTTTTAATCATTGCATATACCCACAAGCGCTTAATTATTTTTACAGTGCTTGTGGGTATATAAAACTTTACTCAATACACGTTCAATTTTCACTTCTTTAATTATGCAATAGACTCTCTACATACCCATTCATTTACTTATTTTATACATTTGAGTATATATTTCAGACAAGACCCTTTAAACTCAAAGTATTGTAGTTAGAAAGATTCTCTTATGTATCTGCGTGTTGTAGTTTTCATTTTCGTTTTTATTTTTTGCAGTAATGTAGGGGCAGTAAGCTCTCTTACTTTTATTGCCGAAGATTTACATCCTTACCATTTTAAAAACAAAAGCGGTGAAGCTGACGGAGCTTCCGTTGATATTGCTAAGGCTGTTTTAAAAGAAGCAAAACTACAAGCTAAATTTGAAATAATGCCAATGGCACGAGCCTTTCATCAACTAGCAGCTAATCCAAACACAATTATGCTCTCTTTATTAAAAACTCCCGCTAGGCAAAGTCAGTTTAAATGGTTAGGAGCGGTATATTTTACTGATGCCTACCTAGTTAGTTTAAAAAGCCACAAAGACGAAGTAACTCATTTTAATCATGCAAAATTTTATAAAGTAGGCACTATTCGTGGATATTTGAGTGCCAAATATTTAATAAGAATGGGGTTTGAAGAAGATAAAAATTTAATACTAGCTAGTTATTATCAGCAGGCATGGCAAATGCTTTATAAGGGTAGAACTGACTTTGTCCTTATGAATACACTCACCTTAGATAATGAACTAAAAATGTCAGGGCTCGACCCAGACTTAATAACTAAACGACTTCATTTAGCTGATTTTCCTTCAAGACTCTATTTTGCTGCTAATAATCAGCTTGACGATAAAACAGCAAACTTAATCTCGCAGGCATTAAAAACTATAAAAGTAAGTGGCGAATACCAAGCCATTTTAAAAAAGTGGCAACTCCCTCTTCCTCCTTCTATAAATTAAACCTATTTAAATAAGTATATTAGCAAACATCAAGCGCTACCAAATATGATGAAAAACACCTCTGTTTAACAATTTTAAATAACATAATAACGTTAACCAACCCTATTGGTTAACCAAAACACCGTCATTAAAATAACAATTAATTATAAAAAACTACAAATTGGTAAGTTTTAATTTTTAAATTGGTATGTTAGATTGAAGTTAAGCGACGCCTGTACCGCGCAATTTTTACTTCATCACACAGAGACAATAATGATAAAAAATACATCCACATTTAAACTTACGGCTTTAGCCGTTATCACACCTCTACTTTTTACGGCTTGTTCAAGTACCCAAAGCACTAATCAGCAAAGCGATGCGCCGGTACCTGCAACAAAGTTTGATTTATCACACTGGAAAATAAATGTACCAGTTGATTTAAACAACGACGGTAAAATTGATGAAATAGATGTAGAAGAAATTCAGACTTACGCACACCCTGATTTTTTCTATCTTGATGATAAAGGCTACATGGTATTTACCTCGCCTAATAAAGCGCTTACAAGTGCTAACTCTACTAATACCCGTAGTGAACTTAGACAAATGATCCGTGGATCAAATACTAAAATTAAAACTAAACACTCTAAAAACAACTTTGCTTTAGCTGTTCACCCGCTATCTGACCGATTTGGCTCTGTTGGTGGAAAAATGGAAGCAACGTTAAAAGTAGATCACGTTGCGCTACGTGCTACTGATCCTGATAAAAAAGCGGCTTACTCGGTTGTTGTAGGGCAAATTCACGCAGGTAAAGATCAGGCACTTATTGATACCAAGCTTGGTTATGGCTGGGGCAATGAGCCACTTAAAATATATTACAAAAAATGGCCAGGGCATAAAACAGGCTCAGTTTTTTGGAACTACGAACGTAACTTACCTAAAACCAATCCTGACCGTAAAGACATTACTTACCCAGTTTGGGGTAATACATGGGAAAACCCTAATGAGCCTGGCAGTGCCGGTATTGCACTAGGTGAAGAATTTAGCTACACGGTCAATGTGTATAAAAATGTTATGCACCTTACATTTAGCGCACAAGGCAAAGAAGACGTTAACTACTCTATTAACTTAGGTAATAACGTAGATGCTTATGGCAAAGTGGACGAAAAAGACCATCCACATGGTTACGCTGCAGATTGGCATTACTTTAAAGCCGGCGCTTATAACCAATGTAGCACTAAGAGCGCTAAAGGTATTTGGTACCCAGGTTGTTTAGGCACTGGCGATTGGACTACAGATAAACAAAATGGCGATTACGCTCAAGTAAGCTTTAGTAAACTTGCGTTAAGCCCAGCGACACCGCCAACAAAATAACTAGGCTAGTACAGCCTCAGATAAGTAATTTTTTAGTGATGTAAACAGTGGCGTTGGTAGATTATTAATATCGCACCAGCGCCACTTTAAACGTTTATTAGGCTCTTTAAGCTCAGGCTCTCCGCCTTCAAAATCAGCTTTTACATACAGCGTAATATAGTGCTTGTTCTCTGCTGTAAAAATATCATTGGTAAAATCAAGCTTAGTAATTTTACTTACCTTTAAACCTGTTTCTTCAAACACTTCTCGTATTGCACATTGTTCAACACTTTCACCAAACTCTAAATGTCCACCAGGTGTTGCCCATGTATTAGCACCATGCGCGCCAATGCGCTCACCTAGTAAAATTGTGTTTTGATGCTTTATGATAACTGCAACCCCTACTCTTACTACGTTACTCATATCGTGTTTTCTCTTATTTTTACTGCCCGCCATGCTGAACCACACGCTTTGTGTTGTCAATTTTGTATTTTTAAAACCAGTGTATTGATTAACTTTTAACCGACCAAGGTCGAATAGCTTGCTTGCTAAAAAAAGCCTACATTTTGTAAGGTCTCTCACACACAAATTTAGCTTTAGGAGCCTTACATGTCAGGCGAATATAAACAGCAATATAATGCCTTTAAGCAAAACCCAGCCCAATTTTGGCTCGAACAAAGTAAAAATATTCCATGGTACAACCCCCCCACAAAAGCATACACACAAGACGACGACGGGCTTTACCATTGGTTTAGCGACGGGCAATTAAACACCAGTTTTTTAGCGCTAGACCAACACGTTATTGCCGGATTTGGCGAGCAAACTGCACTGATTTACGACTCCCCAGTCACTAATACAAAGCAAACTTATAGCTACTCACAACTACAACAAGAAGTTGCTAGATTTGCAGGCGTAATACAATCGTTAGGTGTTACAAAAGGCGACCGCGTTGTTATTTATATGCCAATGATCCCACAAGCTGTTATTGGTATGTTGGCGTGCGCTCGTCTTGGTGCTATTCATTCGGTGGTATTTGGTGGGTTTGCTGCACACGAATTAGCTGTACGCATTGATGATGCCAAGCCCAAACTTATACTTAGCGCCTCATGCGGTGTTGAAGTAAACAGCGTTATTGAATACCAACCACTTATTGATAACGCAATAGACTTAGCTGCGCACAAAGTAGAACACTGCGTTATTTATCAGCGTCCACAAGTAACCGCCACTCTTAAGCCTAAACGAGACATAGATTGGACTCAGGCAATGCAAACGGCTGCAAGCGCAGATCCGGTGCCTGTAAATGGAGATGATCCGCTTTATATTTTATATACCTCAGGCACGACAGGCACACCCAAAGGCGTAGTACGCGAAAATGGCGGTCACGCAGTGGCAATGCAATACAGCATGGCAACCGTTTATGGTATGAAGCCCGGCGACGTATTTTGGGCAGCGTCTGACATTGGCTGGGTAGTTGGGCACTCTTATATAGTTTACGCACCGCTAATGTATCGCTGCGCGACCGTATTATATGAAGGTAAACCCGTTAAAACGCCCGATGCTAGTGCATTTTGGCGCGTGGTAGAAGAATATAAAGTAAATGCATTATTTAGTGCCCCCACCGCATTTAGAGCAATCAAAAAAGAAGACCCAAATGCCGATGGCTTTAATCAATACGATACCTCAAGCTTAAAACGTTTATTTTTAGCTGGCGAGCGGTTAGATCCTCCCACTTATGAGTGGCTTAAAGAAAAAACCAAACTGCCAGTGCTCGATCATTGGTGGCAAACAGAAACCGGCTGGGCTATTGCTTGTAACCCTGTAGGGCTTGAGTACTTAGCAACAAAACCTGGCAGCTCTACCGTGCCTACTCCAGGTTTTGACGTGCGGATATTAGATATGGATGGCAATGAATGCGCAGCTAACGAGCAAGGCGCCGTGGTAATTAAACTGCCACTTCCACCGGGTTGCCTACCAACAATTTGGCAAGATACCCCGCGCTTTAAAGCAAGCTACCTAAATGAATACGAGGGTTATTATTTATCTGGCGATGGTGGTTATATTGATGAAGACGGCTACCTATTTATTATGGGCAGAACCGACGACGTTATAAATGTAGCAGGCCATAGGCTTTCTACCGGCGAAATGGAAGAGATAGTAGCCGCGCACCCTGCTGTTGCTGAATGCGCTGTTTTTGGTGTGAACGATCCTCTAAAGGGGCAACTTCCTATGGGAATGATCGTGCTTAAAAATGATTTTATGGGCTCAAGTACCGACGTAGAACAAGCGCTTGTTTTAAGTGTTCGTAATCAGATTGGCGCTATTGCGTGCCTTAAAAATATAGTTAGCGTAGATAGGTTACCTAAAACTCGCTCGGGTAAAATACTGCGTAAAAATTTGCGCCAACTAGTCGATGGCGAAGAGCTACAAATACCTTCAACCATAGATGATGCCAGCATCTTTGAAGAAATAAACCAACAACTAACGCAAAGATAAACCCAACCAAGCTATCTAAAGCCATTTTTATAATGGCTTTTTATTTCATCCTTATATTTGATCCTTTTACTTAAGCTTAAGCTTTAATTTAACCAATAGCTGAAATTTTTTACTGCTTAATGCTTTCTTCCTTTAATAGCGTTATTAATTTAATCAATTTAAAAAGGAATGGTGTATGCCCCGCTTGCTACAAAAACTATTAACCACAGCCCTATTGTTTATAGGCTTTGCCACACAAGCCTATGAAATAGAAGACTTAGGAGATGGCTTACACCGCTTTATAGACGACAGACACCGCTCAGTATTTTTAATCACTCCTGAGGGTGCAATAGTTACCGACCCACTTAATAAAAAAGCCGCCACGTGGTTAAAGGAGCAAATTAAAACTCGCTATAACGTACCGGTAAAATATGTTGTATATAGCCATAATCACAGCGATCATATTTACGGCGCCGAAGTATTCAAAAGCCCGCACACCACTTTTGTGGCGCATAAACTCGCCGCGCAAGATATTAAAAACACACAAATGAAAACGGTAATGCCCAGCCTTACTTTTGATAACGAGCTACTACTTACCCTTGGTGATTCAACAGTAAAGCTTAACTACCATGGTCCAAACGATGGTCGTGGTTCGGTTAGTATATTATTCGAAAAGCAAAAAACCTTGTTTGTGGTTGATTGGATTGTTATTGGCAGAATGCCGTGGCAAAAACTGTGGAGTTACGATATTCAAGGCATGATTAACTCAACTCAAGCGGTACTCAAATATGACTTTAATACTTTTGTAGGCGGACATGCCGATATTGGCAGTAAAGCAGATGTAGCGCGTTACTTAAGTTATTTAGAGCTTTTGTATAGCCAAGTAACCGCAGGCGTTTTAGCCGGTAATACGCTTGACGAAATTAAACAAAATGTAAAATTAGACCAATTTAGTGACTTTAAACAGTTTGATGCATGGTTACCACTTAACATAGAAGGCGTGTACGAGCGTTTAATGGAAGAGTCTGGTATGGGTTGGCGCAGCGATTTATAAGTTTGAACTCAGTGGACTAAGCTCTGAGCTCTAAACTCAATATTGTAAGCATTGGTATTGGCGTATTTAACGCAGTACCAATGTACTTATTAATTAGTTAAATAGACGTCAAAAGCCATATAAGTCACCTTTACAATATCCTTACGTTTGCTTACAGCACTATACAAAAAAAAGTTTATCCTAGGCTTTGTGTTAAGCTACATAGGACTAATAAACATGAACTTATCTTTAAAAGTAGTTTTAGTAATGACGACCGCGCTTATTATGAGCGGCTGCACAGTATATCAACATGGTCCCAGTGCGCATAAACCACATAAAAAAGTCGTTAAAGTAGTTACGCCTGCTTTAGTAACTGAGCACAACTCTCCCAACATTGTGATCGTAAAAGCCAAGCCCACAAAACAAGCCTGCACTAAACACGATGATCATTGGCATTGTAAGGCTCGATAAAAACTCTTTGATTGAGTAAAATTAGCAATCTAAACGTTACTAATATCCGCTTGCGATCTTATTTTCAGCTACTTCCATACTTTTCTAAAATACTGAAAAAACCTGACTAGCAAAACTCGAAAGCATGGTTAATTAGCGTTCATACTTTTAATTTCCTCTATTGTGTACGGAAGGCTCTTCCTATGCGCGACTGAGTAGTAATTAGAGCATAACGGGATCAAATCTTTTATTGGGCAAACTACATTATTTTTAGTTATGTCATATCCAGTTAAAGCTCCTTTAAGTTCGCCTTTAACATAAGCATGGAGTATTTTCATTGTTTCGTAGCCACCACCTCTTTCAGGAGCAACTATTTTTAATACATTTCCTGAATCCAGCGATGGCTCTTAGACTCAACGAGAAAAGACTTTAAAACTTTAAACTCGATATCCTCCATAAGACTTCCGTGAGCTAATTAATAGCAGCAAGAGCAGGTTTACTTTAAGTGCTTTAAAACCGTTCATATTGATTGTTTATGCTAGATTTTTTCAGAATAGAACTTAAGGAAACGATAGTAAAACTCGGCTCTCCCACTATCACAAGATACTACCAAACTTCCGTCATATAAGTATTTAAGTGCATTTTCAACCGAAGCTTCAATTAAGTCTACCAACATCACAGGATTGACAATCGTAGACATGCTGTTATTTAGGTTATTAAAATCACCATCCCATGGTATGTCTGGATACTTTATCAAATCATCTGAATTTTTATCAAATACGAAACTATGATTTGGTTGGTTAGGTCGTTCAGCTTTCGATAAACATGATGCCGTATGCAAAAATGAATTTCTTAATGCATATAATGTTTTTGTATCTCTATCATTCTCAGAAAAACCACAAAAATAATATAGAGACTTTTTTATTGAGCTTGCATTAATGTCACTATAAGTAGGGATATCACTTCTTGAATAACAAAAACCAAGCTGATCTAAAACAGTGAATGCTGAAGCAAGGGGTAGAAAATTCTGAGAATATCTATAAAATTTAGCGTGCCTGATCTCTCCTATAACTAAAGGAAGAACAGATTGTATTTGTCCATGCTTTATGTCGTTATAGTCTCGAGCATTTAGATGAACAAATGCTAGTTCATTAAAAGTAAGCTCTTTTAGAACCTTATCTTTAATTGAATTATAATAGTCGATATATTGCATGTTACTCCATTAACCCTAATAATTTAGTAGCACATAATTCACGTGTATTTCCATTCGCGCTACACTCGCATCCTTTCTATTTATAGTTTTAGCAAATTACTTAACACATTACTATCACTAAGTTTTTTATATTCTCAGCGTTAAATTAAATATTTTTGAATGTAAAAAACCTAAGTATTAAGAAAGTCTATTAACTAAAATCGACCACCACTTCATAACGCCCAGGCATGTCGTTTACTTCGTATACCCAACCGTGTCGTTTTATTATTTTTTCGCTTAACTCTAATCCTAAACCGTAGCCAATATTAGCGGGCTTGTTTGTGTTATTAGCACTGTGTGGCGTATCTGTTTGTGCGCTGCTATTTACTATAATCACACGGCTACCCTGCTGAGTAATTCGCACTTGCCCTTGTTGTGTATGCTGATACGCATTACGTATTAAGTTAGTAAGTACAATGTGACATGCGGTAGCTTCGGTATTAATAGTCGTATTTTGGTTATCGGTATTTATAAGTACATCAACTTGTTTTGAATTGAGTAAATAATCGAGTTCGTTACTCAAGGTCGTTATTTTTTCGGCTAGGTTTACGGGCTCTGGTGCACTTTGCTGGTCGTCATTTCTGCTAAGCCACAATAACGTCTCGGTTAAATCGCTCATGGTTAAACCGGCGCGCTCTATTCGCTGCAGTGTAAGGTGTTGTTTATCGCTTAAAGGTGCTTTTTCGCTTAAGCGGTTAAGTAATTCAACGTTGCTACGAATAACCGAAATTGGTGTACGTAACTCGTGGCTCGCATAACTTAAAAAGCGCTGTTCTCGCTCAAGGCTGTCGTGAGCAGAAAGCAAGCTACTGCGTATTAACGTTGCCAAGGTATTTAGTTCGTTATAGGTAAAGTCGGGCGGCGTGTTTTGTAAATTCTTTTGATTTAACGACTTAGCCCAACCGCGTAGTGACTCTACTGGCTTAGCTATTTTTTTCATTACCATAAACAAAAAGAAGGTAAATAAAGCAATTGCCGTAACCCCTGTTAACGCTATCCATGCCAACTTTTTTATAGGTTTATCGGGTGAGCTTTGTTTTTTAAGGCGCTCTTTTTCAAGCATAATACGTGATACGTAACGGGGCTCCCCTGCAGGGTTTTGAAAATACGCTACAAAATAGAGGTCTTCCGGCATTGAAAAAAACGATGGTTTTACTTTGCTTTTTTGCAATACGCCAATCTCTGTAGGCTTTGTAAAGCGTTGCTGAATTTCGCTTGGCATGTCTTCCCAGCGACTCGCTATTTTAAAGCCAATCATTTCTGCAGGTTCACCGTTTTTAACCTCAGTAGATTGCGAAAGCGCATGCATTACGCCATTTAACCCTCGGTCTAAGCCATCAATAAAATAATTAACACTTAAAAACGAAAAACCAATTGCCATTAATGAACTTAAAAGCACCATGGTGGCAAAAAAATACAACCTCAGGCTGGGTCTAATTTTCATGCTTGTGTCCCATTTTTTAATTTTAGCGCAAACCCTACACTGGGTATTGTTTCTAGTACGGCTTGGCAATGCGCTTGCTCTAGCTGTTTACGCAAATGATGAATATGCACTTTTAAGCTATTGCTGTCTGGCTGATCGTCTCCCCATATTGCTTGCATAATTACCTGTCGGGTTACCGGTTTTTGCTGCTCTCGTACAAGCACTTCTAATAACTTAAAAGTAATGGGTGATAACTTTAAACTGTGCGCAGCCACTGTTGCTGTATGCGCGGTTAAATTAAGTGTTAAATTAGCAAAGGTAAGTCGCTTAACCTCTCCACTTTTACGCTTTGCTAATACTTGAACCCGCGCTACTAGCTCTTTCATCGCAAATGGTTTTACTAAATAGTCGTCACTACCGGCTGCAAACCCCTCTAGCTTATTGTCGAGGCTATCGCGCGCTGTCAGCATTAATACAGGTATATCAATGCCTTGCTCACGCAATGATTTACACATGGTTAAACCGTCCATTTTGGGCATGTTTACATCTAATATAATCATTTGATATTGATTACGTTCTATTAAATTTAAACCCATTACGCCATTGCTTGCATGGTCACACTCTATTGACTCAATTTCGAGATAATCAACAATGGTGGTTGCCAAATCTATGTCGTCTTCAACCAGTAGTACGTTTATCATTAAGAGGCTACTTCCTGCGTTTTATTTTTAGCACCTAGCGATATTAGCACAGCATCAATACCGCGTTTAGCATCGGTTTGAATCATCAATAATGCCGGTATAAGTATTAAGGTAATAACCGTGGCAAACAAAATACCGTAGCCAAGTGATGCCGCAGCAGGAATTAAAAACTGTGCCTGCATTGAGGTTTCGCTAAGTAGCGGCACTAAGCCTGCGTACGTCGTAATTGAGGTAAGTAATACCGCACGTAATCGGCTCGTACACGACTCAACTATGGCATCGTGCGTGCTCATGCTCTCTTCTTTTACTAGTTCGTTAAAGCGTGAAACAAGTAATAAGCTGTCGTTTACAACTACCCCACTGAGCGCCAAAATACCATTTAACGACAATATACTAATGGTTAAGTCGTTCCACCAATGTCCTAAAATAGCGCCCACAATGCCAAACGGAATTGCTACCATAATCAACATAGGTTGAATGTACGATTTAAGCGGAATAGCCAGCAACACGTAAATAACTAATAAAGCTGCTACAAACATAGTGCTCATTGAGCTGGTGGTTTCGCTTTGTTGCTCTGCCTCTCCTGCAAAATACACACTTAAGTTAGGAAATTGCTGTGTTAACTCAGGAATTAAGTCGCGCTTTAAGTTAGCAACTAACTCGTTTGGAGCAATCACGTTTTTATCTACTTGGGCGCTTAAATAAATTGCACGAAGTCCATCAATGCGGGTTATTTCATCTTGCTGATATTCACTGCTTACTGTGGCTACGTTAACTAAAGGGACAACGGTGCCATCGGGTAGGCGAATACGCGACTGCATTATATCGGCAGGTGTTTTACGAGCATCTTCTGGGTAGCGTACACGTACTTTAACTTCGTCTTTATTACGTTGGTAGCGCTGTACAACTGCACCACCAAAGGCTTGCAGTACTTGCTTTGATAAACTGGCTGTATCCATGCCAAGCGCGCGCCCTTGTGCATTTAGGGTAAATTTAAGCTGTGGCTGACCTGGGTTTAAGTTGTCGTCTATTCCGTTAACGCCTGCGGTATTTTGTAAGCGCTCCTTAAATAGTACGCCCGCCGCCATTACGGTTTCGTCGTCCCACGCTTTAAGCTCAACTTTAAAGTTATCAACCATTTTACGCGTGGCTAATATTTGTAATTTTTTACTGCCCTCAAGGCTACCTGCTACGCGCTGCCACTCTTGAGCAAATTCGCTTGCTGTAAAAGCGCCTTCGTTTAATAGCTCAACACTTACTTCACCGCTGGTGTCGCTGCTACTAATGACTTGTAGGCTGGTTATTTCGCTTTTGTCAGAGTTCAACTTAGTCATTAAGTTTTGCTCAGCTTGTAATGCACTTTGCTCAAGCGTTAGTAAGTTTGTGTTTGTTTGCCCATAAGCGGCGTCGTTTTGCATAACCAAATCGGCTGTTACGGTATCGCCTGCAATACTTGGGAAAAAACCAACTTTAACTGTGCCTGTCATCGGCATGCCAATAACTAATATAAAAAAGGCGATAAACGCAGCCACTACGGCGTATCTAAAGCGCAGTGAAAATTCAATAACCTTGCAGTAAATGTTTTTACTAAACCAGCTTAAGCCGCTATCAGCACCATGTTGTATTTTTGACCACAGACCTGCTAAGCCTTTTTTAACTTGGCGTTTAGTACTAATGTGGGCTAAATGCGAGGGTAAAATAAGTTTTGATTCAACAACTGAAAGCAGTAAACAAATGGTCACTACAGTGGCAAATTGAGAATAAATTTTACCTAAGTTGCCCGACACATTCGAAAGCGCTACAAACGCAGCCACCGTGGTTAACACCCCAAATATTGTTGGCACAGCAACCTTCATGGTACCTAAAACTGTATTATTTAATGTATCGCCATGCTTTTTACGTGTGGTGTAAATACTCTCGCCTACAACAACGGCATCGTCTACCACTATGCCCAGCGCCATAATAAAGCCAAAGGTGGTCATTTCGTTTATGGTTAGTGCGGTGTAGCCATCGGTCATAAAATAAAGCGTACCAAAAAATACAAACGGCAAGCCACCAGCAACCCACAGCGCTACGCGTACGTTTAAAAATATGGCAAGTATTACAAACACCATAATAATACCGGTCACCGCATTTTTAGTAAGTAGCGATAAACGCTCGGTGATCATGGTGCTTTTGTCGTGCCAGCTTTCAAGCTCTACATTTTGGGGTAATAAACCGCTTTCGTGCCATTTATCTATTACGCTATTAGCTTGCTTAACAATGGTAGTTATATCGCTGTTATCGCCCATTAAAATTTCAACGCCTACGGCATTTTGTTGGTTATAACGGCTTAATGAGTTGCTATCTTCGGCAAATGAGTCGGTAACGGTTGCTACATCTCCTAACTTAATTTGTGTGCCTGATGCGGTTGTTAACAATACAATATTGGCAAAGTCGCGCTGCCAGTAAGCTTGGTCGGCGGCTTTTAAGCGTATAATTTTACTGCTATCGCGCAAACTAGTCGAAAGCGGGCTTGATGACTCATTATTAATGACCTCACTTACATCACTAATAGTTAAGCCATATGCTTGTAATTTACCTTCGTCGATTTCTATGGACATCATCGGGTCGAGCACACCTGATTGCTCTACGTCGCTAATGCCTGATTGCGCTAATAAATCGGCTTTAAGTTTTTCACCCAGGTTTTGTAATGTATGGCGATCTGCATCCCCAAAAAGTTGCAGCGTTAATGCATGATCTTGCCTACGGGCTTTATCAATAACAGGTTGCTCAGCATCTGCCGGAAAGTTATTAATAGCGTCAACTTGGTTTTTAACGTCAACAAGTAACTCATCGAGTGAGTAATCAGTACTTTTTTCAATGCTTACATGGCTACCGCTAGCATCGGATGTAGAGGTAATACGTTTAATACCCGATACGGTTTCGAGCGCTTCTTCTATTTTTAACGCTATTCCTTCTTCGGCTTGCAATGCATCGCCACTGTCGTAAACCACCGATACCGAAATAGTATCTGGCTCTAAACTCGGAAAAGCCTCTTTACGTAAAGTCGTAAGCGACATAATACCCATTACAATCACACTAACTAACAATAAGTTAGCGGCAACAGAGTTATTTGCAAACCAATTAATAATACCGTGCAGCGGGTTATTATTACTGGGTATTTGAGGTGGTTGATGAGGGCTCATTATTATATCTCCTCAACTATTGGATTTACTTTCATGTCGTTTAAGTAACTAACAAGTGGGCGCGCCACCACTTTTAGATTTTTAGCACCATCTACTGGCGTAATATATACGTAATCCCCACGCTCAAATACTTTATTAGCGTGTGTGCTTACTAAGCTATTTTGATCATTTACGTACCAAATTAAGCCATCTTGAGATACCGCCGAAGCAGGCAGTTTTATTACGTTAGTTAACTGCTTACCGGCAATTTCTACCGCTAAAAATGTACCAGGCAGTAACGGCGTTGTTTGCTCAAACGGTTTATCTAAGGCAACAATTACGCTGCGTTGGCGCGAGCTGTCATCAAGGTGTTGCTCAAAACGTGCAATATAACCGTTCCATTTAGTATTAGTGGTTACATCAGTTAAAATAACATCGCCTGATTTATTATTTGCTAGGTTTTGCCACTGACTTAATGAAAGCGGCACCGTTATTTCTACTTTGTCAGTGCTGTTTAGCGTGGCAAGCGTATCGCCAATACTCACATAAGTACCTAAATCTATATCGCGCGATAAAATAACAGCGTCAAATGGTGCACTTAACTGGGTGTTATTTACATCACGCTGTGCGGTTTTAAGTGCATATTGTGCTTTATCGAGCGTAGCTTGCGCGGCTTCTAACTGCAGCGTTCTAAATACAAGCGGCGAGCTTGGCGCTTGCGTAACGCCTGAGCGATCCCATTCACGTTTTGCTTGATTACCTAAATCTTGTTCTTCTTGCAGTGCTAGTTTTGCATCAGCCAATGTTGCTTTTGCGCTAGCTAGAGCTTGTAAGTATTCGGTGTCATCAATTTGTGCAAACACCTGCCCTTTAGTTATTAAGTTACCGGTCGAAAATTGCTCGCTCATACTGGTTACTTCGCCTTTAACTTGTGCTTTTAAGCTAAGTGACCAATGCGCTTTAGCTTCACCGTGGCCGCTAACATAAGCCTGATAAGTGCTCGGAGCTGCATTAATTACCGATACATTTGGGGCAATAGCTTTAATAGCGGCTGGTTGTGGACTATTTGCTTTTTCAACCATTTTTTGACCGTTATACATAATAGCAAGCCCTATACAAACAATAGCAACAAGCGTTACAACAACCGGTGTTGGCGAAATTTTCATGACGATACTCCAAGGCCCAAAGCGAGGCCTAAATCTATGCGGTTAGTTAAAAGGGTGTAGTTTATTTGGCTAAGCTGCGCTTGCAGGTCGTATACTTTTTGTTGCACTGTTAGCAAATCTAAAATATCAACCAAACCTTGTTGATACTTACTTTGATAGTTACTAAAGCTGCGTTTAGCGCTAGCAAGTGCATTGCTAATTTGCAGTTGCTGCTCGGTTAATGATTGCTCCTGCCCGAGTGCATTTTCAACTTCGTTTACAGCACTTAGCAGCGTATCTTGGTACTGCCAAAACGCTTGCTCGGCATTTAATTTTGCAATATCAACTTGCGCACGCAGTGCTCCACCTTCAAATAAAGGGGCACTTAAACTGCCTAATAAACTCCACACTGGGCTGGTTAATAATGATTGGCTTGGCGTGCTTGCAAAATCACTCAGTGATGCCGAAAGCGAAATACTCGGTAGTAGCTCTTTGTACGATACATCAACCAAGTAATGCTTTGCCTGAATGTTGTAATAGGCACTTTGTAAGTCAGGTCGGCGCGCTAAATCTTGCTCTGGTAAGGTACTTAATGGCTCAATAACGCTTGGTAGAGTTAATGTACTTGGCAGGTTTTGAAGTTTATCAGTGCCTACAATTAGCATTAAAGCACGCTTTGCTTTTGCTATTTGTTCTTTGTAATCGGCAATGGTCGCGCGGGTAGATGCCGTGCTAGTACGGGCGGTATCAAGCGCTTCTAAATCACCTAACCCATATTGGTAGCGCTCTACAATACTTTGCTCATTATTTTGTAAAACAACTAAACGTTGCTGCTCTATATCGAGCAAATTTTGCTGCAAAATAATATTTAAATAAGTACGAATAACACTCGCTACTAATGTGTCTTTAGCACCTTGATAAGTAGCTTGGTTACTGGCAATAGTCATATCTTGCGCGGCTACATTGTCAGCAATTTTTTGCCATATATCAGCTTCCCAACTTATACCTACTGATGAGCTGTATTGCGTGCCTTCGGTTTTACTGCGCTGCGCGTCAAATCCTGCATCTACACTAAACCACTGACTTGCAGCAGTTACATCACGCTGCGCATAAGCTAGTTTTAATGCAACATGCACTTGATTAAACGATGGATTATTAGTAACAGCTTGCTCAATAAGCGAATCAAGCCCTTCTATATTCACCAAATCGGTAATGTAATTTACGTGCTGTGCGTTACTTTGCGTGTACTGCCAGTTTGTATGTTGTTTTAGCGACTGCTCAGTACTATTACCTTGATAGCTTGGCTGACTACTACATGCAGCAAGCGTACAACTAAGTGCAAGTAAAAAACCGGTTGAGTGCTTTTTAAAATAAACCATTTAACTATGCCTAATTCGTACTATTACACATAGCTTATTAGGTCGAGGGTTAAGGAGGGGTTAAATGATTTAATCTAAATATTGGGTTGCTAATTTAACAGTAAAAAGTAGTCACTTTAGATGTTTTATATCGTTATAAGTTTTGTAATTGCTCTATCAACCATTTATGAATAGGGCTGTTATTAGTACGCGGATGCCATGCGGCTATTACTTTAAATGTAGGGGGCAGAGCTTCTATTTTTAGCTGTTTAACTTTGCTGTTAGGTAATAATCTTGATGGGTAAAATGCGAGCATATCGGTTGTATATAAAATGTCGGGCACCGCAGAAAAACTTGGTACCGACATTACAATATTACGTTTTAGCCCTTGGCTTTCAAACCACTGATCGTGCGATCCGCGCAAATTTGCACGAGATGGCGACACCACTAGCTGTGGATGCTTTGCAAATTGCGCCAAACTCAAAGGTTCAGTGTAAGTAGTGTTACCTATACCGGTAATACACAAATGCTGTTCTTCAAACAAGGTGATATAAGAAAGATTGTCGGGTATAAATTCTGGAAAGCTTATCAGCAAATCAAGCTCGCCTGCCGTTATAAGTTGATTAACGTTGTCGGATGCAAAGTCGCGCACTATCAGCTTTAAACCTGGCGCTTCGCGGCGGGTAATATTAAATAATTGTGGCAATAAAGCCTGCGTGGCGTAGTCGGTTGCGCTTATGGTAAACACACCTTTATAAGTTTGCGGGCTAAACTGCTCGGGCTCTAGTAACGACTCTAATTGCTTTAAAATATGATTAACAGGCGTCTTGAGTCCTTGCGCTTTAGGAGTAGCAACCATGTTATTACCTTGGCGAATAAACAAGCGATCGTCAAATAAGTCTCGTAGCTTTCGTAGTTGCTCACTAATAGCTTGTTGCGTTAACCCCATTTTTTTGGCTACTTGTGAAAGATTTTGCAGTTCTAATAAGCTACTGAGTACTCTTAACTGTTTTATATCGAGCCGACTGATACCATTCATAATTGTATGCTGCACAAAAAAGTGTTGTTTCAAATTGTATCCTTAAATCTCTATGCTGCCAATGTTGCTTAACCACTATTTAAGCCTTTGTTTGCTTTATAAGAGAATTTAAAATGAAATCAGATTTAGTTAATACCGCTCCTTTATTCTCATCAATTGAGCTTGGCCCTTTTACACTTAAAAACCGTATTGTGATGCCTCCTCTTACTCGCTCTCGCAGCACTCAGCCTGGCAATATTCCTAATGAATTAATGGCTGAGTATTACTCGCAGCGTGCATCGGCTGGCTTTATGGTTACCGAAGGCACACAAATAGAACCTCGTGGGCAAGGTTACGCTTGGACCCCAGGTATTCACTCGCAAGCACAAATTGAAGGCTGGAAAAAAGTAACACATGCAGTACACGCTAAAGGCGGCGTTATTTTTGCTCAGCTTTGGCATGTAGGGCGCGTATCGCACGCCACACTACAACCAAATTCAGGTAAACCGGTTGGCCCTTCAGATATTATTGCTGACAATGTAAAAGTATTTATTGAAACCGCACCTGGTGAAGGCGCATTGGCTGACCCAAGTGAGCCTCGTGCATTAAGTACTACTGAGGTTGGTGAACTGGTAAACATGTACGCTCAAGCTGCACGCAATGCTTTAGAAGCTGGCTTTGATGGTGTGGAGCTTCATTGTGCTAACGGGTATTTAGTTAATCAGTTTATTTCTGAGCATACTAATAACCGTGACGATCAATACGGTGGAACGCTTAGTAATCGCCTGCGCTTTTTAAAAGAGATAGTTGAAGCGGTAAGTGACGTTGTAGGCTCTGATCGTTTAGGTGTTCGCTTTGCTCCTTTATTTGAAAGCACAGATGAAACACGAGTGTATTTAGGACTTGTTGAATCAAACCCTCATCACACTTATATCCAGGCCGTTAAAGTGCTTGAGCAAGCAGGTATTGCTTACTTATCGATTGCGGAAGCTGATTGGGATAACGCTCCCGATTTACCACAAGAATTTTATAAAGCAGTCCGAGCTGAATTTTCAGGGCGCATTATTTATGCAGGTAAATACACAGTAGAAAAAGCAGTGCGTATTTTAGGTGAAGGTTACGGTGACTTATTTGCATTTGGTCGCCCATTTATAGCTAACCCTGATTTACCAGAGCGTATAGCAAATAATTGGACGTTTAACGAAGCTGATGCAGCCACTATGTATGGCGGTACTGAAGTAGGTTATAGCGATTATCCTTTTTATCAAAAGTAATTAACCTGCAAAGCCAAGGAAGGCTTAATTACTAATTTCGTATCCATTTTTTGTGATACCACTAATCATTTTGGTGTATCAAAATATTCCTAAAATCGTCAAAAACTAGAGATTATGTCAAGAACCGTCAGTAAAATGTAAAAAGCTGTAAGCATAACTCCGTTTGCTGTTGTATGTCAGTTAACATTCAGTTTGAGCCGCTAGTATTGAACCCAGTTATGTAAAAACATAAACGAGGCAATACTATGAAACTTACTTTTTTACTACCTGCCCTGCTCGCTATTGGCGCAGTATCAGGCTCTGCGCTTGGAGCACAAAACGAGCGAGAGAATGATAAAAGCTTTAAACGCGATCACGACAAACGTGTTGAATATAAACGCGATGAACGCCGCCATGAAAAAAAGCAGCGTATTGAGCATAAAAAAGAAAAACGAGAAGACCGTAAGCAAGAAAAACGTAAACTTGCTAAGTACAAACAGGAAAAGCGTGAACAATACCGCTACAACCAGCGAAAATATAACTACTTAACAAGCCATCACAATTCAGTCGCTTACAGACAAAATCGATTTATAAACCATTTACCACGCAATAGCGCATCAATCAGATTTAATGGTATTTCGTTTACGTTTAACGACGGCCTTTATTACCGTAAAGCTAAAAGAGGCTACCATGTTGTTAAACCACCTAGAGGCCTGCGTATAAATACGCTTCCAAGAAATTACAGGCATTTTAAACACCATAATACGACTTACTACACTTATCAAAATGTGTACTACATTGCAGCTAATAATGGTTATACGGTTGTTGATGAGCCATCAACTCGCCTTAATCAGGCAATAAAAGTGGGTAATGTGAATGACTATAGCTTGGGCCAAACTTACGATTCATTGCCTCAGACAGCACAGGCCGTAATAATTAACTCACAGCAGTATTTTAAATACGGCGATATTTATTTTTTACCGCAAATAAGTGGTGACGACATAAAATACCTTGCTATTAAGCTAGGTTAAACTCGCTATAAATTAAAAGGCCTTACTGTAAATAGTAGGGTCTTTTTCATTCCCCTCCGTAGGTAGTAATTTACAGCAATAAAATCAATTCTCTCTAAACATTAACATGTCTTAGTATTTGTAAGCTTTTTTGTTAAACTAGCTCGCATATTAATAGTGAGAGTGTATTTATGTCGGGTGAGTTTCCACGTGCTGGTTTTTGGCGCCGTTTTGCGTCGTTGGTCTACGATACGTTAGCCATTATTGCGTTTGCGATGTTAACTGTAGTGCTGTATTTATTTGCAGTACAGGGGCTTATTTCTCTCGATGTAATTAGTTTAAATGGCGCAGAGGATGTATCTGCATTTATTCAAAATTCAAATCTTCTTTCGGGTATTCGTACCGCTCTTTTAATTATTGTTAGCTTAGTATTTTTTGGCTACTTTTGGACTAAAAGCGGGCAAACCATTGGCATGCGTGCATGGCGTTTAAAAGTACAAACTCTTGAAGGTAATTTAATTAGCTGGCCGCAATCAATTATCCGCAGCGTTAGCGCTTTACTCGGTTTAGGTAATTTGGTGGTGTTAGTCGATTTTAAAAACAAAAAAGCACTGCAAGATTACATCTCTAAAACAGAAGTTATTGCACTTACTAAAGAAGAAAACAGACGTATTTATAGTGAGCTTGATTAATACCAGCTTTCCAAAACTGGAAATTAAAAAGCAAAAAGGGTGACCACTGGACACCCTTTTTAATGCTTTGAATAGGTACTCTATACCCGTTTATTCATCAAATATGTCGCAAAACCTATAAATATAATACTGGGTAATACCGCCCCTATAATGGCAGGTATTTGGTAAACCATAACTACAGGGCCAAATATTTCATTAGTTAAGTGAAACACAATCCCCGTTACAACACCCATAATAATACGTGCGCCCATAGTAACGGTACGCAGTGGGCCAAATATAAACGAGAGCGCCACCAGCAGCATTACCGCTACAGATACAGGCTGCATAAGCTTACGCCACAGAGCAAGCTCGTAGGTACTGGTGTCTTGTTCGTTTTGCTCTAAGTAAGTTAAATACGACCAAAGCCCAGTAAATGAAAGTGACTCTGGTTTTACCGAAACAACCCCTAATTTTTCAGCGGTCAATTGTGAAGGGTAAAACTCTTCTGGTAGTTGCTCTGTTGTGGTTTTTTCGCTCGTAATAATAACCTTATTTACATCACGAAGTAGCCAGCCTTCTTTTCGGCTCAGTGCATCTTTTGCTTTAGTGATTTGGGTAAGCTCTAACGATTTGTCAAAGTGGTACATGTGTACCCCATTGAGCCTGCCGTTTTCGTCAACATCTTCAATATTAATAAAATTGCTGCCGTCTTTAGCCCATACACCTTTTTGTGTGTTAAATACATCGCCGCCATGTATTGCTTGGTTACGCATTTCTTTAGCGTGTAATTGCGCTTCAGGTGCACCCCATTCGCCAAGTGCCATCATGCATACAGCCATAAATATGGCCGTTTTCATCACAGAGCCAATTATTTGTAAGCGCGACATACCAGCCGCTTGCATCACTACCAGCTCACTGTTTGAGGCAAGTGCCCCCAACCCCGTTAAGCCACCAATTAGCGCAGCCATCGGAAAAAACACCACTAAATCGCCAGGTATTGTGTAAAGCGTGTAAAGCATTGCGGCCATTAAATCGTAACTGCCACGCCCTACCGACTTTAGCTGGTCGATAAACTTAATTAAGGTGCTAATACCAACAAGTACCAACAATGCAAAGCCGGTAGTTTGTAAAATACTGCGGCCTAAATACCAATCAAGCGTTTTCATCATGAGCCTAACTCCCGCTTAGTTACAACGGCTTTAAGCCAAGCGCCCAGCGGCCGCCCTTTTATAATTAATAATCCACCTATAAACAAGGCACTTAGGTGAATCCACCACAAGCCAATTGAAGGCGGAATTTTGCCATCTTCAACTGCAAATTTAGCGGCATTTAGTAAAATAAAATAGCCTAAGTACAAGCTTATAGCAGGCACTAGTTTTGCAAATTTACCTTGACGAGGATTAACCACACTTAGCGGTACTGCCAGTAAGGTAAGTAACGGAATTGATAACGGAATAGCGAGTCGCCACTGCCATTGAGCAATAGATTCTGGAGTATTAATGGCGAGTAATTGATTAGTAGGCACAGCCTCTAATTTACGGCGTTGATGCTCTATTTCTTGTTCTCGTATTTGTACACTGTAACCATCAAATTCTGTTAAATTAAGTGCAGGCGTTGTGCCATCTGTTTCGTAGCGCTTTCCATCAGTAAGCACGAGCTGTTGCTCACCATTTACGGCTTCAACCACAACACCTTGTTCTGCATATACTAAGCGCGCTAGGTTGCCTTTTTCGCTATCGGGTAACTGTGCAACAAATACCTTATTGAGCTCTTTGCCACCCTTTTCAATATTATGAATAAATACCACGGCTTTTTCGTTACCGGTTTCTTGGAACCGCCCAGCTCTGAGTGCAGATAACCCCGCATCGGCTTTGGCTTGTTCTTTTAATTGATACTCTTGCTCGCTTGCCCACGGCGCAATATACATAGTCAGTGCTGCGGCTAATATAGCAAGCCCTACACTTGATATAAGTGTTACGCGCACAACATACCATTCACTTACGCCACAGGCTTTAAGTACGGTCATTTCGCTATCGGCGTAAATACGGCTGTAGGCTAAAATAATGCCTAAAAATATACTCAGCGGAAGTATTAGCGAGGCTAGTTGTGGAAGTTTTAGTGCAATCATCGATAGCACTAATTTAGCAGGAATGCTGCCCTCAGAGGCATCACCTAAAATACCAACTAACTTTTGTGACAAAAATATTGTCATCAAAGTTAAAAATACGGCGACCTGCGATTTTAAAACCTCAGCGGTCAAATAACGGAAAATTAGCAATGCTCGCCCCTGTTAAACATGGAATTTCACTACGATAGTGAGAATTGAATAGTTAAATAGCTATTTTACCCAATTAATACCGGCAAATAGGCTATTATTATAAGCCATCAAAATTAATTATCCTACCTAAGTGCACGATATAATGTTGCATTAGTAGCCCTTAAGCATATAAAGTTCAATTACACAGTAAGAGTCTAACAAAATCAGCTAAAATAAGAATTATCCTTACATAAGTTACGTAGATAAGACTAGAAAATACTTTTTTAGCCCCAACTTAGTAACTTAAACGACTCAAAACCAGGAGTAACAATGGAATTTAACGTAAAAAGTGGTAGCCCAGAAAAACAGCGCAGCGCATGTATTGTGGTTGGCGTTTACGAGCCACGTAGGTTATCCCCCATTGGTGAACAACTCGATAAAATTAGTGATGGTTATATCTCTAATTTACTTCGCCGTGGCGATTTAGAAGGTAAGCCAGGCCAAGTTTTATTATTGCATCATGTACCTAATGTATTAAGCGAGCGCATATTGCTTGTTGGTTGTGGTAAAGAGCGTGAGCTTGATGATAAGCAATATAAACAAATCATTTCTAAAACTATTAATACCTTAAACGAAACGGGCTCTATGGAAGCAGTCTGCTTTTTAACAGAGCAACACGTTAAAGGTCGCGACACCTACTGGAAAGTACGTCAGGCAGTTGAGACAACGCAAGACTGCTTATATACGTTCAACCAACTGAAAAGTAAAAAAGTAGACCCTCGCCGTCCACTGCGTAAAATGGTGTTTAACGTACCAACACGACGCGAACTAACTATTGGCGAAAGCGCTATTGAGCATGGTTTAGCCATTGCAGCAGGTAGTAAGCTATGTAAAGACGTAGCTAATATGCCACCAAATATTTGTAATCCTGTGTACTTAGGTGAACAAGCACAAGAGCTAGCAACTGATTTTGACAACATCACTGTTGATCTTATTGACGAAAAGCAAATGGCAGAACTTGGTATGAATTCTTACCTAGCTGTTGGCCGAGGTAGTGATAACGAATCGATTATGTCGATTATTAACTACAAAGGCGCCGCTGATGACCAAGCCCCTATTGTACTTGTTGGTAAAGGTCTAACGTTTGATTCAGGCGGTATTTCATTAAAACCAGGCGAAGGCATGGACGAAATGAAATACGACATGGGCGGAGCAGCAGGTGTTATTGGGGCAATGCGTGCACTTGCACAAATGCAATTGCCGATTAACGTTATTGGTGTTTTAGCGGGTTGTGAAAACATGCCTGGCTCAAATGCGTATCGTCCAGGTGATATTTTAACAACAATGTCAGGGCAAACAGTTGAAGTATTAAACACCGACGCTGAAGGCCGCTTAGTATTATGTGACGCACTAACATATGTTGAACGCTTTAATCCAGATACGGTTATTGACGTAGCAACGCTAACTGGCGCGTGTATTGTAGCCCTTGGCGCGCATGCTACTGGTTTACTATCAAACCATAACCCACTTGCGCACGATTTATTAAAAGCGTCTGAGCAAAGTGGCGACCGTGCATGGCAGTTACCGTTATGGGATGACTATCAAGATCAACTAGAAAGCCCATTTGCTGACTTTACGAACTTAGGTGGACGCTCTGCGGGTACTATTACTGCGGCATGTTTCTTATCTAAATTTACTAAAAAGTATAATTGGGCACATTTAGATGTTGCCGGTACAGCGTGGCGCAGTGGCGCTAAAAAAGGCGCAACGGGCCGTCCTGTTCCTATGCTTACTCAGTATTTATTAAATAGAGCGGGTGTAAGCGAAGCTACGCACGATTAATAATCTATTTAGCTATTTATAAGGCGCCATTTGGCGCCTTATTTATTTGTGTATTAATTGAAGCAAACCCCGTTATATGGCAAAATCTGCCTCTTAATTTGTGTATATCAATTTGGTATACATTCAATGTCATGGGAAACCCCGATACAATGAACATGAACGCTAAATTTTTCGTTCTAAAGCAACAAGATGAGTCTAAAGCGAAGGCTGACGATCATTTTGCATTGGCAGCTCAAATTGCGGCCGATCAGTATCGAAATGGGCAGCGTGTGTTTATTTGTGTTAACGATAACGAAGCAGCCTGTGCCATTGATGAAATAATTTGGGCATTCGATCCAGATAGTTTTGTGCCACATAATTTACAAGGTGAAGGCCCTAAAGGCGGCGCACCTGTAGAAATTGGTATTACGCCACCTGTTGGCAATCGTAAAGTTTTAATTAACTTGGCTACTCAGTTACCGGATTATATTCGTCGATTTAACCAAGTTTTTGATTTTGTACCCGTAGAACCAGCTGCTAAGCAAGCAGCCCGCGAGCGTTTTAAAAAGCTACGCCAACTCGGTGCCAATCTCACCACGCAAGATATTAATAGCTAGCCAATCAGGCAAACTAACCAACTAATTTAAGTACTTATTTAAGGTTCTGTGTAATGGATAAAACCTACAATCCGCAAGATATTGAACAGTCTCTATATCAAGACTGGGAACAAAAAGGCTACTTTAAGCCATCTGGCCAAGGCGTACCATATTCAATTATGATCCCGCCGCCAAATGTCACTGGTAGCTTACACATGGGCCACGCCTTCCAAGATACAATAATGGATACCCTAACGCGTTTTAAACGTATGCAAGGTAACAACACATTATGGCAAGTAGGTACTGACCACGCAGGTATTGCAACGCAAATGTTGGTTGAGCGTAAACTGCATGCCGAAGAAGGCAAAACACGCCACGATTTAGGCCGCGAAGATTTTATTAATAAAATCTGGGAATGGAAAAAAGAATCTGGCGGCACTATCACTAAGCAACTTCGTCGCCTTGGCGCATCGGTTGATTGGGATCGTGAACGCTTTACCATGGATGATGGTTTATCTGAAGCTGTTAAAGAAGTGTTTGTACGCCTCCATAAAGAAAACCTAATTTACCGAGGCAAGCGCCTAGTAAACTGGGATCCAAAATTACACACGGCTATTTCTGATCTTGAAGTTGAAAACAAAGACAAGCAAGG
Source organism: Pseudoalteromonas sp. SG43-5 (assembly GCF_014164345.1). Taxonomy (NCBI): domain Bacteria; kingdom Pseudomonadati; phylum Pseudomonadota; class Gammaproteobacteria; order Alteromonadales; family Pseudoalteromonadaceae; genus Pseudoalteromonas; species Pseudoalteromonas sp. SG43-5. Next base: position 113,554 of record NZ_JACJFA010000001.1, read on the forward strand.
CCACATGTGGAACTTACGTTACCCATTAGCTGATGGCGTTACAACACAAGACGGAAAAGACTACATAGTAGTAGCAACAACACGTCCTGAAACCATGTTGGGTGACTCAGGTGTTGCAGTAAATCCTGATGATGAGCGCTACACAGATTTAATCGGTAAAGAGATTTTATTACCCATCGTTAATCGTCGTATTAAAATTGTTGCTGACGAACACGCCGATAAAGATAAAGGCACGGGCTGTGTAAAAATAACCCCAGCGCACGACTTTAACGATAACGAAGTGGGCAAGCGTCATCAAATGCCTATGATCAACATTTTCGATAAAGACGCAGCTATTCTTACCCAAGGTGAAACATACACCTTTGACGGTAAAGAGCTTGAGTTTGATGCACCAATACCTGAGCGCTTGCACGGCCTAGATCGTTTTGCAGCGCGTAAAGCAATTGTGGCAGAATTTGAAGAACTAGGCCTACTTGAAAAAATTGAAGACCATGGTTTAACGGTTCCTTACGGCGATCGCTCTGGTGTGGTAATTGAGCCACTGCTTACCGACCAATGGTATGTACGTGTTGCACCACTTGCTGAACCTGCAAAAGACGCTGTTAAAAACGGCGACATTCAATTTGTACCTAAGCAATACGAAAACATGTACTTCTCGTGGATGAACGACGTACAAGATTGGTGTATTTCACGCCAGCTTTGGTGGGGTCACCGCATTCCAGCTTGGTACGACAGTGAAGGCAATGTATTTGTTGGTCGCGACGAAGCCGAAGTTCGCCGTGAAAACAACATTGCAGATAACGTAACGCTAAGCCAAGACGAAGACGTACTTGATACGTGGTTCTCATCAGCGCTTTGGACGTTCTCTACACAAGGTTGGCCTGAAAATACCGATGATTTAAAAACCTTCCACCCGTCTGACGTGTTGGTAACTGGTTTTGATATTATTTTCTTCTGGGTTGCGCGCATGATTATGATGACGCTACACTTTGTAAAAGACGAAAATGGCAAACCACAAGTTCCGTTTAAAACCGTATATGTAACGGGCTTAATACGTGATGACAATGGCGATAAAATGTCTAAGTCAAAAGGTAACGTACTTGACCCACTAGACATGATTGACGGCATTGAACTTGAAGACCTAGTACAAAAACGTACTGGTAACATGATGCAGCCAAAACTTGCCGCTAAAATTGAAAAAGATACGCGTAAAGTATTTGCAGGCGGTATTGAGGCACACGGCACCGACGCCCTTCGCTTTACACTTGCTGCAATGGCATCTACCGGTCGTGATATTAACTGGGACATGAACCGCCTTGAAGGTTACCGTAACTTCTGTAATAAATTATGGAACGCGAGCCGTTACGTATTAATGAATACAGAAGAGCAAGACTGTGGTTTTGCAAACGATGCACAAAAAGAGCTTTCATTAGCTGACCGCTGGATTTTAGGTCAATTTGAGTCAACAGTTAAAACATACACTGAACACCTTGATAACTATCGTTTTGACTTAGCTGCTAACACGCTTTACGAATTCACTTGGAACCAGTTCTGTGATTGGTACTTAGAGCTAACTAAGCCGGTATTATTTAAAGGTAATGAAGCACAGCAACGTGGTACACGTAATACACTTATTACCGTACTTGAAAGCTTACTGCGTTTAATGCACCCAATGATGCCGTACATCACTGAAACTATTTGGCAACGTGTTGCACCTCTTGCAGGCCTTGAAACAACAAACACCAGCATTATGGTTCAGCCGTTCCCTGTATATAATGAAGCAAGCGTTGATGCTAAAGCGATGGACGACTTAGAGTGGGTTAAACAATTCATTTTAGCTATTCGTAATATTCGTGGTGAAATGGATATTAGCCCAAGTAAACCGCTTAGCATATTACTTGCTAATGCATCAAGCGACGACGTGCGCCGTATTGAAGAAAACAAATCATTTTTAGCATCACTTGCAAAAATTGAAGAGTTTACAATGCTTGAAAACAAAGACGACGCACCTGCATGTGCAACGTCTTATGTTGGCAACCTTGAGATCATGATCCCAATGGCGGGCTTAATTGATGTAGAAGCCGAGCTTTCACGTATTAATAAGCAACTCGAAAAAGCAGAAAAAGGCCTAGCACAAGTGCAAAACAAACTCGCTAACGAAAAGTTTGTTAATAACGCACCTGAAGCGGTACTTGCTAAAGAAAATGCAAAACTGGCTGAGTTTAGCGATGCTAAAACTAAGCTACTTGAGCAAAAAACTAAAATAGAAAGTTTATAAGCTTTCGTAAAATGCCTATTAACACTATTTAATAGGCATTAAAAAAGCCGCTCACTTATTGAAGTGAGCGGCTTTTTTGTGCCCTGTGATTAACCACAAGACACTTCTACATTAAAACTTGTAGTTGTACTGAGCGCCAACTAGTACTGCGTGACCTTTAGATTCAAAAGCCCACTGACTACCTGAATCATCAGTTTCTGTAAACGTTTGTGTTTTACCACGGATGATACTTACACCAAGATCAACGTTAGAGTTTTGATCAATTGTGTAGTTACCGCCAAACGAGAACCAAAAGCGATCGGTATCAGGAATAGAGATTGATAGGTGCGTTTGTGATACTGGAGACTCATCAAATGCAACACCGGCACGAAGTAGTAAATCTTCGTTGTATTGGTAATCAGCACCTACAGAGTATCTGAAAGAGTCATCAAACTGCTCTTGCTTTTCAAACGCAACAAACTTATCACCAGTTGGTAACGTTACTTGTGCTTCTAGTGATTCAAAGCTGCTCCAACCTGTCCATAATACACTGTAATGTAGGCCTAACTTATCATCTAACTGATGTGAGCCAGAAAACTCAGCAATAGCTGGTAGTGTTAGATCAACAGCTCCTGGTAGCTTAGCGCCGCCTGTACCACCAATAGCTGCTGGTAGATCGTTTGAGAAGTCACCATCAAATGTGATGTCTGTTTCGCTACGATAGTTAAAACCAAAACGGCTGTTATCATCTAGCTGGTACATTAAACCAACGTTTAAACCAAAACCAGTATCATCACCTTGAAGGTTTACAGCATCAGCACCAAAATCAATACCGCTTGCATTAGCACCCACTTTACGAATAACAGTTGCATCAGCATAAATAGCGTTTAAACCAATACCAAAGCTGAATTGCTCAGTTACTTTATAAGCAACGCTTGCATTAAGGTTAACAGTAAAGATTTCTGTTTCGCCAGCAATTTGGCCAGCAACGTATTCGTCGTTAAACTCTGTAGATAAACCAAAGTTAGAAAATGCGCCAAAACCAATCGATACTTTATCGTTGTAAGGCATAGTAAAGTAAACAGCAGGTACTACAGCACTTGGTGCAATGCTGTCGTCATCTAATGCACTTGGGTCAATACCGTTATTAGTACTTTCGCCTTCAATACTTACATCTGGAATTACACCAATAGCAGCAACACTTAGTTGTTTATCTTTAAATAAAGTCATTAGTGCTGGGTTACGTGCAACTACAGACGCATCGTCTGCGATAGAAGCTTCACCAGCGTATGCACGGCCTAAACCCGATGCATTTTGCTCTGATAATTGAAACGCAGCTGCAAAGCTATCAGCTGAAACCAATGCAAGCGAAGCTGCAATAAGAGTTTTAGAAAATTTCATTGTTGAGTCCTTAACCAAACTGACTGTCTGGGTACTATGTGTGTTGTTATTAGGATTTGAAACTTTGCTACACTACCTTAATTTTTTGTAAAAAACTCTATGAATGCGTCAAAAAACAGCAAAAAACATGTTATTTAACGACATTTTAACAACTATTTAAAACTCATCGGATGAGAAATGTGTTATTAGAGTTAAAGCTCTAATTGTAATTAATTATCATTTAGATTGACTTGAAATATATAGCAAATTACACTCACTATAAAATCGCAAAGGAAGTAAAACTGTGATCATTTTATTTATTATTACAGGGCTAATATTTTGTGGGGCGAGTGTATTTTGCTTTTACAAAGCAAACTACTGTGCATGCACTCAAGCAGGACAATGCGATAACCCCGTAAACCATTATTGGCTTGGAGCAATGTTAAATGCGTTGATCTCTTTAGGACTGTGTTGTTTTGCATTGCACGTAGAGTTAGGTACTTTGCTATGGCTAACACTGATGGGAAGTTGTTTTTTGGGTGCGTTTATTTCTGCAAAACAAACTAAAAAAAGGCAATGCAGTAAAACTAGTTCAACAAATGCTCTTTTAGCAGGCGAGACAAATTAATCTGATAATCAAGAGGTTTAACACTCGCTAGTATTTTAAGCTCTTGGGTGTGCTCACTTAAATCTATGTCTTTAGGTGTAACATGATGATTATGCTTAGCATTATAAAATAGCTTAATTTTAGGTTTAATAGGATTTAATACGTTCCCTTCAAGCACTAAGGCTAAACGTTCATTCGTTAATTTTACAATAGTTCCTACCGGATGGACCCCTAAACACTTTATAAAGCGCTGAACTAACTCACCATCAAACAAGTGCTTATTGGCTAATAAGTAGCGTAATGCATTAATAGGCTCATCACCCTCTTGGTGCATTCTATCGGCTGTCATAGCATCGTACACATCTACAATTGCCATTATACGCGCCGGGCGACTTAACTTTTCAGCCTGCAGGCCTCGCGGATAACCAGAGCCATCTAAACGCTCATGATGATTTACTATCATATCGAGCATAAGGGGAGTTATACCCTTCTCACCTTTAACTAAACCTAAACCTTGGGCAACATGCTTTTTAATTGCTGCTAGCTCGTTATTACTTAGTTTAGTTGGCTTGGAAAAGATACCCTGCGGTAATTTAGCTTGGCCCAAGTCATGAAGTAACGCCCCCATTGCAAGCTCTTGTACAACAGCTTTTCCATACCCTAAGTATTTAGCAAATACAGCAGTAAAAATGGCGCAGTTGATCATATGCCGCCAGTTATAGCTATGTTTGTCTTTTATACGAGTAAGAATAGTCATAGCGTTAGCATTACGAAAAACTGAGCTGACTATCTCGCTGGCAATTTCATCAAGCACTTTTATATTAACACTCAGGCCAGATGTTAAATCGCCATATAATGATTGTAACTTTCGGCCATGCTGATCGTAATTTACAGTCGCTTTAGCAAACTCCTGTTCGATAGAAATAGCTATAGATGTTTTTTCTACTTTTTTTTGGCTATTAGATGTTTTAGGTGCGCTTTGGGGCTTATATTTGGCAGGAACTGGCGCATCACCTTTAGTAAAATCTATAAGCAGCTCGAGCACCCCTTCAGACACTAAACGCTTAATAATAGATTTGTCGCGCACCAAGCCACTGGTCTTAATTTTTATGCTATTGATCCCCTCGTGTTGCTTAGTAACGCTATCAACGTACATACCAGGGGTGAGCTCAGACACAGGCAAAGTAATTAGCATAAAGGTGAGATTTTTTACATTTAAAGTAGATGTACCTTAAATAGCATTAATTAAGCTTAAAAGTCTAGTTTTTGAGTTGTAAGTAGTGATATATAACTACAAAGGATTACTTGCTGTATCACTCTTATTAGCTGTAGTGGGTAACCTTATTTTATGGATAATTAAAACCCTCTTCTATTTTCTTAATAACCTACAACCATTTAGCACTTAAAAGACTATTTGAGTATTATTTTTACGCTTTTAAACAAACTTAATTAACCTAATTTGAACATAATGTGGTTTTTCCTCGGTCTAAATATACACAACAGCTATAAAAATTTAAGAGCATCAACGTATATGACAAAATTAAACCACCCCGTATCAAACTTAAGTGTAGCGGCAATAAGCACCGTTTCTCCTTTGAGTCATATACTAAAAATAGCCGCTCCGCTGCTCGATAGCCTATTGGGCATCAATAAGCTGCGTGATATATACCTCTGTAATAATTTATCGGGTTTAGATAAACAAGAGTTTAGTGAAAAGCTGTTAAATGTATTAGGTATAAATGTGCTTGGTGCACAAGGTGTTATTGACAAAATACCAAAGCATGGCCCTTGCATAGTGGTATGTAATCATCCTTATGGCATGATTGAGGGCGTAATAATTGCAAATTTACTCACCCATTATCGTAGCGATACAAAAGTTATGGCTAACGTGGGTTTAAAAATATTTAAAGAAATTAGAGACTATTTTATTTTTGCTAACCCACTAAAACCAAAAGCAGCCATTAATACCAGCGCAATAAAACAGTGTTTTAGTCATGTTAAAAATGATGGCTTACTTGTGGTTTTTCCTGCGGGAAGAGTGTCATTTTTTCAACCAGAAAAACAGCGTGTAACTGACGGGCAATGGAATCGCTTAGCCGCTCAACTAGCTTTAAAAACACAAGCTCCTTTATTGCCTGTATTTATTAGCGGTCAGAATAGCTCAACCTTTTATAACTTGGGGCGTGTTTACTACCGATTTAGATTATTAATGCTAATACGCGAATTACTTAAAATTCAAAAAAGCTCTATTAGCTTAAGCGCTGGTAATTTACTTACACCCAAATTATTAAATAAGTTTGAAAAAACTGACGACATAAACGCACTTGCGCGCTTGCAATGTTACTTAAACGATGAGCGCTTTGTAACGCCTTGGCAAGAGGATAACCAATCAACACAGCTCAAAGCCATTATGCAGGAAGTTGATAAAACAAAAATGAAAAATGAGCTTGCTAACTTGCCAAGCGAGCAGCACTTAGTCGACTTTAAAGGTTACTCAGTTTATTACGGCTACCAAGAGCAAATACCTAATTGCGTTACGGAAATAACACGCCTCAGAGAAATAACCTTTCGCACATTAAACGAAGGAAGTGGCGAGCCATGCGACACAGATAAGTTTGATGCGACTTACATGCATTTGTTTATTTTTGATCATAAAAATGAAGAAATTATTGGTGCTTATAGAATTGGACAAACCGATTTATTACAAAAAAATAGCGACGTGAGCGCTCTTTATTTATCGCAAATGTTTAACTTCGAACCTTCTTTTATTAATCAGCAACAGCCGTGCTTAGAAATGGGTCGATCGTTTATAGTTCAAAAACATCAGGGCAGTTACCATGGTTTATTACTGCTATTTAAAGGGATTGGTGCGTTTATGGCGCAAAATCCACGCTATAGGACTTTATATGGCACGGTTTCATTAAGTAAACTTTATGACCCTCGTTCTGTTGCAATTATTGACCATGCAATGGTTAATAACAAACAAGGTGTTAGTGCCAATACGCCTTTTAATAATAAGCTCCACCCAGAGTTTGAATACTTTATTAATGACCACACGTTAAACATAGGCCATGTTTCAGCATTGGTTATGGGAATAGAAGAAGATAAAAAAGACATACCGATTTTATTAAAGCAATACCATAAGCTAGGCGCTCAATTTCATTGCATGGGCATTGATAGCAACTTTAATCACACGCCAGGATTACTTTTAAGTGTGCACCTACCAAGTGCGCCTGAAAAGCTACTTAAGCTCTACCTTGGTGATAAAAAGGATGATTATATAAATCACTCATAATTTTTACCTGCTGTATTAATATAGCAGGTAAAAATTGAGCAAAAAAAGTCGACGCTATTAATTGCGTCGACTTTTTTAGTTATGTAACAGCTATAAAAATATTTAGTTAAGCAGCAGCCACTTTTAAACAACCAATGCTACTAATGAGCTGAGACTGCTTATCAAAATAATTAAAACGTATAGTGTTACCAACTTTAATATGGCTAATACTGACCGTCATTGCATCTTCCCTTAGCATATTTACGCCATATTGCCCTTGTTCGGCTTTACTGTAATGAAACGCTAAAAACTGCTCACTTTCAGGATGTCTTAAATCAATAAGTTGCTTAAATTGTTGTTTACGCTTTTGTGTCACCGTTTCAAGCTCAACACCTGATGACGTAGCAAGTGGTTCAACTTGGCAGTGGATCAACTGCTTTGCATCCCACCTAACAAAAACCACGTTATTGTTATTTATCGATAGTCCATCCGGAAAAATACATAACTTAAAAGGCGCGTAGCCCGATAAATCCATGTTTTGTAATTGGTACAATGCAGGGGCTTTATTGCTCAGTAAATGAGGGATTAACAAACCTCTACTATGCTTTACCGCAGTTATATCAAATACACTTTGGTAATCGTTTAATAATGCGAGTGTTTGCCCAAAATGCGATACCCCAAGCCAAGTACCTCCTCCTTGCGGATCAATGGGGAAAATTGCATTGCCCTGGTGCTTACTTGGAGCGATTGCCGTTTCTCGTGTTTTTTGCTCATCGCGATTAAAAAATAGCTCGTAGCCATCATCAGTTAAAAAGTAGCTTAACGTGCACATTTTAATTTTGCATCGATTTTGGTTGTGCTGGCTGGCTGGCTATTTTCTCTTAAAAAAGTAGCTGTACTTGGTGCTAAACCAAAGCTTTGATCGAGCTGCGACTTTTGAGCAAAAGAAATTTGTGAAATCATCGCGTAATGGTGCACTGCGTGACTGCCTACAAAAATAAGCTCTCGCGCAAGTGATGTGGTTACTGTTTGTACATTTTTGCTTTTAATTGAAACTTCGCTTGAAAGTGATAACGGTTTATTAAAATCATCTGGACTTAGCTGTTCAATCCACGTTGTTATTTCGGCAATTTTTTTTATTGCAGCAGTTGGAGAGTTTTCAATATCTCCTCCTCTTAAGCGGCAATCATAATCTACTTTTTGCGTGCTAAAGCCGGTCATTAAAGATTGATAATGATCGATAATATGTCGCATATGAGCTCCAGCCGAGCTAATAAAGTTAGGAGTGATGACTTGGGAATAGTCCTCTTTAGTTACACCTTCAAGATAAGCGTGTCCTTGAGCTAGTATCTCTAATTGACTATTTAACATTAAATCGGTCTTCCTCATTTATCACTAAAACTTATATGCAAATAATTACAACATGATTTTTGGATGCTAATTTTGCATTGTATAAATAACTAGAAAGCTGTTTTTAAAATTAACTTTCAAAGTTTTTGCAGTAAATGCATTTTTAAATACAAGAGTAATTAATAAGAAGCTAGGTAATATAGAGAGGATAATTAATACATATAAAAGCAAATGGCGCTCTCGGTAGGGATCGAACCTACAACTCAGCCTCCGGAGGGCCACGTGATATCCATTTCACCACGAGAGCACATTTGTTGCCGCCACACCAACTCGCGATATCAGTGCTTTAGCACCCGCAATGATAAAGAGATCTTTAAATAAATACCAGTAAGATCAGCTTATATGCTTATTAATTAAACTCTTTTAAATAAAACACTTCACAAAGGCTTAAAAACACGCTATTTATTCTTATTAGATAAGAAACAGTAACGGTTTAGTAACATTAAAATTATGATTGTCGCTGTGAGGATTAGTTTAATACGAGGAAATAATAATGAGTTTAATGTCTACTGAGCAAGTCGCTGAATTTTTAGGTGTAAAAGTAGAGCGTGTAAAACGTCTCTCTAGAGAAAGTTTATTAATTGCTAAATCTGAAGACGAGAATGGCGAACCACAATTTGATGCGGCCGAAGTAACAAAGTACAAAGAGCTCGCTGAACGCTTTGGTGGTTTGTAACTTTTATAAAAAAGTATTAGTAACAAGTTTATTTAGCTGCGCACGTAACATTATAGATTCACAGGTTATGTTGCGCTCCTCATACCAAGCAATACATAACACCAAAAAAAACAGTTTATAGTAATTTAGCTTATCTATTGATGGGTAAAACGTGCTTGTTTTATCAACGCTATTTTTATAGTTGTTTAACAATGTACTGTCACTGCTCTCATTAAGATTAAAGCTCACTGCAAGGGCTGCCAAATCAAAATATACATCGTTAGTTTGCGCGTACTCAAAATCAATTAAATACATGCCCGAAGCATTTACAATAATGTTATCTTTTACCAAGTCATTATGACAAAAGCCTTCATCAAATTGCATGGCTGCAACTACTTTGAGTGCCTGCTCTATTTGAGGTTTATATTGCGTATATACGCCGGTGCTTTGATAAAAATGCAGCTCTTTAGCTATATCCATTGGCGCAGTAGACACTTTGTAATTGTGCACTTGAGCAAGTTTATTAATAAAGCTAAGCGTTATATCCGATTGCGCTGTATTACCTTCAATATAATTAAATACCGCACGGCTATTCTTTTTATCGAGCCAAACAGGCGCAGGACATATATTAAGCTTACTTAAAAAACGCTGTGCTTCAAGTCCTATGGCTGGCCAATGGCTTTTATAACACTTTAATAAATACCCTTGTTGTTTGGTACGTATTAAAAAATTATCGTTACTAAAACCATTTAGTAGTCGCTCGCTTGAAGTAACGCTAGTAGGCTCTATAAACGCCCTACACATTTTTACTAGCTGATTATGCTCAATCATTAATTAAAGCTGAGCTAGCGGCTTAGCTTGGCTTTGTTCGTACTCTTCGTACCAAGTTTTAAAGCCCCACGCGGCCATAATGGTATAAAATATAAAGAGCGCAAGCGTTGGGTAATAGCCTTTTTCATAATATAAATACATGGAAGCTGCATCTATTACAATCCAGTACAGCCAGTTTTCGAGGACTTTTTTAGCAACTAAGTAAGTAGTTACTACGGCAAAACACGTTGTGAAACTATCAAGATAAGCAAAATCGGCATGCGTATAGTTTTGCATAACGTAACCAATTGTAATTGCAGCTACGGTTGTTAAACTAATTAAAACAGCATGACGGTTTATCGACCACGATGTAATATTTAAATTTTCAGCTTTGCCTTTTCTCCATACAACCCATCCAAACACAGCCATATACATATAATAAAAATTAAGTAACGACTCCATGAGCAATGCGCCATTCCAGTACATAATTGTATAAATGAGCGTGCTAAAAAATGCCGCCGGCCAACACCATAAGCTTTCCTTTATTGCCAATAATAAGTACGCCATCGACAATCCTACCGCAATGTATTCCCAATGCGACATTGCTGTAAAACCGCTTAAGGTTTGTGTTAAAAAGTCCATATTATGCAATCACCGTTTAGTTGCGCCATTTGTTATACCAATCTGCTTATATACGGGGTCTATTTAACGTTAAGAAAATCACGCTAAAACTAGGCAAAAATTTTTGTATCTAGTTGTTCTAAATAAAAAATTTTTAACGACGTTATAGTGCAATTTAATTCGTTAAATTGATCAAAGATTTATGCAGATTGGTATTATAGATTATTCAGGCGATAAGTCGCCAGAGAGAAACTTACATACAAAAATAGCTTTACCAAATTCTTCATATGAGCGCTTAATTTCGGTATTTAACACCTGCATTACTAAATCATAATCACCAAAAATTTGCGTTGATAGCGTATTAGTAATCACTTTTAAATTTTCGTATTCGTTTAAGCGGTCAATAAAGCCTTTAATAAACGGAATGTAATCTTGGTGAAGTGGATATTTACTGATCTCTACTGATAATTTCATTTTAAACTCTACTTTTTAATTATTTGATTTAAACAAATCATTCAATGCCAGTTCAATACAGTGTAAAATTATACTAACACTCAATTTAACTGAGCTTATTATGGCACGCAGAATAACGTATACATTTAAAAACCAACCGCGCGAAATTAACTTCGCAAAAGATAAATACCACGACATGTATCAAGCTATTGCTGCTGCCGAGGGTATTGATTTAACAAATTACTTAAACATGGTACGCCAAATAGAAATGACCTCAAAAGGGTCTGCTTCTGTTCGTAACTTTCGCGACCAAGAATTTGCCCGTATGGGCTTTAGCGACATTTACTTTATAAAAGAGTAATTATACCCAATTGGTATACGCTAAAAACTAACTATGGCTGATACTCATAACTTACGCGTGGTGTAATATTACATAATAGCTCGTAAGGAATAGTATCAGCGCACAGTGCTATTTCTTCAACTGGAAGCTCAGGGCCCCACATAGTGACTCTGTCGCCAACTTTAATATTATGTTCATTAGCGCCTATATCAACGCTGATCATGTCCATAGCTACGCTTCCTACAATACCATAACGCTGCTCACCAATTATTACCGGTGTCCCCTCTTTAGCATGCCGAGGATAGCCATCGCCATAACCCATAGCTACAACAGCTAACTTGGTTGGTTTATCGCTTTTCCAACGACCACCATACCCAACAGCCTCATTAGCAGGCACATCTCGTACTGCAATTACGCGCGTAGTTAAGCGCATAACTGGTTTTAATTTGTGTTGCTGCCCAATACTATTTGCCATTGGCGATACACCATAGAGCATAAGCCCAGGACGTACCCAATCGCCATGACCGCTTGGCCAGGCAATAATACCAGCCGAATTTGATAAACAATGCGCTTGGTCAATGCCATTCACTAAATTATCAAACAACGTAATTTGTTGAACCGTTTTAGCATTATCAACGTCATCAGCACACGAAAAGTGGGTCATTAAATTAACGGTATTTTTAGCGTTAGGTGTTTTTTGCAAGCGGTTATAAAACGCTTCAAACTGCTCTGGCGCAATACCTAATCGGTGCATACCTGTATTTACTTTTAACCAGCATGTTATTGGTGCATCTAGCTTTGCTTTTTCAAGCGCCGCTAATTGGTACTCATCGTGAATAATAGTTTGAAAATTGTTGGCGAGCAGAATCGGTAAGTCGGCTTTGTTAAAAAAGCCTTCTAGTAAAACAATTGGTTTTGTTAAGCCCCCAGCTCGAAGGGCAAGCCCTTCATCTATACGTGCCACAGCAAATGCGTCAGCATTATTTAAATGCTGCGCAATCGTTACTAATCCATGCCCGTAAGCATTTGCTTTTAGCACCGCCATCACTTTGCTGTTAGGTGCAAAGCCCTTAACTTGCGCTAAATTATGCGCAAGTGCCGTTAAGTTAATTTCAGCAGTGGCTAAGCGCATTAGTAATCGTCATCTACCGCTGGTCCCGCGTAATTATCAAAGCGAGAAAATTGACCTTGGAATGTTAAACGCACTTTACCAATTGGGCCGTTACGTTGTTTACCTATGATGATTTCAGCAATACCTTTATCAGTACTGTCTTCGTTGTAAACTTCGTCACGGTAAATAAACATGATTAAATCGGCATCCTGCTCTATCGACCCTGACTCACGTAAATCTGAGTTAATTGGGCGTTTATCGGCACGTTGCTCTAGCGTACGATTTAGCTGCGAAAGCGCAACAACCGGACATTTTAGCTCTTTTGCTAGTGATTTAAGTGAACGCGAAATTTCAGCAATTTCAAGCGTTCGGTTATCAGCAAGGCTAGGTACACGCATTAGCTGCAAGTAATCGACCATGATCATACTAATGCCGCCGTGGTCACGCGCAATACGACGTGCACGAGAGCGAACATCGGTAGGTGTTAAGCCCGAGGCATCATCAACATACATTTTGCCTTTTTCCATCAACAAGCCCATTGTTGATGAAAGTCGCGCCCAATCGTCATCATCCAACTGACCTGTACGTACCTTAGTTTGGTTAATACGGCCAAGAGACGCTAGCATCCTCATCATAATTTGTTCTGAAGGCATCTCTAGCGAGTAAATTAGCACGGGTTTGTCTTGAGTCATTGCGGCATGTTCTGCAAGGTTCATCGCAAAGGTGGTTTTACCCATAGATGGACGCGCTGCCACAATAATTAAGTCAGACGGTTGCAGGCCCGTTGTCATTTTATCAAGATCGGCATAACCTGTACTTACACCCGTTACACCATCTTGTGGCGATTGATAAAGCTCTTCTATTTTATCAACGGTTTTTTCGAGTATGTTATGAATACTTTGCGGGCCTTCCGTACTTTTTGTACGTTGCTCGGCAATTTTAAATACTTTGCTTTCGGCAAAGTCGAGTAAGTCGTGACTAGTACGCCCTTCGGTATTAAAACCCGCTTCGGCTATTTCATTTGCCACGCCAATCATTTCACGTACAACAGCACGCTCTCGTACAATGTTTGCGTAGGCATCAATGTTGGCTGCACTTGGGGTGTTTTTAGCAATTTCGGCTAAGTAAGCAAAACCACCAATGCCTGCAAGTTTATTATTTTTTTCTAAACTTTCAGAAATAGTGATTAAATCTATCGGATCGCCAATCTCAGCAAGTGCCGTCATCGCCTCAAAAATTAACTTGTGCGTGCGGGTATAAAAATCCTGTGATACAACAAGCTCAGCTACGCGGTCAAAAGCTTGGTTATCAAGCATTAAGCCACCTAAAACAGATTGTTCAGCTTCTATTGAATGGGGAGGAACTTTAAGAGTATCGACTTGCTTATCTGGTTTGGCCATAACTTCACAGTAGTAAAATTGAATGGCTCTATTCTATCGACTTGCAGGGGCTGTGCAAATAGAAAAGCAGGAAATCTTTCCTGCTTTTTGTAATCGTGATGGGGAATGAGTGTTATTTGGTACGAAGCTCTATTCGTCCACTAATGGTATCCATTTCGACATTTGCATTACCGCCATTAATACTAAACTCTAAATCACTGGCTGGGCCATATTTAGCTTTACTGGCTTTGTCACTACTGACTTTGTTAATGATTTTACCATTAGCATGGGCTTTAATTTCAAACTTTGCTGATACACTTTGTGGGAAATAAAAGTCGGCATCACCACTTACTGATTCAAAACGTACATCACCGCCTTTTAAAAGCTCGTTAATCTGTACTTCTGCTTCGCCATTGACCGTATTAATACGTAGGTTTTTAATAGTCGATAGCGTAAATTCTATATCGCCATTTACGTTTTCAAGGCGTACATCATTAGCGCTTGAAGTTGATTTAATATCACCATTAACAGCGCTAAAACGCAGCTCACCACTTGATTGCCTATCGTTAATTTCACCATTTACGGTTTCAAACTGAATATTCCCGTTTAAGTTCTCAGCGTTTACATCACCATTTACAGTGGTGAGCTTAATGTTGCCAGTAATATCATCTACCGTAATTTCGCCGTTAACCACATCAACTTCTGCGCCATTTTTAAGCGCCTTAGCAGTCACCGATACATTAACGCCAGCAAACGCTAAACTACTGCTTTTAGGCATAAATATAGTTAGGTTTGAGCCGTCACCACTATTACCCCAATTTGATTTACGGGGCATTTTTACAATAAACTGTGTTTTATCACCACTTGTTTTAAGCTCATAACCCTGTGCTTTATCATCAAGCTCGCCAGATACTTTAAATTCGTTTTTATCCCAGCCTGTAATATGTATATCACCGCGTTGGTTTTCAATAAAAATAGTGCCGCCACTTGGTACGTCTATTTGCTTATCTATTTTTTCACCCGCAAATGCCGCCAGTGGAAATAAGCTCAGTCCTAATAAAATCGCTTTCATATCGTACTCCTAAATGTGCTGCCAACGTGGCGCGTGCACCTTGTTAATTAAATCAAGTTGTTGTTGATATATTTGCGCTAACATTGTCAGTAGCGCTTGGTTTTGTGGTTCGTTTTCAAGAGCTTGCTTTATTGCTTGCTCAGCTTCTTCAAGTTCTTGTAGTTGCGTTTGCCAGTTAGTGGTTAATGCTTCTTTATTTTCGTATTCAACTAACAAACTATTTTTTTGAGCCGAAAAGTAATCACTTATAGCCACTACGGGCTGTGGTTCAGGTGCTATAACAAATATATTAACAGCAATTAAAGCAGCCACAGTACACGCTGCTATTGCCGTTAGTTTTGGCCAAATAATAGTGCTGTTTGGGTTCTGCTTATTATTAACAATTGCTCGCTCAATCCCCGCCCATAAATCTTTTTGTGGCGTAATTTCTTTATCAAGCGTGTTTAATGACTTGTTTAAGTAGTCGCTAAAGTTTGGTTTACTCATTTTCATACCACTCTTGTAATAACTGCCTAGCACGATGATATTGTGACTTACTTGAACCAACAGCCATACCTAATTGCTCCGCGATTTCCTCGTGCCTATAACCTTCAATAGCAAATAATACAAATACCATACGTGCGCGCTCAGGAAGCCTTACTATTAACTTATCGAGGCCATTTAAGCCTTTGCAGTCGTTAGCTGATTGCTCATCCATACCGCTGTGTTCAATACTTACTACTTTTTGTAACCAGTTTTTTTGCTTGCGCAGGTAACTTATCGCTACATTACTGGCAACACTATATAGCCAAGTAGAAAACTGCGAACGCCCATCAAATAATGCTATTTTATGCCATACCTGTACAAATACCTCTTGGGCGGCGTCTTCGGCGTGTGCTTGGTCTGCTAATAAGCGTAAACATAAACCGTATACTCGTTTTATATGTAACTCATAAAGCGTTGTGTATGCGCCTTGATCACCCGATTTAACTCGCTCAATGAGTGCAGCTTCGCACAAAGGCGTTGGTTCGGGTTTAACGTGTAACATCCGTGATGCCGCCTTTTAATTATTATTGTTGAGTTGCTATTTAAGTGTATTAATAAGTTAGACGTAATGACAGTTCGAAAAGGTTTAAAAGGAATGAAAAAATAATTGAATAAAAAGTGGCTTATGCGAGGCTTTATACCAATTCGCTTAATTAAGTGATCTATTTTGAGGATGGAAAAACGTGTTGATAGCTAGACAAAAAATTCGCTATTTAGTTGTTCTCGGCAATTGCTCCTGCATTGCTCTACCTTCTGCATCCATGCAGTCGTAAATGAGAATTTTTTAACACAGGTAGCGACACGTTTAGCCCCGCAAAATGATTAAGTATTATTGCGGATTGGTATTATTTAACTGTGCCCTCAACTAATGAAGTTAGCCAAATTATAGGCACAAAAAAACCGTGCTAATAGCACGGCTTTTTTAGCTTAATTAAAAATTAAGCTTCAGCGATTACGATTACTTTGATAGTAGCCGTTACCTCTGAGTGAACTGAAATTGATACGTCAAATTCACCAGTCTCACGGATAGTACCTAGAGGCAAACGAACTTCTGACTTAGCAACTTCAACACCAACAGCTGAGATAGCGTCAGCGATGTCACGAGTACCGATTGAACCGAATAACTTACCTTCGTCACCAGCTTTAGATACTAATGTAACTTCTGCTAATGCTTCTAGTTTTTCAGCGCGTGCTTGTGCAGCAACTAACTGTTCAGCGATTTTCGCTTCAAGTTCTGCACGACGAGCGTCAAACGTTTCAATGTTAGCTTTAGTCGCAGGAACTGCCTTACCTTGCGGGAAAAGGAAGTTACGTGCGAAACCAGATTTAACTACAACCTGTTCACCTAGGCTACCTAGGTTAGCGATCTTATCTAGTAGAATAACTTGCATGTTTCTACACCTTTTAAAAACTGTTAATCCGCTGCTTACTTATGTAAGTCAGTGTATGGAAGAAGGGCTAAGTAGCGAGCACGCTTAATAGCAGTTGCTAGCTGGCGCTGGTATTTAGCGCTAGTACCTGTGATACGGCTAGGTACGATTTTGCCACTTTCTGTAACATAGTTTCTAAGAGTAGCTAGATCTTTGTAATCGATTTGTTGTACGCCTTCCGCTTTAAAGCGGCAGAACTTACGACGTCTGAAATAACGTGCCATGAGATTAATTCCTCAAATAATTCTTTCTATATGCTGAGCATGCAAAACCAATTGGCTAAGGCCGTTACGACCTTCGTGGCGATTTAAAAAACCACTCACTTGCAATGCCTGCCCAACGTGCAAATGTTGAGTCTGTTGTTGCATTTGCTTTCCACTGGCAACTACCTGAAGCCTCACATAACTATTACGGTTAAGGTCTGCTTCGGTTTGCATTGATTTATGTTCTACAACAAAAATACAATGCGGGATGCCAGCAGGGCTTTGGCTAAACTTGGGAGTTTTACAAACTACCCCAGATATAACCAGCTGATTCATATATGGGCTAACCATTATAATAACTGCAGATTACATGCCATGCTAGGACTCAAAACAATTAAGCAGCTGGTGCTTCTTTCTTCTCTTCTCTTGCAAGAGGAGACGCTTCAGTTACAGCATTTTTAGTACGCATAACTAAGTTACGAAGCACTGCATCGTTGTAGCGGAAAGTAGTTTCTAGCTCGCTGATTACTTCAGTAGGTGCTTCAACGTTCATAAGAACATAATGAGCTTTATGAAGCTTGTTGATTGGGTAAGCCAATTGACGGCGGCCCCAGTCTTCAAGACGGTGGATAGTACCACCAGCTTCAGTGATAGAACCAGTATAACGTTCGATCATACCAGTTACTTGCTCACTCTGATCAGGGTGAACCATGAATACGATTTCGTAATGACGCATGGATATTCCTTACGGTTAATAGAGCCTTCTACCGTTTCGGCCGGTCGGTTTAAGGCAAGGAATTAATAGTTTAAAAGCCGAAATGAGCGCGCATTTTACGCTTAGACGGATAATTAAGCAAGCAGGTTTTTTAAGCTTTTATAGATAAGAGTTTAAAGGCAATTATTACGAGCTTCGCTCATCCCGTTAGCAAGCCGTAGGCCTAAAGGAAAAGCTAAACTCGCAGTTTAATATTTATCATATACGCCAAGCTTGCGTGCGTAAAAAGCGCAGCTTTGAATTACTTAAGTCTAACACCTGCCTCAAAATATAAGTATTTACTCAAACTTAAAGCCGTGCAATTATTAAGCAATACATTATTAAATAAGGATATTTATGAAGCTCTTACTATCGCTTGTATTAATACTTACTTTTAGTACACCATTTTTAAGCCACGCAAAAACCAATACAACTGACATAACCGTTGGTAAAAAAGTCATTCTGCAATCAAAAATACTTAACGAAGACAGACCCATTAAAATTTTCATACCTGACACTGTAAAAGACGATCAGCCGCTTTATGTTATTTATTTACTTGATGGTGTTGAGCACTTTCATACGGCGTCTGGTGTTATTAAATCCCTTGTTGATTACGAGCAGATACCTAATGCCTTGCTTGTTGGTATTGATACAACTAACCGCGTTCGTGATTACTTACCTAAAGTAGATGGTGAGCCTAAAACTGAGTTTCAAACCTTTGTAAAAAATAAATGGCCTGAAGCGGGGCAAACTGACGAGTTTTTGAAATTTGTTTCTGACGAACTTATGCCATACATAAATTCTAACTACTCAACTAACGGCTACAACACGTTAATTGGCCACTCTAATGCAGGTACTTTAGCGCTTTATACTTTAGTTAATCAGCCTGAGTTATTTAATAACTATATAGCTATAAGCCCAAACAGTTGGTGGAGTGATGAAGAATTAAAAAATAATATTATAAAATACACTAAAAGCCCTAAAGGCGGTCAATCGTTATTTATTAGTGTAGCAAGTTAAGGGTCACGCTTTTATACAGGTGTATTAAATACTTTAGTAAATTTAGAACAACAAATGCCAACACAGCTAAAATGGGAATATAAGCATTACCCTACTTTTAGTCATATGGGCACCATACTACCAGCCCTTAGCGATAGCCTAATTCACTTATTTGGCGACCTAATTTTTAACGTTACTGACGAGCACGGAAGATTTGCTGATGTATCGCTTATTACAGGTTACTACCAAGCACTGAGTGATAAATATGGGTTTGAGCTTAAAATTCCACAAGATGTATATGTAGAATTTGCTCATAGCCAGCAAAAATTTGGTAACACAGCCAAAGCTGTTACCACGCTTAAACACTTTACTACCCATTACCCAAATGCAGCCTATTCTCACATGCGTTTATCGCAAGGCTATACTGCAAATAAGCAGTTCAAAGAGGCCGTCACCAGTATGAAATACGCATTAGAACTTGCTAAGCAAAACTCACGCGACCCGCAGTTAATTGATGCACTCAAAGATATGGTGAATGAAGCACAAGAGAATTTGTAACTGATTTAACAAAGCACTTTTTAGCTAACGATAGTAATTACGAGCTACGCTCGTCGCGTCAGCAAGCTAAACGCCTACAGGTAAAATTAAGCTCAGTGTTAAACTTTGCATGTAGACGCCGAGCTTGCTCGCGTGAAAAGCGAAGCTTTTAATATATTTAAAACCACCATAAAACAAAAACCGATGTTTAAATTAAACATCGGTTTTTTTAATCAAGCTCATCGCTTTACTTTATCCGTTGGGTTTCGCTTCGCTCAACCCAACCTACGTTACTTTCCTATCGCTTCTTTGGCGAACAGGTGTTTTATTGGGCCTAAATTATCAACTAATGATAGCCCTACTCCGCGGATAAGTTTTTTAACCGGGTTTGCACCTTCAAATAGCTCTTTTAACCCTTGCATCATGGCTATGTGCTTTTGCGCATCGAGCTTACGGGTACGTTCGTAATCGCGAAGTGTGCGCGTGCTTGCAAACTCCTTACTATCACTTGTGAGTAGCTCAATTAAATAAGCCGCATCTTTTAGGCCTAGATTCATACCAAGCCCTGCAAGTGGATGGATTGTATGTGCAGCGTCGCCAATGAGTACCACTTTGCCTGAAACCCATTGCTGGGCGTAGCGCATTTTAAGTGGAAAAGCAGCGCGTTTGCTTTGCACTTCACACAGCCCGCATTGGCCATCTATGGCTGCCATTACGGCTTTATTAAAGCTGCTGTCGTCCATTGCAAGCAGCTCATCGCAGTGGTTTGGGCTAGTAGACCATACTATTGAATGGGTATTTGCATCGCTCAGAGGTAAAAATGCCAGCGGCCCGGTTGGTAAAAACACTTGGCGTGCGGTGTTTTCGTGCGGCTCTTTGGTTTTTACGGTTGCGACTAGCGCATGGTGATCGTAATCTTTAAAGCTAAGTGCCATATTAAATTGTTTGCGAATAGCTGAGTTTGCCCCATCAGCGGCCACCAGCAGTTTTGCAATAATTGGCTCGCCACTTTTAAGCGTTATAAATACATCTGATTCGCTTTGATGTATTTGCTGATACTGCGTATCAAACATTAGTGTTGCGCTGCTTTGTTGCTCTAGCTCTTTTATAAGCGCGTAGCGGATAATGTCGTTTTCAACAATATGGCCTAAATGCTCAAGCTCAAGTTGTTTGTTATCAAACGCTATTTTGCCAAAACTGTCGGCATCGCGTACATCCATATGCGTATAAGCGCACGCTCGCTGTGCGATAATTTCTGGCCATACATTTAATTGCTCAAGCAAGGTTTGACTTGCAATGCTTAGCGCACTTACGCGCAAACCATATTCGTCAGTTGGCAACGCTTGTGTTGGTGCGCCGTCGAGTACAACGACGCTTATATCGGCTTTTGCCAATCCAAGTGCTAGTGTTAGCCCTACGCAGCCACCACCTACAATACAAACCTGTGCTTGCTTCATAAACGCCTACCTTGTTTAACTTGCCCCATTAACTGTTTGGCTAATGGCGCTTTTAATGCGGGAAATAAATCCATCGAAAACAACCCAATACTGCGCCCCAATGCGAGCACTCGCGATGAGTTTGAAAAAAGCCTAACAAGTGCATCGGTTAAGCTCATTACGGTTTTTATGTCATCACTGCGCTTTTTAGAATATTCACGTGTAAACGCATAGCTGCCTAAACCGTGTTGGCTGTTTGCTATTAAATTACTTAGTACTTGCACGTCGCGAAGGCCTAAATTAAAACCTTGCCCTGCAATAGGATGAATAGCATGTGCGGCATTACCAATAACCACTGTACGGTGCGCAGTCAAAGACTCGACTTGCCCGTAAACGAGCGGGTAACTCGTGCGCATGCCTACTTTAGTAAATTGACCACCGCGATAACCAAACGCACTTTGTAGGGCACTTATAAAGTCTTGTTCATTAAGTGCCATGTGCTGTTCAACCTGATCTTGGCTCATACACCACACCAACGAATAACGGTTATTGCTCATGGGTAATAACGCCATAGGCCCGCTTTGTGTAAAACGCTCAAAGGCATGATTATTATGCCCACCAGCTACTTCTACATTGGCAATAATTGCGCCTTGTTCATAAGGCTGGGTATTAAAGCCAAGCTCAAGTAAATTACGTGTGGGTGATTGTGCACCATCAGCAATAACCAATAGCGCTGCGCTTAATTGCTCGCCGCTTTGCAGGGTAAGTGTATTGCTGTGCAGGGTTTGCTCAATGGCAATTACGCTATCGGGGCACAAAAGCGTAATATTTGATTGCGTTAAACGCAGGTGGAGCGCTCGGCCAAAAGGGTTAACTTCTACTACGTAACCAAGTGAAGGTTTAGCAAATTCGTCGCAATTAATGTGCGCTTTGCCAAAGTGGCCTCTATCAGACACGCTCACTTTTTTGATTGCGGCGGTGTAAGGGGCATTTTGTTCAAATAAATTGAGGCTTTGTAAATACTCTACCGATTGCTGAGCAAGTGCAATGCTTCTGTCGTCAAAGCTTGGGTGGTAGTCGCCGGTAACTTGATTAGCTTCTACAACGGCAATATTTAACGCGGGATTAGTTTTAGCCACACTTAACGCGCAGCTTGCTCCCGCTAAACCACCGCCAATAACAACTACATCAAACTGCTTAGCCACTTTACTCTCCGAGCTTTATACGTTTTTAGCACTTTGCATAAGTGCTTCTATATCGCTAATTTTTTTAGGCACGCTTAGGGTCAAGTTTTCATGGCCTGTTTCGGTAACTAGCAAGTTATCTTCAATACGAATACCAATGCCTTTGTATTTTTGCGGTGCGCTTGAGTCTTCGCTGATATAAAGCCCAGGCTCTATGGTGAGTACCATACCGGGCTCAAATGCACGCTCAACGTTATTTACTTTGTAATCGCCAACATCATGCACATCTAAACCAAGCCAATGCCCAAGCCCGTGCATGTAATATTCTTTACATGCCCCTTTTGCCATTAGCTCATCAAAGTCGCCGGTTAAAATACCTAAATCAAGTAAACCTTGGGTCATTACTTCCATTGCTAGTTTATTAGCATGCGACATGTAACCACCTGGTTTTACTTCATCAAAAGCAACTTCTTGCGCTTTAAGTACAATATTGTAAAGCGCGGCTTGCTCTTCGCTAAATTGTCCATTTACTGGAAAAGTACGGGTAATATCGGCGGCGTAACCTTGTAGTTCACAACCGGAATCTATAAGTACCAGGTCGCCATTTTTTAATACGTCGCTATTTTGCGTGTAATGTAAAATATTGGCGTTGTCGCCACTACCAACAATTGTGCCGTACGCCGGGTGCGGCGCACCATTCATGGCATAATGATGATGCAGCTCAGCCTCTAGCTGAAATTCAGTAGCTCCGGGGTGTGAAAAACGCATAGCGCGCATATGCCCTCGCGCACTAATTTCACAGCCTTCTCGCATAACATTTACTTCGCTTGGCGATTTAAACAAACGCATTTCATGAATAAGGCCGCGTATTTCTTTTAAAGTACTCGGTGCTTTGAGGCCTTTTCGCGCACCACTTCTAAGTGTACCTAGTAACGTAAACACTTTGGTATCAAATGAAGGATAAGCACCTTGTGCAAAATAAATCGCATCTTTTTCATTTAGTATATCGAGCAGCTTATCGTTTAATTCACTTAGCGGGTAAGCTTCATCAAACAAGTAGTCGCTTTTAGCTTTATCAAAGCCAACTCTGCGGCCATGCCAAATTTCTGCAAGCTTGTCTTTATCTAGGCAAAATAAAGTACTGGGTGCATCGCTGTTGTTACATAGTACAAGTACAGCGTCGGGTTCGTTAAAGCCTGTTAAATAGAAAAAGTCGCTATCTTGTCTAAATGCATATTCGGTATCGCGGCTACGCGTCACTTCGCTCGCAGCGGGAATAATAGCAACACTATTTTTATCCATTTGCGCAAGTAAACGCTCACGGCGTGCTTTAAATTCTGACTTTTGTACTTCAACCATTATTAACCAACCCGTTTAACTTTTTAAACTAATGAAGTGTTTTTTTAGTACTTTGCGTGTTTTGCTCTTTACCAAGCTCTGCAAAACAAAGTAGTGCTGATACGCGCACATATTCAATCACTTCGTGCAGCGCTTGGCTGTCTTCTTCGGTTTCTTCAAAAGTGGTATCTAGGCGAGTGATTTCGCTAAAGTCAGTAATAACTTCTTTAACATCGCTTGATAACTTACCGTAATCTTTTTGCTTTAAGCCAAAACCAAGCATAAACCCTGCTACCCATGATACGAGGCCATTAGCCTGATCGATGAGTGTTTCGTCATCGTTTGGTAAAAATAAATCAAACTGAAATTCGTCATCATTAAAGCTCGCAACTACTTGCTTATAAATAGTGCCAAAAAATTGCTTTAAATCGTTACTAAATGATTCACCATCGTTAAACACATCGCTCAAAAGGCCTAAGTATTCTTTGTCGTCAATGGTTAAACCACACGCAAGTAAACCACTAATTACACCATGCGCTTCGGCAGGTGATACAAATATTTCGTTTTTCTCTAAAAGCAGTTGAGCTTTTTCGTAATCGGGTAAATCGTTCATAATCGAATCTTCGCTTTGCAAGTTAAGGCAATGCTACCACTCGATAAAAAGCAACTCCAATTAATTGTATGATCAAGCTCAAAAACCATGCGATAAAGTAAATGACGAGTTAAAGATGCGGGAAAACTAAGCGAACGGTTTAATTTTTTACGTTTAGGGTTTAAGGATTGGATTATGTCTTATATACTTAAATTGTTCCCTGGGGTACCGGAGCTTGGTTAAGTCCCTGAGCCGATAAATTTTATACCAGGATTTCTGTTCGTCTACTATTGTGCAAGCTCGGCATGTACCGAGAAGCCTACGGTAAACCGCAGATTTCCGCCCTGAAACCTTCTGGTTTCAGGACTGAAACCGGGTACCGTATCTTGGGGAACACCTTCTTATTTTTATACTCCCTCTTATTACTTATTCATTTTTTTGCTATACCTTCGTACATTATTTTTATAATTTTTGGCAAAAAAAAGCTGCAAGCAATTTCTTACTTACAGCTAAATTTTAAATGCTTACGCTTATTTACTTAAACCAACCTTGAAAGCGCTCCATCATCATGTAGTTTATTGGCACTAACAATAAAGTAATAAAGGTCGCAAAAATAATCCCAAACCCTAAACTTACCGCCATAGGTATTAAAAACTGCGCCTGAGTCGCTTTTTCAAATAATAACGGCATTAAGCCAATAAAGGTCGTTAAACTTGTTAGCATTACAGGGCGAAAACGCGATGCACCGGCAAGTTTAACTGCATCTAGTAATTTGCCGCCTTCACTGCGCTTTTTATTGATAAAATCAACTAGTACAAGGGAGTCATTTACTACCACCCCAGTTAGGGCGAGCATACCAAGCAAGCTCATAATGGTTAAATCCATGCCCATAATCCAATGCCCGACTACAGCACCTATCATGCCAAATGGAATTACACTCATTACTATAATTGGCTGTAAGTAAGACTTAAGCGGTATCGCTAATAGCGCATAAATTATGAAAAATACAAACACAAGTGCCCAAGCCAATGAGCCAAACGACTCTCGCTGCTCTTTAGCCTCACCTTCTAGTTTGTAATCTACTCCAGGATATTGCTGCATTAACTCATCTAAATACTCCGTTAGGTCAGCCTGAAGTATGGTCATGTTGGTGTTATTTTTTTCGATATCCGCTGTAACATTTAAAGTACGGTAGCGGTCTATTCGGTTAATAGTTGACGGGCTTTGCCCTGCGGTAAGGGTTGCAACATGCGATAACGGCACCGAACCACCAGTAGGTGTATTGATGAGTATATTTTGTAAATCGGCAACTGAGCGGCGCTCGTCTATAGGCAAGCGAACCATTACACGTACATCATCACGGCCGCGCTGAATACGTTGTACTTGCGAGCCAAAGAACGAGTTACGCACTTGACCTGCAACATTAACTCTATTTAAGCCCAGCGCTAAGCCTTGCTGCGTAAGCTCTATTTGTAACTCTTCTTTACCATCAGACATGCTATCGGCAATATCAAATACCGTTGGGTAGGTCGATAAACGGGTTTTAATGTGATCAGCCACGTCTTGTAAAATAGTCAACGAAGTCCCGCTAAGCTGAACATCAATTGGGTCAGAACTTCGGCCAATTTCAGCTCTAAACGTTAAGCTTTCAGCGCCTGGAATGACACCAATTAAATCGCGCCATTCGCTGGCAAGCTCTCTTGATCCTATGTCTGATTCACGCTTTTCAGCCGGTGTTATTTCAAAGCGTACAGAACCTGAATTAGATACACCACCGCGCCCGCCTGTTGTGGCTAATATATTTAAAATAACGCTTTCACCTGTATCTGGGTCGCGGTATTTTTCTTGTAATTGCTGCGCCTTTTGCGACATATCAATTACGTATTTATTAGTGACTTCAAACGGCGTACCTGTTGGTAGTGTTAAGTTAACGCGGACTGTTTCGCTTGGTATACGCGGGAAAAATACAAACTTAGTCCAACCACTAGTGATCATGGTTAAAATTATTATAAACACACCAACAAACAAACTTACCGAAGCCAATTTATGGCGCAGTGCTAAATTTAAAGTGGGTTGGTAATATTTTAAAATCGCGTTTTCAAATCCATCTGCAAAACGCTGTTGAATAACATCAAACTTTGAAGGTTCGCCTTTTTCGTGGCGTAGTTTTATATATTTTAAATGTGCGGGTAGTACAAATTTAGATTCAATCAATGAAAACAATAATACCGGAATAACCACTACCGGTATTTGTGCAAACAAAGCACCGCGCGCCCCTTCAATAAAGGCCAAAGGTAAAAAGGCGGCAACGGTAGTTAATACACCAAATGTTACTGGTGTTGCGACTTCTTGAGTACCTAAAATTGCAGCTTGCTCGCCCGACTTAGCTGTTTTTAAATGGGTATAGACATTTTCGCCAGTAACTATGGCGTCATCAACAACAATCCCAAGTACTAATATAAAGCCAAATAAGCTCATAATATTAAGGGTTACGCCAAATATAGGCATCGCTATAAACGCGCCCATAAACGAAACCGGAATACCAATAAATACCCAAAATGCAATTGCAGGTCGTAAAAACAAAGTAAGTAAAGCAAGTACTAAAATACCGCCTTGTAGGGCATTGGTCGTTAGTGTGGCAATTCGACTTTTAACCAGCTCCGAATCATCATCCCAGTAACTTAGTTCAAATCCTTGTGGAAGGGAGCTTTGTTGCTCTTTTATGTAATTTTTAACTTCGTCAGCAACAGTAATCGCACTTTGCGGACCAATTCTATATACGTCGATAAATGCAGCCTGCTTACCATTAAAACGAGTACGCACTGGGGTTTCTTCAAAATCGTCTTTAATTATTGCAATATCGCCTAAACGAATAATCGTGCCGTCAGCTTGGTTTTTAACAACAATATTGGCAAATTCATCTTTACGATATGCTTGCCCTTTAGAGCTTATAAGTACGTCCCCACCTTCAGTTTTTAAGTTACCAGCAGAAATATCAGAGCTTGAATTAGCAATGGCACTCGATATTTGTGCCAAACTTAAATCGTACTGGCGAAGAACGTCTTGGCTTACTTCAATGGCAATTTCGTAATCACGAACACCACTTAGCTCTACCTGCGTCACATTTGGTAAACGTAGAATTTGATCGCGTACTGTTTCTGCGTATTCACGGGTTTCTTTTTCGCCGTAATCACTTGATACGGTAACCGCGATAACTTCGCGAATTCGCTCCGCAAGCGCGACTATTGGCTTTTCAGCATCGGCTGGAAAGGTGTTAATTGCATCTACACGACTTTTAATATCGGCTAAAAGCTCACGCGGGTCGTAGCCCGTTTCAACTTCAATTGTTACAGAGCCTGAGCCTTCAGAAGAGCGGCTAAATATTTGCTTAATACCTTCTAAATCTTGTACGGCTTCTTCTATACGAATTGTTACGCCTTGCTCTACATCCTCTGGTGTTGAGCCGCGCAAACTTACGTTCACGCTTATCATGTCGGTTTCGAATGAAGGGAATACTTCAAGCGGTATTTTAGTCGATAAACTAAAAAGCCCCGACAGCAGCAACGTTACTAGCAATAAGTTAGCAGCAACATGGTTTTTGGCAAACCAAGCTATCATGGCTTATCTCCTTGCTTTGCTGGACGGCGTTTTTTTAACTCTTCAACACTAATACCAAGCTCTTTTGCTTTTTGTTCAAGCTGCTCTGGAGTCAGACGCTTTCCTTTACCTTGCCCATTCACTCCACGGCTTTTAGGTTGATCTGCGCTTTGTTCACCTAAAATACTTACTTGAGTTCCTGAACTTACTTGGCCAAGTGGAGTAATAACAAGCTTATCATTTGCGTTTAAACCGGTTTTTATCATCGCCTGAGTCGCATTTTGCCAAGCTAGTGTGATGTCTTTGCGCTTAAGTACGCCACCTTCAACAATGTAAACGTACGTTCCTTGATAAATTGTACTGTTAGGAATTATAAGTGCGTTAGATACTGTTCTGCCGGTAATTTGCGCTTTTATATACTGCCCAATTTTTATTGGGTACTGGTTATTTGCTGTTGCTTTATACGGGTCATTAATTTTAGCAACTACATAAAGCTGCTGTGCGCCTTCATCTATAGCACCTTCTGTGCGTGCTAATTGACCTTGCCACGTTTGCTCACCTACTAAGTCAGAAGTAAATTTAACAATTGAACCCGCTTGGTTTTTAGCACCATCGCGATACTGCTCTGGTAAATTTACAAATGGGAGATCTTTATTTTTAATTGGTAAGCGAATCTCAACGCTATCGATTGCGTAAATGGTAGCTAACTGTGTGTTGTTTGTAACAACTTGCCCTAAATCAACACTGCGGCTAAGTATACGCCCCGCATATGGCGCCGTTACTTTAGTGCGCTCTAAATCAAGCATCGCTTTTTCAAGTGCTGCCTGCGCTGACAAAACCTCAGCTTCAGCGGCTGCTAGTTGTGGCTCACGTAGTACTAAGCTGCTTGCTTGATTTGAGCCGCCAAGGCGCTTCCAATCGGTAATAGCTTGTTGCCCACGCGCCTTCTCTTCTAGCAAACCTTGCTCTGCTGTTAATAAATTGGCTTGAGCAGATTTAACTTCAGCCTGATGATCTCTGTCGTCTAGTTTTAAAAGTACATCGCCTTTTTCAAAAAAACCGCCTTCTCTAAAGTCATCACTTACTTCAATTATTTGCCCTGATGCCTGAGCCACTAACAAACTTTGTGTACGTGGTTTTACCGTACCGTAGCTGTCTATCATAACCTGATAATTTTGTGGTTTTAGCTCAAGCGCAGCCACACTTATTGATGCCTTAGGAGGTGCCCCAAAGCGTTTAGCCTCAGGCGTGTTATTTTTAATAAACATAACAATTAAAATAGTGGCAACTATAACCACCGCTGGAATAATAATTTTTGCTGTTTTAGTTTTCATCGTTATTGCTCTTTAGTTCACTTGAGGGCTTTGCAAAATCACCACCAAGGGCAATGTGTAAGTTAATTCTATTGGCTATTAATTGGTTTTTAATATCGATTAAGGAGCTTTGGGCGTCAAAAGAACGGTCTTGGGCATCAAGCACAGTTGTATAAGTCACCAAGCCACTTTGATACTGCTCAAACGACAATTGCTCTGCAGCAAGTGCGTTTTCTTGTGCCTCTAATGTGCTTGTATATTGAGCTTTGAGGGACTGCTGCTGCGAAATTGCATTTTCAACATCGCCAAACGCGTCATAAAGCGTTTGTAAATAAAGCTGCTCTTGCTTTTGAGTATTAAGACGCGCTATTTCTTCGTTGGCTTTTAAGCGCCCTCCTTCAAAAAGTGGCGCTGAAATACTACCTAATAAAGACCATGCAAGGCTTGATGGAGAAAACAAGTCGCTTACTCTGTCGGTGCTATCACTTAATGAAGCTGTTAAATCTAAACTTGGAAAGCGTTGTTTATGCGCATATGCCAATGATGCGTCGGCTGCTAAAAGCTCATACCAACTTGCACGTAGAGTAGGTTTTCGCGTTATAAGCTCAGAAGGTAATCCTAGAGGAATATCGGTATTAATAACAGGTAAGTCACTACTAGCAGTAATGGCACCTTTTGGGTATTCACCAAGTAAACGCTCAAGTACACGTGCTGATGCCGATAAACTCGCTGTTTGAGTGGCAATGCGAGAGCGTTCATTATTAAGCTCATTACGCGCTAAATACACATCGAGCGCTTCGTTTATGCCTTGGCGATAGCCAGCTTCAATAATATCGAGATTTTGTTGTGAGTTGGCTTCGCGACGCTTAAATAAATCCAGTAATTGCTGCGCCGTAACCACATCAAACCAACCTGTTACTACATCAGCAACAAGTTGCTGTTTAGCTTGTTCAAACCGTGCCTGCTGAGCTAAATAGTTAAGATTAGCTTCGCGCTTGGCGTCAGAGAGTTTACCCCATAAATCAACCTCGTAAGTTAAGTTTAAACTAGCTGAGCTTGCGTTGTCGTAACTTACAGGGCGGTTGTCTTTACTACGGCTTGTACGTGTTGATAAATCAAGGCTTGGCCAAAGTGCAGCGCCCGAGACTATAAGTTGCTGCTTTTGAATTTCAACATCATAACTCGTTTGCAAAAGCTGTTGGTTATTTTTAAGTGCTTGTTGTACAAATTTATTAAGCGTAGGATTTTGTAATTGTGTAAGCCATTGCTCTTGTACTTTTAATACTGAGCTTGATGCTTCTTGCTGCCATTGCTGAGGCATATTATTAGGGACTTGCATGCGCTGAGACGAGTTTAAATCACTCGCACAGCCGCTCAGCAGCATCACACTAATTGCCAGTAGGGTTGGCTTGCATTGCCAGATCATAATTAAACCTAAATTACTGCTATTTATGAACGTAATTCAAGCACTTTGGCAAATTTTGCTCAACTTACTTTACATAACATTACATAGCTAGCGATGAATTAACATAATAGCCAGTTATACGGTAAAAATGAGTAAATGATCAGCAATTTTTAATACTAAAATTAACTTTTTGTAATGTGTTTAAGAGATTAACTATACAAAAACAAAAAAGCCCCGCTATAAGCGAGGCTTTTAAATAAATGGTGCCGACTAACGAAGTCGAGCGGGTAACTTATACAGACTACTTATTACAAGTTAGTTGCTTTAAGTTACCTAAAATAAATGGTGCCGACTAACCGAGTCGAACGGATAACTTATACAGACTACTGATTACAAGTCAGTTGCTTCAAGTTACCTAAAATAAATGGTGCCGACTAACCGAGTCGAACGGATAACTTATACAGACTACTGATTACAAGTCAGTTGCTTCAAGTTACCTAAAATAAATGGTGCCGACTAACCGAGTCGAACGG
>NZ_JACJFA010000001.1:144868-144967 GCF_014164345.1 Pseudoalteromonas sp. SG43-5
AAGTTACCTAAAATAAATGGTGCCGACTAACCGAGTCGAACGGATAACTTATACAGACTACTGATTACAAGTCAGTTGCTTCAAGTTACCTAAAATAAA
>NZ_JACJFA010000001.1:145067-512765 GCF_014164345.1 Pseudoalteromonas sp. SG43-5
TGGTGCCGACTAACCGAGTCGAACGGTTGACCTACTGATTACAAGTCAGTTGCTCTACCAGCTGAGCTAAGTCGGCACACAAAACTGTGTGCTAAGGCACGTTCAATTTTAAAGATTGAGAACTTTTATAAAGCACTTAAAATAAAAAAACCTTGCATAAGCAAGGCTTTTCAATAAATGGTGCCTCGACGCGGAATCGAACCACGGACACGAGGATTTTCAATCCTCTGCTCTACCGACTGAGCTATCGAGGCACATAAACTGTGCTAGTTACAGATTAACGAAATTAACCTTTAACTTAATAAATGGTGCCGACTAACCGAGTCGACGGGTAATTTGAACAGACTACTGATTACAGTTTTTCTTTTCAAACTACTTTAAATAAATGGTGCCGACTAACCGAGTCGAACGGTTGACCTACTGATTACAAGTCAGTTGCTCTACCAGCTGAGCTAAGTCGGCACACAAAACTGTGTGCTAAGGCACGTTCAATTTTAAAGATTGAGAACTTAAAGTAAATGGTGCCTCGACGCGGAATCGAACCACGGACACGAGGATTTTCAATCCTCTGCTCTACCGACTGAGCTATCGAGGCACATAAACTGTGCTAATTAATTGTGATACTTTACAATTAACTTTATATAAATGGTGCCGACTAACCGAGTCGAACGGTTGACCTACTGATTACAAGTCAGTTGCTCTACCAGCTGAGCTAAGTCGGCACACAAAACTGTGTGCTAAGGCACGCGTAATAATGTTTAAACTGTTGATTAAACACCACTACTTTAATAAATGGTGCCTCGACCCGGAATCGAACCAGGGACACGAGGATTTTCAATCCTCTGCTCTACCAACTGAGCTATCGAGGCACTTAAACAGTGCTAATTAAAAATCTTAAAAGATTTTCAATGCAATTCCCACTCATCTCTACCGACTGAGCTATCTGGGCGTGCGGCGTATTAAACGAGTTTTGCCCTTACAAGTCAACTTTTTTTTTATTCTTTATAACTGTTTGAACGGTTTTCAGACAACTCAGTGTGTTTTTTATTAATAACGTTCATTTTTACCACAAATCGAACTATAAATATAAATAAATCAGACTAAAACCGTAGTGAATTATTTTTTGTAAATGTTACGATTAGCTTAGATACGTACGATAGGGACTTATCGTAGTAAAATCACATCAATTGGAAACAATCAATGCAGAGTAAATTTTCATCGCCAGTCAAAGGCTTATTACCTCTTTTTTTAATCATAAATATTGCAGTAACAGCGCTTGCTATTATTGCCCACTCATTTTATTCACAAACTGAAGTTAAGACAGCCCAACCTGCATCATCTGTTAATATTGTAACGCTTGCCGATAGATTAGACTTACCTATGGTTGATGCATTAACTATGTATGGTCAAGGTAAAGTAAGGCAGTTACTTGATTTAACGTCGTTATTAGATGATGACTTTGAATATACTCTATATCGCTTCAATGCTACATCAGATACTCAGTTGGTATATAGCAGCAGTAAACCTGCTATCGCTTCAATTAAAACTGAAAAGCATCTAGTAGAAGAAGGCATCCTACATCACTTACTGCTGTTAAACGATCAACCTATTGGCGAGCTTATTATTAAGCAAAACCTACCAACCGCTCCTTTAAGCGCTCAAAACTCTCAAGTTATTGCCTACATTATTGCGATAGCAAGCGTAGCTGCATTATTTATATTTACTTTAATGTTTAATATGTACATTAATAGTCGCTTACGAAAAAGTACTGACACTCTTACACAAGAGCTGCAGGCAATCACCGAAAATGCTAATTACAATAGTAGTGTTGATGAGCAGCTTGATATTGGTTTAGGTGTAGTGGCAAAAAACATTAACTTACTGCTACAAAAAGTACAGACTGCGATGAGTGAGAATGACGCCGCACAAAAAGAGCTTTATAAATTACAAAATGGCCTAGAAGCCGAAGTGCAAAATCGTACTATAGCGCTTGAGCAAGCCACATTAAAAGCAGAGCGAGCAAGCGAAACCAAAACGACCTTTTTAGCCACAATGAGCCACGAAATAAGAACACCGATGAATGGTGTTATAGGCACTATTGATTTACTGCGCCAGACCGAACTTGATGGCGCTCAACATCGTTTAAGTACAATTATTCGTGAATCAGCATTTTCTTTATTGAGCATTTTAGATGATATCTTAGATTTTTCTAAAATTGAAGCTGGAAAGCTAAATATTGACCCGATCCCATTTTCGGTAACCGATACCATTGAAGAAGTTGCTCGAGTGCTCTCATCAGTTGCTAAAAAACGTGAGCTTGATTTAGAACTAGCAATAGCACCAGATATTCCAGTCAACCTTACCGGTGATAGTGTGCGTGTACGTCAGGTGCTTTATAACCTATGTAGCAACGCAATTAAATTCACTAGCACTGATGAAAAAACCCAAGGCCATGTAAAAATATCAGTAGAGGTGGTTCATAATACCACTGATCACTTTACCTTACGCTTTTGCGTCACTGATAACGGTAAAGGCATGTCGCAGGCGCAATTACGCGAAATATTTAATCCATTTATTCAAGCCGAAAACTCAATTACCCGAGAATATGGTGGCACCGGTTTAGGTCTTTCTATTTGTAAAAGCTTAACTGAGCTTATGCTAGGTACTATTCATGTAACTAGTCATACCGGAATTGGCAGTGAATTTACAGTAGAGCTGCCCTTTAGCACATCGGGTAAAATTAAGTACGCACATAAAGGTGCATTAAATGGTAAGCAAATTGTTGTAGTTAGTAATCACCTAGAACGTGAAAAAACAATGTACCGTTATTTATCGTTCATGGGCGCTAAAATAATTTATGCACACACAGAAGAAGAAATTGAAGAGCACCAGCATTCACAAGATATTATTTGGGTGGCTGATGGCATAGACAATATGGATAAAACTAATGCGCTGCTAAGACGTTTATTTTATTCATTAGAGGACTATAACCAACAAGTTGTTGTACTAAGTAAGCTTGATGAAGCAGCTATAAATCATAAAAACATTTTTTATATTAATGCTTCTCCTCTATGTAAATCTAACTTTATGCTTTCTATATTGGTGGCTGCAGGGTTACATACACCTAAGCAAATTAAAAAAACCAAAACACTTAATAACTATTTAAATGTTGAGCAGGCACGTAATTCAAACAAATTGGTTCTACTTGTTGAAGATAACCTTCTAAACCAACAAGTCCTCACCGATCAACTACATATACTGGGCTTTGGCGTTGAAATAGCGAACAACGGTGAAGAAGGCCTAGATATGTGGAGAAAAGGTGATTACTCACTTATTTTAACCGACTTACACATGCCTAAAATGTCGGGTTACGATATGGTCGAAAAAATCCGTAATGAAGCAGAGCTATTAGAATCGATTGATGCACAGCCTTACATTATTGCAGTAACAGCAAACGCACTTAAAGGCGAAAAAGAGCGCTGTTTAGCAGTAGGTATTAACGACTTCATTACCAAACCTATAGAGCTAAACGCGTTAGAAGAAACTCTAAAACGTTGGAGCGATAAACAAAGCCAAAACCCAAATGTAGTTATTCATCAAACTATGGCACTACCTATTGATATGGAAGCTGTTGCTAAATATGTAAACGGTGATAACGCTAAGCAAATTCGTTTTTTCAAAATGTATTTAGAACAAAGCCAAGGCTTAATTAAGAGTATTAATTCCGGCGTTATGGTTAACGATTTAAATGAGATTATTGAAGGGTGTCATCAATTAAAATCGATCTCCAAGACAATTGGTGCCCAAACGGTGGCAGAACTTTCAAGTGCATTTGAAGATAAATGTAAAGAAGGTGAACTCACAACCGATGAATTAATAGAGTTAAGAGATAAGCTGGAAATTGAATACTCTAAAGCTGCTCAATTTTTAAAGGAACAAATTAAAATATCTTAGCAAGAAGATGAGTTAAATGAATAAATAAACATAAAAAAAGGGCTTAATAGCCCTTTTTTTATTTAAAACATTACTTTTCAGGCGGTCGATAACCTTCAATTTCTACATCTTTATTTTCAAACAAAAAACCAACCATTTGCTCTTCTAAAAATGTGCGGTGTTCTGGGTCCATCATATTTAAATGCTTTTCGTTAATAAGCATTGTTTGTTTATGTTGCCACTGAGCCCACGCTTCTTTAGAGATGTTATTAAAAATCTTTTCACCAATTTCACCAGGGTATAACTGAAAGCCAAGCCCTTCGGCTTCTTTTTGTAACTTTTGACAAAATACTGTACGTGCCATGATTGATTCTCTCTAACGCTAAATATGGGGCTATTCTATACTATTGCTGTAATTTGTTTAACCAACTTTTTAGTTGGTGCTGCTAGGCCAACCTCTATTGATTGATCAAGCGGATACCAGATTAATTGCTTATCGTTTACCACATCAGGAGTTTTCTTAACATTGAGCACATGCGGGTTAATCCTCAGCTCAAAATGTGAAAACACATGAATAAACGCTTCAAGCTCTACTAAGTCGGCTTCTAGGCCTTGCTGAGCTAAAAACATTTGAAGCTCTTCGTACTCATAAAATTCAAAAAAGCCAAACAATCCGCCCCAAATACCGCTGTTAGGACGTTTTTCCATAAGCACTTTATCACCACACTGAATAATTAACTGATGACAACTCTTTTTAGGAACTGCTTTTTTAGGTTTTGAATGTGGAAACTCTTTTACTTTACCTGTATTAAAAGCACCACAGCCTGAGTTTAATGGGCAAGCCTCGCAATCAAACCGGCTGCGTGAGCAAACACTAGACCCTAAATCCATCATAGCTTGATTAAACTCAGTAACATTATCTTTAGGCGTTAACTGCTCTGATAAATGCCAAAGCTGGTTTTCGACTTTTTTAACGCCGTACCAGCCCTCAATCATAAAATAGCGCGCTAAAACTCGCTTCACGTTCCCATCTAAAATAGGGTGATGCTGTCCAAGCGACAATGATAAAACAGCCCCTGCAGTAGAGCGCCCTATTCCAGGTAAATCCATTACTTCCTCAAGTGTTTTCGGAAACTCACCTTGGTATTTGTCACGCACTATTTTAGCTGTTTTGTGTAAGTTACGCGCACGAGCGTAATACCCTAAGCCGGTCCAGTGATGCAGTACTAAGTCTTCATCCGCATCAGCTAAAGCGATAATATCTGGAAAGCTTTGCATAAACTTTTCAAAGTATGGAATAACAGTAATAACTTGGGTTTGCTGCAGCATCACTTCAGACACCCACACTTTATAAGGTGTTTTACCTAGCTGCCACGGGAGTGTTTTACGCCCATGAAGGTGATACCAATCAACAACTTGATTAGAAAACCAGTGTGACTGTTCTTTATTTAAATCCAACATTTTTAACTTTTACTGATGCCCAATGGCGGCTCAGTCTATTGCAGTTAACAAAAAGATCAAGCTATACGGGGTGTAAAACCAGCTAATACTTGTGATTGCGGCCTCGGTCAGGGATAATATGCAACCATTTTTAAACACATTGTTTTTGTCAGGCCAATAATATGAGTGAATCAAGCAACACTAACCTTGAGCAAGCTAAGCAAGAAGGTAAATACATCCGCACCATTCGCAGTTTTGTAAAACGCGAAGGTCGATTAACCAAAGGCCAAGCCGCTGCAATCGAAAAATGCTGGCCAACAATGGGCCTAGAGCATAAAAACGGTATGCTTGATTTAAGCGAAGTTTTTGGTAACAACAACGATGTAGTAGTAGAAATTGGTTTTGGTATGGGTAAGTCGCTTGTCGAAATGGCAACAAATGCCCCTCACCTAAACTTTATCGGTATTGAAGTACACCGCCCAGGCGTTGGTGCTTGTTTAATGGATGCCGATGAAGCAGGCATTACCAACTTACGTATTTTTGAACACGATGCAGTTGAAGTACTTGCAGATTGCATACCTAATGAAAGCTTAACAACACTACAACTATTTTTCCCTGACCCTTGGCATAAAAAGCGTCACCACAAACGCCGTATTGTACAAACTGAGTTTGTTGAAAAGCTAAGAGCCCAACTTAAAATGGGTGGCGTTTTTCATATGGCAACAGACTGGGAAAACTATGCAGAGCACATGCTCGAAGTAATGAACGTAGCTCCTGGTTTTAAAAACCAATCAGAAACAAATGATTATGTTCCACGTCCAGATTTACGCCCGCTTACTAAGTTTGAGCAGCGCGGACACCGCCTAGGTCATGGCGTGTGGGATTTAATGTTTGAGCGCACAGAATAATTAAATTTAATTACTCACTTTTACTTTTATAAAACTAAATATACTGTAAGGCAAAGCCATTTATGAGCGTACTAACCAACCCAAGTTTACTGTTACTTCGTAATAGCGAGGCACTAACGGGAAAATCTATCTTGGTGGTCAACTTTGTTCAAGATGGCTTTTTAACAGAGCTTAAAAGACTTAATCCGCAAAGCAAAGTAACTGCGTTTAGCTACAACCATGCTAACGGAGAGTTTGCTAAAAACACCAAAGATGTTGATGTTCATGTAAGCCACACAATACCTGGTAACGACTACGATTTAGTTATTCTTTACTACCCTAAATCAAAACCAGAGTTATTAATGGCACTTGATAATATTCGATCTGCCATTACTGATGATGCCGAACTATTAGTAGTAGGTGAAAACAAAAGTGGTGTTAAGTCAATTGAAAAGCAATTAGCTGGTAAAGCTGAGTTTAGTAACAAGATTGATTCAGCTAAGCACTGCGTTCTTTACTCATTTGCTGAAATTTCTAAGCACCCTCACTTTGATATTACGACTTACCATAAAAAGTTTGTTGTTAATGTTGCCGACACTGAATTTACAGCTATTAGTGTTCCTGGAGTGTTTAATCACGGTAGTTTAGATATAGGAACGAAAGTTCTACTGGAAAACGCACCGACAATTAAGCAAGGCAAAGTTCTCGACTTTGGTTGTGGCGCTGGTTTAATAGCAACTTTTTTAGGGCTTCATAATCCAGCACTTGAGTTTGTGTGTAGTGATGTAAGTGCGCTGGCAACTTATGCAACACAGCAAACCCTAAAGCTTAACAACATCAATGGTGAGGCTATATTAAGTGACGGCCTTAAAAGCATTAATGGCAAGTTTGATTTAATTATTAGCAATCCACCTTTTCATACTGGTATTGCAACCGACTACACAGTAGCAGAAACATTTTTAGCTAATGCAAAACAGCATTTAACTAAATTAGGGAAGCTAAATATTGTTGCTAACAGCTTTTTAAAGTACCCGCCTATTTTAGAAACTCAGTTTGAAAGCTATCAAACTGTATTTAAGAACAATAAATTTGCTGTATATAGCAGCTAATTTAAACTTGTAAAATGATTGAGCACAAACGTGCTCAAGCTAACTTTCGAATAAATATAAGAATTAATTTAGTTTTTTTCCTTCATTTTTCCACGTCTTTGCTAAACTAAAACTCTAAATAATTAAATTTAACTCAGGCGATAATGAAATAATGCCTAAAAAAGTTCATCAAAGTAGCATTCGAAAAGCACTCATTAATTTGATCATGCTTATTACAGCGATTTGCTTATCGTTATCTATTTCTATCTCTACGTATTTAAGCGTGAAAGAACAAAAGCAATTAATAGTTAATAAGCTTGTTATTCTTTCTGAAATTGTAGCTTTTGATGCTGGGCAATCGGTAATTGAAGATGATCGTAAAACAGAAGAAAAACGCCTCAAGTCATTTGAAAAGATCCCTCTTGTAAAAAACATACATATTTACTCAATAGAAAAAGCATCCCAAAAGCCTGTTTTCTTTATTAGTTTTAATGCTAAAAAAACACCTCCTGTGCCACTGAGAATAGACAGTGTAGAAGAGCTAAAAACACCACGAATTACCAGTGACCATATTGAGCTAACCCGCCCTATTTACGATAACGAACAAGTAGTAGGTTATGTGTATATGCGAGGAAGCCTCGAGAGTTTAGAGGTTTATATTGAGAGAAAAATATTAATAGACGTGTTATTAACATTATTAATTCTGGCGGTTGTTTACTTTATTGCTATTAAAGTTCAACGACGTATAGCTAAGCCAATAGAGCAATTAAGCATGTTATTGCAGGATGTGTCTAAAAATCATAACTACGATGCACGCGCACCAGTAACTGATGTAAAAGAAATAAGTGCTCTTTCAAATAGTTTAAATATCATGCTTACGCGTACAAAAAAACAACTTGAACGCCACGAAAAAGATAAGCAAGAAATCAAACAACTAAACCTAAGCCTTGAAGAAAAAGTAAACCAACGAACAATCGCCCTTAGAGAGGCAAATCAAGAGCTTTTATCAACTCTTGAGCGGATGCATCAATACCAAACACAAATTGTTGAAAACGAAAAAATGGCATCTTTAGGGCAAATGGTTGCAGGTGTTGCCCATGAAGTTAACACACCAATAGGGCTAGGTATTACCGGTTCTACGTTACTTAGAGATAAACTAGCAGACATACAGCAAAGCTTTGATGACAAAAAACTGACCTCAAGCCATCTAAAACGCTTTATAGATGAAGGTATTGAAAACTTAGATTTAATTTACCGCAACTTAAATCGTGCAGCTGACCTTATATCTAACTTTAAAAAAGTAGCGGTTATTCAAGATGACGGTGTAAATACCTATATTAATGTGCACAAATTAATAAGTGATGTTTTAACGTCGATTCAATCTGAATTATTGCCCAAAAAGCCTGTTGTCACTATCAACTGTCCGACCGACTTGGCTATTCATAGTAAATCTGAACCTCTACAACAAGTTTTTCAGCAGTTACTTATGAACTCTGTAATTCATGGATTTATAGGTAAAGAAAACAATGAAATTCGCTTTGACGTAGAACTCGTCGGGAAAAAATTAACAATCGTTTATTCTGACAATGGTCAGGGCGTTGACAAAAATATTAAAAATAGAATTTTTGACCCATTTGTAACTTCAAAGCGCGGGCAAGGTGCAAGTGGCTTAGGCATGCACTTAGTTTATAACCTAGTAACACAAGCACTTGGCGGAAGAGTGATGTTTGATCTTGAAGAAAAACGCGGTGCTCGCTTTATAATTACTATTCCTTAAATAAAGATCATTAAAAAGTGCATATATTTAAAATTTATCCTTGAATTAGCATTTAATGA
The DNA here is from genome assembly GCF_014164345.1 of Pseudoalteromonas sp. SG43-5. Classification (NCBI taxonomy): domain Bacteria; kingdom Pseudomonadati; phylum Pseudomonadota; class Gammaproteobacteria; order Alteromonadales; family Pseudoalteromonadaceae; genus Pseudoalteromonas; species Pseudoalteromonas sp. SG43-5. Next base: position 154,252 of record NZ_JACJFA010000001.1, read on the forward strand.
CCTCATTAATGAGGCATGTGATAAGTGCGTAACATTATTTAATTGCTTTAAATAAATATTACCAAGCGATTTATGAACTTTTTTATCTTTGCTGTATCACATACATTGATGAAAGGTTAAAAGGTTAAAAAGTGATATAGTTTTGCTTTGAATTAGTCTGATTATTTTAAGTACCTTATTTAATTGAATGATATGTCAATTATCAAAGGAAAATGGCTTCGACTTTATGATTCAAATAGCTACATCCATGTATATATCAATTAAACAGTAGTTTTTGCACTGCCCTTTTTTAGTAGACTTTGGACACCCTACTGTTTTATTTTTATCCAATTTGTTTTTTCCTTGTTAACAAATGGGTATAATCCTATAATCTCTAGTAATCGGTTATAAATTAGTCACCGATTTTTTATAAATAATATATTCCAAAAGGTTAATTAATAATGCAAACGCCAGTCATTCTAATCGTAGAAGATGAAGACGTAACTCGACTGAACCTAGTTAGTTTATTTGAAGCTGAAGGGTACAAAGTTATTGAAGCCATTGATGGCGATGATATGCATGACAAGCTTACAAATAACGATGACGTTAATCTTGTAGTTATGGATATCAACCTTCCTGGTAAAAACGGTCTTATTTTAGCCCGTGAATTACGCCAAAAGCGTAAAGTAGGTCTTATATTCCTAACTGGTCGTGACAACGATGTTGACCGTATTTTAGGTCTTGAAATTGGCGCAGATGACTACGTTACTAAACCGTTCAACCCGCGTGAATTAACTATCAGAGCTCGCAACCTTATTACTCGTACTGCCTTAGGTGGTGAAGAGTCAGCTCTAGAAACAAATGGTGTTATTACGTTTAATGGTTGGGAACTTGATGAAAACAGCCGTTGTCTTACTTCTCCAAATGGCGACGCTAAGCGTTTACCTAAAGGTGAGTACAGAGCACTTCGTTTAATGCTTGATTCTCCAGGTCGCATTTTCAGCCGTGAGCAATTAATTAAGCATATGACAGGCCGTGAGCTTCGCGCAAATGACCGTACTGTTGACGTTACTATTCGTCGCATTCGTAAGCATTTTGAAAGTGATAACTCAACGTCTGAGTTAATCAGCACCATCCATGGTGAAGGTTACCGTTTCATTGGTAAAATTGACGCTTAATTAGAGCTAATTAGTTTCACTCTAATTGCTGTAAAAATAAATGAAGGGCTTTTTGTCCTTCATTTATTTTATCTGCCAGAATATCTAACCACTGCTTTAACACCTCATCAGATTCATCAATCGCACCATGTTCCATTATTTTGGCATGAAGCTGCACATCATTAAGACCTACTGAGCCAGCCGCACCTTTGAGTTTATGCGCTACTGATTCATACTCTTCTCTATCACCAGTATTTAATGAAGTAAGTAACTCTTGCTGATATTGTGGACTTAGCTTTTCGAATAGCTGACTACTGCGGCTAAACACAACTAAGCCCATCGAATTGACAAAGTCTTCTATTGTTTCCATATCTAATAAGTGTGCATCAATGCCTTTAAGGGCTTCTTCACTTACTTTTAACAGCGGCTCTGTGCATTCACTTTGCTTAATTCCAAATAAATCAGCCAGCATTTTATCAAGCTTCACCGTGTTAATTGGTTTAGCAAGCGCCCCTTGTATTGATATGCCTTCAAGCTCTTCCTCAGCACTACGAACATTGGCCGTAAGTGCCACGATAGGTAATTTATCAAAATGACTATCTGAGCGTATTTGCTTGGCAACTACGTCACCATTTATATCAGGCAATTGCATATCAAGTAATACTAAATCTAAGTCATCTTCAGTTTCGACAAACGAGAGTGCATCTTCACCGGTTTCAGCCCACAACACCTCATGCCCGCGTTGCTCTAATAAGTTTGTAGCAATTTCGGCGTTAAGAGGTACATCTTCTACTAGTAAAATATACAAACCACGACCAACATAACTTTGCTCTGTTGGTGCTACACATAAACTAAGCGGTATTTGAACTGTAAAGCAACTTCCTTCGCCCTCAGTACTATTTACTGTAATTATCCCTTTCATCGCACTTACAAGTGCCTTAGTTACAGCCAAACCAATACCGGAACCTATTGCGTTAGTCCCTTTTAAATCTGGCGCTTTGTAATACATATCAAATATATGAGCAAGCTGCTCTGGCGGAATACCTTGGCCGGTATCCGATACTTTCATAACTAACCATGGGCCTTCAACTCTGTTTTCTCGGCTACATTCAAGTGTTACCTTTCCTTGCTGTGTAAACTTAACGGCATTATTAATTAAGTTCCAAACAACTTGGCGTAAGCGAGTTGGGTCGAGCTGTGCGTAAATATCCAGCACCCCATTGCGCTTAATATCAAACTCTAGCTCTTTTTGCTCCGCGATTAAGCCCGCAAAGTTAACAACGTCATTTATAAAGTCTGATACGTTAATAGAGTTGGTCACTATATCGAGCTGATCTCTATCTATTTTGTCTAAATCAATAATATCGTTAAAAATATTGCCGAGCGTTTCAGCACTCGAAAATATAGTATTACCCCAACTACGCTGCTGTTTGTTTAAGTCAGTATCAAGCAGCATTCGTGTTAAACCAACAATACCATTGAGCGGTGTACGTAGTTCATGGCTTAATGTGGCAATAAACTTACCTTTGTCTTTATAGGCCGTTTCGAGCGCTTGAGCGGCCTCCTTACGACTTGTGATATCACGACCAAAGCCCAGTAGACCAATGTAATCACCTTCATCATTTATAAAAGGTAATTTACGCAGCTCAAACCAACGCGTTTCGCCATTTACCTCATAACCCACATCAATGGTTAGTGCTTTATGGCTTTGCTCTACTTCTTTATCGGTTTTCAAAACTTCAGATAAAAACTGACTAGGGAATATTTGCTCAACCGTTTTGCCAATTAGTTCGCTACTTGATTTGCCCATTACTTCTTCAAACATTTTATTACAACCAGCAAACACGCCATTGTTATCGCGGTAATAAAATAAATCAGGAGATGAATCAACTATTGAGCGCTGCAGCATGCTTTGTTGAGCAAGTTCTTGTTGTGTTTTTTTACGCTCAGCAATTTCTCGTCGTAGTTCTTCAATAGCGCGGTGCTTGGCATGAAATGCCATTTTACGCTCATCAATTTCGATGTTTAGACGGTTAATGTTATCTTTTAGGGTTTGATTTAAAAGCTTTTCTTGCTTGGTGGCGCTATCTAAATAAGCATATGAGGCATCTAGTTGTCGAATTGAATTAAGCAACACACTTATTATTAAAGGAGACACTACAGCCGTAAAAAATACCACGGCTAAAATATCAACAAGGTGTAATTCGCCTATCGCCACATAATAAAACATGCTCGATAAAATAAGAGATACAGTTAAAAATAAAGTGTAACAAATAGCAGCGGTTTTAAATTCACCAAATCGCGTTATTGAGCTGGAAAGTACCCGAGCCCAAGGGCTCAAAGAATAATCGGTCATACGTAATTTTATCTCTTAGCTGTGTACTTAATATAAAGAAGGCAATGCGTATGTATAAACATACCATTTTCCCAGATTTTAGCATTTTTCTCCTACCACTACTCACGTTGTGCGATAAAAACAGAATTTTTCATGTTTGATTTAGCTCATCTATTAAACTCATCATTTCAGCAATAAATTATTTAGTGTAAAATGCCCCGCTTTATTATCCCCAAAATACGAGTAGCGCACATGCAAACCAATATGCCAGATATAGCAGACACTGCACCCGCTTTACAAACAGGTAAATTAGACTGGGTTGGCATGGGCGAAATAGAACTGCCATTTATTTTTGAATCCCGAGACTTATCTCCAGTTACAGTAAACGCCAAAGCGCGTGCATTTGTAAATTTACATAAAGAAGATGCCAAAGGCATTCATATGTCACGTCTATTTTTGGCACTTGATCTGCTTTCAACCGAGCAGCAAGTCAATCCGCAAACGATAGCGCAGGCACTCGATACCTTTATAACTAGCCACGAAGGGCTGAGCGATAAAGCACAAATTGAATTTAAATTTGAATTACCGCTACGCCGTAAGTCACTATTAAGTGGTAAAGCGGGCTGGAAAAGCTACCCAGTTGTACTTACCAGTACAATTGAAAATAACGTTATTAGCTACGAGCTAACCGTAGATGTTACTTATTCTTCAACGTGCCCATGCTCTGCTGCACTTGCGCGCCAGCTTATACAAAACGCGTTTAACGAAAAGTTTAACCAAGAAACGTTAAGCCAAAAAGATGTGCACGAATGGCTAGGCACTACACAAGGCATTGTAGCTACTCCCCACTCGCAGCGCTCTATTGCCAACGTAAAAGTAAAGCTTGATAGCAACATTCAAGAATTTGACGTAGTTACGCTAATTAACACTCTTGAAGCTGAGCTTAAAACACCAGTACAAGCGGCAGTAAAACGTGAAGATGAGCAAGAATTTGCCCGTTTGAATGGTCAAAACCTTATGTTTTGTGAAGATGCAGCGCGTAAAATTAAAGCATTGCTAGAGGCAAACAATTACAGTGATTATTGGCTGCAAATAAACCACTATGAATCACTGCATGCACACGATGCTGTAGCTATTGCAGTAAAAGGTATTAAAGGAGGCTACAAAGCTTAATCGCTGTGTAGCTATTGCTTGTAAACCAGTCGGTAATTATTTTATAACCCATATTTTTTAGGCACGTAAATTGCTTTGTTTGAGCAGTGTCAATTTGTTGTTATGGAGTTACCGTATGGAATTCGCTTTATTATTAATCCTAGTATTAGTTGTCGGGGCCTCTGTTGTTGCGTCAAAGTTTAATGACGATGGCGGAAACCCGTATCCTTTTACTCGCAAGCAAACTGTTTTTACGCAGGTTGAAGGCGCTTTTTTAAATCTTCTCGAGCGTGCTGTTGGCGATCAATATAAAATTGTTAGTCGCGTTAAGTTAATCGACGTTATTGACTGTAAGCAAGGCCTTTCAGTAAAGTCTAAACGTGCTGCTTTAGCTAAAGCTAAAAATAAGCAACTCGACTTTGTATTAATCGATAAAGAAAAACTAACAATCATTGCTGCTGTTGACCTAGTTAACAATGCCAACAAAGATGGCCACAAAGCTCAACGCGACTGGTTTGTAAACGGTGCACTAGAGTCTGCGGGCATTCCACATATTCGTATGAAAGTTAAATCGGGCTACCGCCCTTCTGAAGTACGCGATGCAATTATGTTTAAACTTGGTAAGCCTGCAGCAACACAAACTCAGCGCCCTGTTCGTAATCGCTCACATAAGCCAGCGGTACTTTCACCTTCTCAAGCTAAAGCGCAAACCACCGCGTTAGCTGAAATTTAAAAAACGAATTAAATACTCTCCTAAAAAGTATTTAAAGCGAGCTCATAAACAAGCTCGCTTTTTTGTTTTTTATTGTTAACTTCACGTATAATCAAGTGATTCAAACTCAGGAATTAAACTTTATGAATGTTGGTATTATTGGCGCAATGGAGCCAGAAGTTAAAATTTTACGTGAAGCTATGCAAAACCCACAAATTTTAACTAAAGCAGGTTTCACTTTTTATACTGGCGAGTTGGCTGGTAACACGGTGACACTTGTTCAATCTGGTATTGGTAAAGTCGCATCAACTATTGCAACTACCTTACTTATCGATAACTTCAAACCTGATTGCATAATTAACACAGGCTCAGCCGGTGGATTCGATCCTTCTCTTAGTGTTGGCGATGTCGTAATTTCGTCAGAAGTACGTCACCACGATGTAGACGTAACTGCTTTTGGCTACGAAATTGGCCAAGTACCACAAATGCCGGCAGGCTTTGCAGCACACCCTAAATTAGTTGAAGCAGCACAGCAAACTATCGAACAAATCAGTGATGTTAAAACACTCGTTGGCTTAATTTGTACTGGTGACACATTTATGTGTGACCCTATACGCATTGATAAAGCACGTAGTGATTTTCCTACAATGCTTGCTGTTGAAATGGAAGGCGCTTCAATTGCACAAACGTGTTTTACGCTAAACACACCATTTGTTGTAATTCGCTCAATGTCTGATATTGCTGGTAAAGAGTCACCACAATCATTTGAAGAATACCTAGAAACAGCATCAATCAACTCATCTAAAATGGTTGTTGCACTTTTAGAAAAGCTTACAGCAGTATCTCTGTAAATGCTTAGCAATATTGTTCAAAATCACTTGGACTTTATTGCCTTTATACTAGCGCTCCTTGCTGAGCGCTTTATTCCCCTTATTAGCTGGTATCATCCTAATACCGCGTTAAATGCTGTTTTTAGTGCTATTGGCAAACGTATATACAAAAGCAAAGAACCTAAAAGCTATCAATATTTGGCAGCTATACTCGCAAGCTCACTTATTTTAAGTGTTATTCTCATTATTATAGTGTTACTACTCGAGTTTGCTTTTTACCCTGAATTACTCGCAGGTCTTATTTTATATTTATGCCTAGAAAGTAAGAGCATTGATAAAAAAGCACTTCGCATTGCAAAGCTAACTAAACAAAATCAAAAATCCACAGCGCGCGAATTACTAAAGCCACTGCTTGCCCGTGAAGTTAATAGACTTTCATCTGCTGGTATTATCAAAGCATTAATTGAAAGCTTAATACTGCGCACCGCTCGATACTATTTCGTAGTCATATTTATATTTTTAGCATTTGGCCCTATAGCTGCCCTTGCCTATCGGTTACTTACCTTAATACAACAAGCCTGGCGTAGTGATATCCCCCCAAATAGTTACTTTTTAAAGCCGCTTAAAACACTCTTGTTTATTATTGAATATATTCCCATGCGCTTACTCGCTTTAACTATTGCAGCAAGTCGAGCAAGCAAACAAAGCATGCATTATATAAAGCATTATGGCAGGCATTTTTATCAAACAAATACAGGCTGGCTCTTAAGCACATGTTCTGCATCGCTTGGCGTGCAGCTGGGCGGGCCTGCAGTTTATTTAGGTACTCGCTTTAATAAAATGCGTATTGGTACTGATAGACTACCTACACCCGAGGATGTACCTGTAATAATTAATAGGTTAAATCAGGCCCGTGTATTTTGGTTGTTAGTAATAGCCAGCATTGAAATATTAAAATTGATTTAAAGGGCTCAAAATACGAGCACAAAAAAAACCAGCCGAGGCTGGTTTTTTAGTTTTTAAACTGTGCTTAAGCTACAGTGATGTTTGCAAACTTACGTTTACCTACTTGGTAAATAGCCGTTGTGCCTTTTGCTATCTCAAGTTTGGTATCAGTGATTTTATCTTCACCGTTAAGTTTAACTGCACCTTGCTTAATCATACGCATTGCTTCTGATGTACTTACTACTAAATTTGCTTCTTTAAGCAAGTTAGCAATTAAAATAGTATCTTCTGCAATAGTGATTGTTAGCTCTGGGATTTCATCTGGTAACGCTTTTTTCTGAAAACGCTGAATAAAATCATCATGTGCACCTTGTGCATCAGCTTCACTATGAAAACGAGCAATTAGCTCTTTAGCTAGTTCAATTTTAATATCGCGCGGATTCGTACCTTGCTCAACACGTTCTTTTTGAGCTGCAATTTCTTCAATAGAAAGCGCACTTAATAAGTCGTAGTAACGCCACATTAGCACATCACTAATTGACATTATTTTACCAAACATATCGTTAGGTGCATCAGTAATACCAATGTAGTTACCAAGCGACTTAGACATTTTTTGAACGCCGTCAGTACCTTCAAGTAATGGCATCATTAATACTGTTTGCGGCTTTTGACCTTCTACTTTTTGTAGCTCACGGCCCATTAACAAGTTAAAGCGCTGATCAGTACCACCTAGTTCAACATCTGACTCTAGTGCAACCGAATCCCAACCTTGTACCAGTGGATATAAAAACTCATGAATTGCAATTGGTTGGCCGCTTCCATAACGCTTTTTAAAGTCATCACGTTCAAGCATACGTGCTACGGTTTGGTTTGCAGCAAGTTTAATCATGCCTGCAGCGCCTAACTTTTCCATCCAAGTAGAGTTAAATGCAACAGTGGTTTTAGCAGGATCTAGAATTTTGAATACTTGTTCTTTATATGTTTCAGCATTGGCTAGTACGTCTTCACGAGTAAGTGGTTTACGCGTTACGTTTTTCCCCGTTGGGTCACCAATCATGCCAGTAAAGTCACCAATTAAGAAAATAACCTCATGACCTAAATCCTGAAAGGTTTTCATTTTATTAATTAGTACAGTGTGTCCTAAGTGTAAATCAGGCGCTGTAGGATCAAAGCCTGCTTTTATTTTTAGCTTCTTGCCCGACTTTAGTTTTTCAACTAGTTCGTCTTCAATTAATATTTCTTCTGCACCGCGTTTTATCTCTGCTAGAGCGGTTTGTAAATCCACTGTGTATTACTCCAAAATTCTGCCGACGAAGGGGCGACTAGTTACTTGCGTAGTCACGGTTTAATAAAGGTTTAAACCGAATAAATAGATGTAGCTAACATAACAAATTTCTACCTAATTAAAACAACTTTTTAAGTGATTCATGCAACTAAACTAAATCAATTGAGTCTTAGCTAGGTAGAGCGTTAAAAAAGGCTTTCTAAGCCCGATTTTAGCGTAGTTTAAGGTCAGTTTAAATCTACAAAACACTAGTATTCGTACATTATTAAGTATATCCTGCAATATTATGTATTTATTATCTTGACAGCAGAAAAAGGCACGTTATGGTTCACGTGGTTCACACGCTCCCCAAAAAACACAAATTGCTTATTCTAGGTTTGGTTTCTGCTATTGTTGGCTTAGCCTTTCTTCCTTCTGAAAAAGCCACTGCATCCAAAGACAATAGTGCAAATGCACTAGAAATTGGTAAGCGCTATGAGTTACAAGTTAAAGTTGATAACAACGAAAAATTAACTGAGTTAAATTCAGAGCAAGCAGCAGAAAAGTTACCAGAATACGACTTTGTCGATCATAAAGTTAAAAATGGCGACAATTTAGCAATTATCTTTAAGCGTGCTGGTTTTTCGGCTCAAACGCTTCATAAACTAATTAACACTAATGCGGAGACTCGCAAACTGACTAAAATTCACCCAGGTGAAATACTTAGTTTTGCGACAGCTGAAGATGGCTCCTTAGCTCAACTGCGCTATGTGATTTCAAAAACAGATACTTTATTTGTTACCTTAAACGAAGAAGGTAACTACGATACAGCTATTGATAGCAAAGAAATTGAAACGCTAACCAAAACCGCTGGCGGCGAAATATCTAATAACTTTTGGACTTCAGCAATTGCAGCAGGTTTAAGCGAACGCCAAATAATGAACTTTGCTGACATATTTGGTTGGGATGTTGATTTTGCAAACGACATTCGTAAAGGCGATGTATTTGGCTTAATTTACGAGTCTCACTATGTTGATGGCGAGTTTATTGGTACCGGTAAGATTATTGCAGCTGAATTTGTAAACCAAGGTCAGCGCTTTGCAGCTATTCGCCATACCGACGGCAATTTTTATACGCCTGAAGGGCGTAGCATGAAAAAAGCATTTTTACGTGCGCCTGTAAGCTTTAAGTATATTAGTTCGAGCTTTAATCCTCGCCGCTTACACCCTGTTACTGGGCAAGTTAGAGCGCACCGTGGTATCGACTTTGCTGCACGCACTGGCACACCTGTTGTTGCATCTGGTAACGGTAAAGTAATTAAAGCCGGTTACAGCAAGTACAACGGTAACTACGTATTTATTAGCCATGGCACGCAATATGTAACTAAGTACTTACACCTAAATAAGAAGCTAGTTAAAACGGGCCAAAAAGTTAAACAGGGCCAACAAATTGGTACTGTAGGTTCTACAGGTCGTGTTACTGGTGCACATTTACACTATGAATTTTTAGTAAATGGCGTTCACCGTAATCCTAAAACTGTAAAACTCCCTAAGTCAGAGCCATTACCTCGCTCAGAACTTGCCAAGTTTAAACCTATTGCTGATAACTTTATTGCCCAGCTTGAGCGCAATCGCGAGCTACAGTTAGCACTTAAATAAAGTTTATCAATAAACATTAAAAAAGCCTTTGCAGGTTTAACCTGCAAAGGCTTTTTTGTATACGCTATAAACCATTAGTACATCAGTACATCAGTACATCAGTACATAAATGAGCTGAATAACTAAAGACACCATCACTAATGGCCAAATATATTTACTGTATTTGGTTGCGCCGTTGAGCCCTATTTTACTTTGATACTTTTCAAGCAAGGGTATAAGTATCGCCAGCGCAACAAACAAACCAATTAAAATAACGAATATGTTCATATTAACGCCCTACTTATGGTAATTCGTGGCCTTTAGCGCTTACATAAAGTGCATACCAATGCTCCCGAGTTAGCTCTACGTTTACAGCATCACAAGAGGCTTTAATCCGTTTAGCACTAGTTGTTCCAATAATTGGCTGAATAGATGCGGGATGGCGAAGCAACCATGCAAGTACAATTGCCTCAGCAGAGGTTTCATAAAGTGCAGCCAGCTTATTAACTAAAAGACTGGTGTTGATATCTGCCTGAGATGCGTTTGATAAATCACTACCGCTGTACAAGCCTTGGCATAAACTACCCCAGCTTTGAATTTGGATTTCAAAATGACGACAGTACTCAATACTACCTGGCGTAAAATTAAGATCTTTACCGTCACTGTTACCGGCATATACACCTTCATCAACAAACTGATGTTTTTGCAAACTAGCCTCAATTTGATTAGCAACAATTGGCATATCAAGTGCGTTTTGTAAAAAGTTCATTTGGTGCTGCTGCATATTAGACACTGCAAAATTGCGCACTTTACCGCTTTCTTTTAAGCAACTAAATATGCGAGCAATTTCGTTAACTTCCATGAGTGGATCAGGGCGATGCAGCATAAGTACGTCTAAATAATCTGTATTTAATCGTTTTAATGATGCTTCAACTGACTGCTCAATCCACTTTGGGGAAAAGTCATAACGCTTTGGCCCTAAGTCATCTTCAAATCGAATCCCACACTTAGATTGAATATACATGTGCTCTCTAAGCTCTGGCCGCTCACTTAATGCTTTACCAAAAACCTGCTCTGCTTTACCAAAAGTATAAATATCAGCATGGTCAAAAAAATTAATACCACCTTCAATGGCGTTATCTATACATTCATGAGCTTGCTTAACATGTGCATCAGTGATTGCGTCTTTATTCCAACCGCCTCCCAGACCCATACATCCAAATACAAGTTTACTAACGTGAGGCAAGTGCTTTGCTAAAGGCGTGTGAAGCATGATAACTATCCTTAAAATGTTGAAGAGCTGTTACTGTAAACAAAAAGTGCTGAACAAGAAACCATTTAGCGGTGAAGAAATTAAGAACAAAAAAAAGCGCAGTAAACTGCGCTTAATGGTTAATCTATTTTAAATTACATTTTTAGCCAACAAGTGCTAATAAAATACCCGCTGCAACTGCACTACCAAGTACACCCGCTACGTTGGGTCCCATTGCATGCATAAGTAAAAAGTTATGTGGGTTACTTTCAAGGCCAACTTTATTAACTACTCGTGCCGCCATTGGCACAGCCGATACACCTGCCGCCCCAATTAATGGATTTATAGGCGTTTTAGATATTCGGTTAAGTCCTTTTGCCATAAATACGCCAGATGCCGTACCAATTGCAAAAGCCAGTGCGCCAAGCACTAAAATACCAATCGTCTCAACAGTTAAAAACTTATCTGCAGCAAGCTTTGAACCTACAGCTAAGCCTAAAAATATAGTTGTAACATTAATGATTTCGTTTTGAGCACTGTTACTTAATCTATCAACAACACCCGACTCTCGCATTAAGTTACCTAAACAAAACATACCTACCAGCGGTATAGCAGCCGGTAAAAACATAGCCGTTAAACTAAGCACCATAAGTGGAAAAATAATCTTTTCCTTTTTAGATACTTTGCGAAGCTCTGGCATTTTTATTTTACGCTCTTCTGGGGTTGTTAGTGCACGCATAATTGGCGGCTGAATAATTGGCACAAGTGCCATATATGAATACGCAGCTACTGCTATTGCGCCTAGTAAATCAGGTGCCAGTTTTGATGCTAAAAATATTGCCGTTGGCCCATCGGCACCACCTATAATGGCTATAGCCGATGCGTCCTGTAGAGTAAATTCAAAACCTGGCACATAGTTAAGTAATATAGCGCCAAACAATGTAGCAAAAATACCAAACTGTGCAGCCGCGCCTAATAACAACATACGTGGGTTTGCAATAAGCGCGCTAAAGTCGGTCAGCGCCCCTACTCCCATAAATATCAACAGCGGAAAAATCCCCGTATCAATACCCACATAATAAACGTAGTACAAAAGCCCACCTGGGTCTGACAAACCTGCCACTGGTACATTTGTTAAAATTGCACCAAAACCAATAGGTAGTAATAATAGTGGTTCAAAGCCTTTAGCTATCGCTAAAAACAGTAATAAACACCCTACCGCAATCATTATTAACGATGGGATTGTAAAGTTAGCAATGCCTGTCGCATTCCAGAGGTTTAAAATACCTTCCATCCTCTATTTACTCCTAAGCTAATGCAATCATAGCGTCGCCGGTAGTTACAGCATCGCCTTCACTAACTAACACTTCAGCAATTGTTCCGGTATGCGTAGCGCGTATTTCAGTTTCCATTTTCATGGCTTCCATAATAATCACTACATCGCCTTCGTTAACAACTTGCCCAGCTTTTACTTTAATCTTAAAAATATTACCGGCTAGAGGCGCGTTAAGTGTTTCACCTGATGCAACCGAAGCAGATTGAGGAATGTGCTCAGAGTCTTTTAATGTTACTTCCTTAAGTTCACCACCTTGCGCTACGACTACGTCATAAACTTTACCATCTACTTTTACGCTGTATTGCTCAGCCTTCACTTTGTTATTGTTTGAAACTGATTTAGAAGGTGCTTTACTGCTTTTATCTTCAACAGAAGGTACTGGCTCAAATGCATCTGGGTTGTTGCGGTTTTTAATAAACTTCAAACCAACTTGTGGGAATAATGCATAAGTTAATACGTCATCAATTTGATCATCAGCAAGTGTTAAACCTTGCTCTTGTGCTTCTTTTAATAACTCAGCTTCAAGCGTTGCAAGCTCAGGTGCAATGTTATCAGCAGGGCGACAAGTAATAACTTCCGCTCCATCAAGCACGCGCTCTTGTAGCTCTTTATTCATTGGTGCTGGTGTTAAGCCATATTCACCTTTTAATACGCCAGCAGTTTCTTTAGTAATTGTTTTATAACGCTCACCCGTTAGCACATTAAGTACCGCTTGAGTGCCAACAATTTGCGACGTTGGTGTTACTAAAGGTAAAAAGCCAAGATCTTCACGTACACGTGGGATCTCAAGTAAAACCTCATTAAGCTTATCGGCTGCGCCTTGCTCTTTAAGTTGGTTTTCCATGTTTGTAAGCATGCCACCAGGTACTTGAGCTAATAAAATGCGCCCATCAACCCCTTTTAAGCTACCTTCAAATGCCGCATATTTTTTACGTACATCTCTAAAGTAAGCAGCAATTTCTTCTAGGTGGTTTAAATCAAGCTCAGTATCACGCTCAGTCCCTTCAACTATCGATACAATAGTTTCAGTTGCGGAATGTCCATAAGTCATACTCATTGATGAAATAGCGGTATCGAGCATATCAATACCAGCATCAATTGCTTTTTGGTAAGTAGCAGTACTTAAACCTGTTGTAGCGTGGCACTGCATAGCAATTGGAATAGATACAGTTTCTTTAAGTGCTTTAATTAGTTTTTCAGCATCGTACGGCTTTAATAAACCCGCCATATCTTTAATACAAATTGAGTGACAACCCATATCTTCAAGCTGCTTTGCAAGAGTTAACCACATATCAAGTGTATGAACTGGGCTAACTGTGTACGAAATAGTACCTTGAGCGTGAGCGCCTACTTTTACAGCCGCTTTAATAGCTGTTTCTAGGTTACGTACATCGTTCATTGCATCAAATATACGAAATACATCAACGCCATTTTTATGTGCACGTTCTACAAACTTTTCAACTACGTCATCAGCGTAATGGCGGTAACCTAATAAGTTTTGTCCGCGTAATAGCATTTGCTGTTTAGTATTAGGCATCGCTTTTTTAAGTGCACGAATACGCTCCCAAGGATCTTCGCCTAGATAACGAATACACGAGTCAAATGTAGCACCGCCCCACGATTCAATAGACCAATAACCCGCATCGTCTAATTTGCTAGCAATCGGTAGCATATCGTCTAGGCGCATACGCGTTGCTAATAATGATTGGTGAGCATCGCGTAATACCAATTCTGTTAATTTTAATTTAGCCATGTGTTTGCCCCTTATTTATTATTTGATTTGTACTGAGCAATGGCAGCACTAATAGCAGCGATGTGCTCATTAGGCACACCTTGAGATTTAAAAGATGGTGATTTAACTGGTGTCGCCACGTCAGGTTCGCTAAAGCGCGTCACCAAATTAGACATAAGCGTTACTGCACCAATTAATATCGACAGAAATACAAACACCCCAACCATGCCAGTAAGCATTAAGTTACCAGCCGTTGTGAGTAGAGCACCTATATCCATTTTTCTCCCCTTGAAACCCATATCGAAAATAAAAAATCGATTTAATTAAATATTTATTCACTGGATAATAACAAAACTAATCGCTTTGTCTACATCTTGTAAATTGGTAAAACCAATTAAACAATAAATAACATAACACTCAATTAATTTACATGCCATAACTCAGCAATCACGCGCTCTACAATACATACAAGAAATAACGACTATAGCTAATAGTTATATGGAAGTTGTTAATTAACTATCAAGCTAAGTAAAAATAAACACTAATTCTTAATATAAAATGCAAAGCCACACACCAATTGTTAATTGGTCTTACCAAAATAAGTTTATTTAGTGAACATTTAGCAGTTATTTGCAACAGTGTGAATAACTTACATAACAAAGCGTAAAAGTTACTAACCAACTAATAGCTAGAATAACAGCAAAAACCAATAACTAATTGATATTTATGCCAAATAAATTTTGGCATATAACTGGCATTAGTTATTATGAGCAAATTTGATAACCAAGGAGAAAACAATGTTACGCTGGACAATTACATTTTTAGTTATTGCTTTAATCGCTGCAGTGTTAGGTTTTGGTGGCATCGCAGGTGCCGCAGCTGGTATAGCAAAAATTATATTTTTTATCTTTTTAGTACTTTTAGTGATTTCATTAGTTTCAGGTGCACTACGTGGTAAATCACCCAGGTAGATAAAGCATTCATCTAACAAACACTAAAATTTAATTAATACTTACAAGGAATTACACTATGAACTCTACAACTTTAAAAGCAGCACTAATCGCAGTATTTGCAGGTTTTTTCATGATGGGTTGTGAAGACAACCATGCAGAAGATGCTGGCGAACGTATCGACGAAGCAGTAACTGATGTGCAAAACTCTGTTGAAGATGCATGTGAAAATGTTAAAGAAGGCGTGAACGCTGAAGAAACTAACTGTTAATTCTTCTTGTACCGCTAAAAAAACGGCTTTCGAGCCGTTTTTTTGTGCCAGTAATAAAATCACTGACTATAAAGCTGCTCATTTAGCAGTTAGCTTGTTAAAATAAAAAAAACGATATTTAAAGCAAGGCAAAATGGCATTCACAACCACCTACACATTAGATAAACCCTACTTTTACGAGTGTTTTGATGAGTCACTCCCTTATAGTAAGCGTGCAAAACCTAAATACTTTTTACTTGTGTTGTTAGTTGCGCTTGGTCTATTTGGCATTTATGTTTTAGACGATCATTACTTAGGATCGTTTATGATCATGTTAGCGGTACTCGAGTGCGTCGCTTTTTACTATCGCAGACCATGGTGGGTAACCAGACAAATGCTCAGCAGAGCATCAGGCTCTGAGGTAACACTTACCTTTGATGAAGAAGGTATTAAATCTGCTAATCATTACAAAAGCTATCAATTAGAATGGCAAAATATAAGCGAAGTAATAGACACCCAACAAGGTATTATTATTAAAAACAAAAGCGGCATGCAGTACATATCAAAACAAATACTTAGTCCTGAAACACTCGCTTTTATAAACAAAAAAGCCACTCAGTGAGTGGCTTTTAGTCTAGTTGAGTTAATTACTCAACTACGTATACGTGTTGATTAAGCATTGCCCGGATTAGGGTTCGACTTTTCAGCTTGTATGCGCATGTAAATCTCTTCACGATGCACTGATACGTCTTTTGGTGCATTAACACCGATTCGAACTTGATTTCCTTTAACACCTAGAACAGTAACTGTTACTTCGTCACCAATCATTAGGGTTTCACCTACTCTACGAGTTAGTATTAGCATTCTCTTGCTCCCATGTTCCAATAAAAATTATAAGATTCCGCTTAAACATACTAATGAAAATTAGACTGAAAAGTAAGTAAAAACTCGCAATCTATCCATTTTCTGTTAAAAATGCCTTGTGTAATGCACGAACAGCCAACTCTAAGTACTTTTCATCTATTAAAACTGAAATTTTAATCTCTGAAGTCGAGACTAAAACCACATTAATATTTTCCTGTGCTAATGCATCAAAAAATAAACTAGCGACACCAGAATGTGATTTCATACCCATGCCAACAGCAGAAACTTTAGCTACTGCTTGCAACCCGCTTATATTTTGAGCACTGAGCTGAGCTTGATCTTCACTCAATAATTCAAGTGCTTGCAGATAATCATTCGAGTGCACAGTAAAAGCATAGTCTATTTTTTCAAAGTTATGATTAACTTGATTAATCATATCTATTTCGATGCCATTTTCGGCAAAAAGTTTCAATATTTTTGAAAGATATTGCGTGCCCGTTGGCACACCTTGTACCTTAATTAAACATTCGTCACGATTAAACGCAATCCCCGATACAACCTTGCTTGGCATATCGTTCTCCTCAAAACTTATTAATGTACCTTCATCGGGATTAAAGCTCGAAAGCACCCTAAGTGGCACATTATGTTTTCCTGCGGCTTCTACTGAGCGAATATGCAAAACTTTCGCCCCTAAACTTGCCAGTTCTAGCATTTCGGCAAAGGTAACTTGGCTCATTCTGCGCGCGTTAGGTTCAACACGAGGATCTGTAGTATATACGCCGTCAACGTCTGTATAGATCTGGCATTCGTCAGCTTTTATAGCCGCAGCTATTTCTACAGCCGATGTATCAGTGCCGCCGCGCCCAAGCGTTGTAATATTGCCCTCAACATCACGCCCCTGAAACCCAGCAATAATAGCAATACGATTATGCTCAAGCTCATGCTTTAAACGCGTAGCAGCAACCTCTGCAATACGAGCTTTACCAAACATGTTATCGGTTAAAATATTGACTTGATCGGCTAATAAGCTCACAGCAGAGTGGCCACGTTTTATAATAGCCATAGCAAGTAGTGATACAGAAACCTGCTCTCCGGTACTAATAAGTACATCTAGTTCACGGCTACTCGGGCGAGTATCAATTTGTTTGGCGAGATTAATTAAGCGGTTGGTTTCTCCCGACATAGCCGAGAGCACCACAACCACTTGATGTCCTTGTTGTCTGGTTTTTACAACAAGGTCGGCGACCGCTTCAATTCGCTCTATTGAGCCGACCGAAGTGCCACCGAATTTTTGAACAATAAGCGCCACTTAGGCTTAAGTACGCTCAGTTAACCAAGCTGTAACGCTATCTAGTGCAGCAGCAAGGTTTTGTGGCTCACTACCACCAGCTTGTGCCATATCTGGACGGCCGCCACCTTTACCACCTACTTGGCCTGCCATGTGGTTAACTAACTCACCGGCTTTTACTTTGCCTGTTAAGTCTTTAGTTACACCAGCAATTAGGCTTACTTTGTCGCCACTGGCAACACCAAGAGCAATAACACCTGAGCCAATCTTGTTTTTAAGGTCGTCAACCATACCGCGAAGCGCTTTAGATTCAGTACCTTCAACATTTGCTACAAGTAGCTTAACGCCGTTAATTTCAACAATCGAATCAAGTAAAGATGCACCCGCTGCACTTGCTAACTTATCGTTAAGTTGCGCAATTTGCTTTTCAAGACCTTTAGACTTTTCAAGCAACGCAGTTACTTTTTCAAGTACCGATGCGCTATCGCCTTTAACTAAAGCAGCTACATCATGTAATTGTTGCTCTTGCTCGCTAACATAAGCAACTGCATCAGCACCGGTTACCGCTTCAATTCGGCGAACACCTGCGGCAATACCACTTTCAGATACAATTTTGAATAAACCAATATCGCCTGCGCGCTCAACGTGAGTACCACCACAAAGCTCAATAGAGTAGTCGCCAATAGTAACTACACGTACTTCGTCATCATACTTTTCGCCAAACAACGCCATAGCACCTTTCGCTTTAGCATCATCAATAGCCATAAGCTCAGTATTAAGTGCGAAGTTACGACGAATTTCGTCATTAACTACACGCTCAATTTCACGTAGCTCATCTTTAGTAACCGCTTCAAAGTGCGAAAAGTCAAAACGTAAACGATCAGGCTGAACAAGTGAGCCTTTTTGGCCTACATGGTCGCCTAATAATTGGCGTAGTGCTTCGTGTAAAATATGTGTAGCTGTGTGGTTTTTCTTAATGCTATCGCGGCGTGCATCATCAATAGTCGCATCCACTTTATCGTTAACACCAATGCGACCTTGCACAGTACCGTGGTGAGCAAAAGCACTACCAAGTTTAGTGGTATTAGTAACATTAAATTCGCCACCAGCAACTGTAATAGTACCCGTGTCGCCCGTTTGGCCGCCTGATTCAGCGTAAAACGGTGTGCGGTCTAATACTACAATACCTTGTTGACCATCTTCTAATAACTGAACAGCTTCGCCACCGGCAAAAATTTCTACCACTGTCGCGCTATGGTGCGTGCTGTCGTAGCCTTTAAACTCAGTAAGCTTTTCTGATTTTAATTGCTCATTGTAATCAGCACCAAACTTACCCGCTTGTTGCGCTGTTTTACGTTGTACAGCCATGCACTCTTCAAAACCTTGATGATCAATCGTCATCTGGCGCTCACGCGCAACATCGGCCGTTAAATCAGCTGGAAAGCCATACGTATCGTAAAGTTTAAATACTAAGTCGCCCGGTATAATATCGCCTTTAAGGTCACTTAAGCTTTCTTCTAAAATAGCTAAGCCACGCTCAAGTGTTTTACCAAACTGTTCTTCTTCAATGCGTAATACTTTTTCGATAATTTCTTGTTGCTTAGCAAGCTCTGGGTACGCTTGACCCATTTGCTCAATTAGCGCAGCAACTAACTTATAGAAAAACGAACCTTGCGCACCTAACTTATTACCGTGGCGCACAGCACGACGAATAATACGACGTAGTACATAACCACGACCTTCGTTAGATGGCATAACACCGTCAGAGATTAAAAACGCACACGAACGAATATGATCCGCCACTACGCGTAGTGACTTATCGTCCATATCTTGCGCGTTAGTTACACTTGCAGCTGCTGCAATTAAGCCTTGGAATAAATCGATTTCGTAGTTTGAATGCACACCCTGCAAAATTGCAGAAATACGCTCAAGGCCCATTCCCGTATCAACAGACTGCTTAGGTAGAGGCAACATTGTACCGTCGCTTTGACGGTTGTATTGCATAAATACAAGGTTCCAAATTTCGATGAAACGGTCGCCGTCTTCCTCTGGAGTGCCCGGAGGTCCGCCCCAAATATGCTCACCATGGTCATAAAATATTTCAGAACACGGACCACATGGACCAGTATCGCCCATAGACCAAAAGTTGTCAGAGGTCGCAATACGAATAATACGATCTTCACTTAAGCCAATATCTTTTGACCAGTACTCAAACGCTTCTTCATCATCGTGATAAATAGTAACAAGCAGTTTTTCTTGAGGTAATTTAACAACCTCAGTTAAAAACTCCCACGCAAACTTAATCGCGTCTTGCTTAAAGTAATCGCCAAAGCTGAAGTTACCTAACATTTCAAAAAATGTATGGTGGCGAGCAGTGTAGCCTACGTTTTCTAAATCGTTATGCTTACCGCCAGCACGTACACAGCGCTGCGAGCTTGTCGCACGTGTATAAGGGCGGCTTTCTGCGCCTAAAAATACATCTTTAAATTGCACCATGCCGGCATTGTTAAATAACAACGTGGCATCGTTACCCGGTATAAGCGAGCTAGAAGGTACTATTTGATGTTGCTTGCTGGCAAAAAAGTCTAAAAACTGTTGCCTAATTTGTGCGGTAGTCATGTGCTGCATTTGAAAGTCTCACCTGTATTTACTGTGCTTGCATTGCAAAATTAATTTCATCGTAGCTAAAACCCCGATACATTAAGTAGCGCACGCGCTTAGCTCTATCTTTGTAATCGAGATCTGGCGGTGTATTCGAATATTTTTTATTGTACGCATCCTGCGCAAGCTCAAACCAATCTATTTCAAGCTCTTCAACTACCATTTCAAGTAGCGAACGATCAATCCCTTTGCCCATAGCTTCGCTTTGTATTCGCTTAAGCCCGTGGCATTTAAATATGTGTTTTCTTACAAAGCCTTCACAGTATCGCTGCTCGTTAATAAAATTGTGCTTTTCGCACCAATCAAGCAGCGTTTCAATAAACTCTTCTGTCGCTTCTTTTTGCTGTAATTTGAGCGTTAACTCACGACGCGAATATTCTTGGCGCCCTAGTAACCAAAGTACATAGTTTTTTAGTTTTTGCTTTAATTTATCATCCATTAAGCGTCAAAACGTCCGCTTGTTTCACTGCTAAGTGGCTTAACATTAATGTCGTCACTTAATGGTACAACAGGCATAAAAATGGCTTGATAAGATACAAAAAAGCTAATGTAGCAAATCGGCATTAAAATCAACAGTGGTAAGAACGATAAGAACATCGAAAGCGCCATAAATAATGCGCAAATAAGGCCAAAAACGCCAAGTGGCAAAATATTATGATAAAACACCATTAACGACTTTTTAAGCGCCGTTAAAATGCGTGTTTCTTTACTAAAATAAACAAGTGGCACAGCGTACGCAAATGCCGTTAAATAAATTAGCATTGCCATAAAAAATAAAATTACATTCGCGCCCGAAATACTCTCAAGCATTTGCTCAAGTGCTACGTTTGGATCAAGTCCTGGTTGGCTCATAACAGCCACTGCATCGGCAAATAAGCCATTAGCAAGTAACGCCATTAAAATACCCGCACCCATTTGATAAAGTGCTAAACGTAATAACCCTAAACGATTTCCCTTAGCCGTAAATGGCTTGAGAATATCGGCTAGCATAATTTTTCCGCCCTGTTGCTTACTAAGCACCGCTTGGTAAAACCCTGCAGTTAAAAATGGCGTAGCGAGTGCTGCTACTACTTGCAGTAGCGGTAAAAATAAAGACAGCAGCCCTACAATGCCAATAAATAAATGCATAAAAATAAAGGTTGCTGGCTGGGTTTTAAAAATAAGCCATCCGGCTTTTAACCACTTTAGCCCTGCATCGGCTTTAAAAATTCGTAATTGTGTAGACATACTTGCTCTTAATTTAAAACGAAACACGCCAAGTATAACTTGGCGTGAGGGGGTATTAATAGACGAAACGTAATTAAATGATTAAGGTTTTTTAATTTTCTTAATATCTAACATATGCGCGCCATGCTTAATTTTTGTTTCTAGGTACGATTTATTACCCGCAACACCCGCTTTAATGTGCGCATGCGTGCCCACAACCGAGTCAACATTAATACCGGCATCTTTTAATGCGTTAAGCTTTTTAGGATTATTGGTCATTAATTTAACGTGGCTTAAATTAAGCGCATTGAGCATTAATACTGCATCCGAAAAGTCACGTAAATCATCAGCAAAGCCTAAATGATTATTAGCTTCGTAGGTGTTCATACCTTGCGATTGCAATACGTAAGCGTCTATTTTGTTGTATAAACCAATGCCACGGCCTTCTTGGCGTAAATACAATAAAATACCGCCTTGCTCGTGCATCATTTCAATACATTCATTTAGCTGCTCACCACAATCACAGCGCGATGAGTAAAATACATCGCCCGTTAAGCATTCTGAATGCATACGAATTAGCGGTACATCTTGCTCTGTATCAGCGTTGTTAAACACCATAGCAATATGTTCTTTACCATCTTTTAAATCAGTAAATGAGATTATTTCTGCAGGGATATCACTATTTCTGCCAACATTAAGCTGGACTCTTGCTCTTACTTGCGCCACGACAAATCCAAATATTTAAATAACTACGACACGACAATAAAGTGATAATATCACAAAATAGGATAAATACACCGTAGTACAAGACTGTTTATGGCAAATATATGGCGACGACAGGCGTTATTTTCAAGAGAAGTGAAAGAATTGTTGTAGCCTCTAACGTCTAATGTAGGCGGGAGTTTACCTCGCGCTTTATAAAGTTAATTTAAGCTTCCAACTCAACGCCATCACGTAGAGCGAGCGAAGCGACACCCAACAAAATGGTTATAACTCAAGTGCAGCTCCACTTTAAAATTAATAGCTACCAAAAGCTTGTTAAAGCTTATGCCTTAAATTTTAGCGAGTATTTTATCGCTAGCCGCTTCTATTAAATCGAGCACATTTTCAAAGCCATCATCGCCGCCGTAATAGGGATCGGGAATAGCGCTTTGGGCTTGCTCGCCATATTCTAAAAACAGCGCTAATTTGTACTGTAGATGCTCAGGGCACTGGGCTTTTAAATCAGCTAAGTTTTGCGTATCGGCCGCTAAAATTAAATCAAACTCAGTAAAGTCGCTTGTACGCACTTTACGTGAATAAATACCTTTAAAGCTGTAACCGCGCTTCTCCCCTGCTGCCATTGAGCGACTATCAGGCGCTTTACCTTCGTGATAGCCAATAGTGCCCGCCGAATCAACTTTAACGTTAACACCTAGCTTTTTAGCGCGGGCTTTTAATACCGCCTCTGCGGTTGGCGAGCGGCAAATATTACCTAAACACACTATGAGTACTTTTTTCATTGAGGCTCCTCTAACTAATTTAAAAACCTAAGCTTTAAAACTGTTTTAAAATGCTTTCATCGTAATCTTCAACGTTAAGCGTTACGTTATGTTGCGCTGCAACAGATTCGAGCTCAGCTTGTTTAATGGCTAAATCGTCCATGGTGATTAGGTTATCGTCTAGTTGCCACAATAACCGAGAGCCCGCGTAGCTATAATGAATCGCTAATAACGCATCGGCATTACCTTCACGGCCAGCGGCTTTTAACTTAGCCATTTTACGGGTTATTTTATTAAGTGCTTTTTTAAGCTCCCACACATAAACAACTTCAGTCATAAAGCTATGTGTACGGTATTTATTAAGTAACCACGCAAGCCCAACGCTTGTAATAGCAACGCCTATTAAGTTCCAATGAAAGTGGCTACCACTTTCATCAGGAAATAAAGCAATCAGCGTTTGCGATATAGCCAAGCTGCCTACAGCTAAACCAATACCGCATCCTGCAATAACACGGTTTAAATGTTTACGGTAACGCGCTTTATTTATTTCAATGAGTTGCATAACAGCCTAAAAAGTTAATAAGTAAAAGAATGCGAATGGCTATTGTAACTAAACCCCACATTTTTTATAAAATTATTTCACCCCTTTTTGATTTGCCACCCGTTATAGCTTTGAAAACACCCTAATTGTAGTGGTCAATAAAATTTGGAGCTGCTTATGCACACACTTGAAATACCCAACAACCCAGTATTTATTAAAACATCGACTGCCGTTATCGGCGGCGCCGCAATGACCTTTGCAGCTTTTGCGTTTATGCAATATTTAATAAGTGGCGAGCAACGCGCACCGGTTAAACCAGGGGACGATATTATAGTAGAGATTTTTCAGGCGCCTGAGGATTCAAAGCTAAGGCATATACAAAAAATACAGCCGCCACCGC
Organism: Pseudoalteromonas sp. SG43-5; assembly: GCF_014164345.1. Taxonomy (NCBI): domain Bacteria; kingdom Pseudomonadati; phylum Pseudomonadota; class Gammaproteobacteria; order Alteromonadales; family Pseudoalteromonadaceae; genus Pseudoalteromonas; species Pseudoalteromonas sp. SG43-5. Next base: position 178,224 of record NZ_JACJFA010000001.1, read on the forward strand.
CAATGCCTAAAGTGCCGCAAAAAGCTCCACCGCTTGATACATCAGCCGATCCTGTGTTGGCAATTAGCGACCTTACGCCAGTTACAATTGATGATTTTGGTGGCGACATTAACAATACCATTAATCGCCCTACAGGGGATGCAACACCCATAGTGCGCATAAACCCTAAATACCCAACCACAGCCGCGCGCGATGGTATTGAAGGTTGGGTGCAACTAAGCTTTAGTATTTCGCCCACCGGTGAAGTAATCGACCCAGTAGTTATTAACGCCGAGCCAAAACGCACCTTTGACCGCGAAGCAATAAGAGCTATTAAACGCTGGAAATATCGCCCCAAAGTAATAGAAGGTGTGGCACAATTACAAACAGATCAAACTGTACAGCTCGATTTTAAATTAGATAACTCTATTTAACGGACTAAACGCCTATGCTACTCAGTATTAAGTCATGGTTATTTGAAACGCCAAGCAAGGATTGCATGGCAAGTTACGCAAAAAGTGGCGACAACCGCCACTTAGAGCAACTTATTGCCTTATACAGTAACGATTTATATCATTTCCTAGTGACGCAATCTAATACGCATTTAGCATACGACGTAAGCCAACAAACCTGGCTAAAAGTAATCGAAAAACGCCACCTTTACCAAGCGCAAACCACGCCAAAAGCATGGTTGTTTAAACTTGCCCGCAACACACTCATTGACGAATACCGCAGGCAACAGCACTTTGTAGAGCTTGACGAAAACACGCATTTAGCAGCACAAAATGATAAAAGCGAAAACGACTTAACTAGTGGTGACTTAACTAGTGGAGACTCGCATATAGGCAGCTCAAACATTAGTTATGACGCGTTCGATGCCGCGCTAAAACAACTCAGCTTTGTACAGCGTGAAGCCATAACATTACAACAAGAAGGCTTTTCGCTCACCGACATAGAACTTATAACGCAAAGCAGCCTTGAGACCATTAAAACAAGGCTGCGCTATGCCAAGCAAAACCTTAAACGTTTATTAGGAGCAAACAATGAACAAGCCTGATGAGCCGTTTGATCAAAAGCTCACACAACACTTTAAAGAGCGAAAAGCGCGCACTACACTTACAAGTGATCAGCAAAAAGTGCTACTTAATAAAGCCACGCACACAAAGCCTAAAAAGTTCGGCTTTACGCTGCAGCTAACCAGCCTTGCCTGCGCACTGGGTGTATTTTCTTTTATTGTGTTTGATAATAACGATAGCATTAACCACGCGCCAAAAACCGTGCTTAACAGCGTATTTAACACTATAGACATTCACGACTATTCAATTATTAAAACACACGAAATAAACCAAGCTGGTAGCTACGCAAGCACCTTTACAGAGCAAAAACACGCCCTAGATAGTCAATTAGCTAACGATTTACGCCGCCACCAACAACGCCACATAGAATACGGCACTCTAGTGAAGGTAGATAACGACTGGTACATAGCCAGCTGTAATGACGAGGTGCTCGTGCAAATTAAGCATTCACTGTTAAGTGATTTAAAAGGTAAACACGCGGTCGAAAGTAATATAAATACCGGTGATATGCTCGCTATGGCGCATAACGGCAAAGGGCAAATTATTGCGCTTAAACATGCGGGTGCTGGGGTTAGGCAGTGTGGGGCTTAGATATATTTTAGTCTAACCTAAATTTTAGCTAAGATTAAACTAATTACACGGAGTAATCGAAATGGAATTAAATTACATAATAGAAATAAGTAAAGTAGTCGCTGTACTGTTTACTGGATGCTCATTTCTTTTTGGTATTTATATTTATATAGTTAACTCAAGAAAAGAGAGAATCAAATCAACCTTAGAGTATTGGGGGAAGTTTCATCAAGAAGTTATCCCGTATCTTGTTAAGTTTAATAATAAATACCCAGGTAAGCTCCATGCTAATGAGGTCAGGGAAGTCGTAAATTTATCCGATACTAAAGAAACTCTTCACCATATCCTGAATAAATATGAGCAGCTAGCTACAGGAGTGGATTTAAAGGCATATGAAATAAAAGCATTAAACTCACTATCAGGTCAGGAGATAATTAATAGTTACCATAGGTACGAAGCATATATTTTCTATCGTCGAGCTCACAAAGAGAACCCTGAAATATGGTTACAATATGAGAAATTAGTAAAACTACTGATTAAACTAAGGAGATAGGATAAGGCTTTAGAGCAATATCGTGGAATTGGATTTCGTATCACTCAACCTTAGCTACCGGCCGCTTAGATTAATAAACAAGTATATCTAAGCCTTTATTGGCGACCAAATTTAACAGCTTTAAGGAAGCACCTTTTGGGGACTTGCCACCTTGCTCCCAAGCTCTAACTGTTGAAGCACTGGTATTTAAATAAGCGGCGAATACCGCTTGGCTAACATGAGCGTGCTCACGAATTGCTTTAATATGCGCGGCATCATATTGCTCGACTTCAGGCAGACACATTGCATCAAACTTCCGCATAGTTTGTCTATCCATAACACCGGCATCATTTAGCCCTTTAGCTGTATCATGCATTACGCCTAAAATACTATTACTCATGATTTTTTACCTCTATTAGCTCGCCTTCATTAATAGCTATTTTGAGTTGCTGCTGTGAATAACTTAGTAACTCTTTCGCCATTAACTTTAGTGCCTTTAATTCTTTTTTATCGATATTGTCTCGTTGGTTTTTAGAAAAGCCAAACATAAAAAATGCTTTATCCGCAACTTTAAAAGCAACTATGGTTCTATAGCCACCTCGTTTACCCTGTCTTTCGCTGGTGCTCGCTTTTTATAAACATGAGCACCTAAGTCCCCATCGTTAAGTCCGTTTTCTAAATCTCTAACAGCATCAATTAACACCTTGTCAGGTAAGCCCTCTTTTGCAGCCCACTTGTTAAACCATTTTGATTTAAATATACCCATAAATATCACACCACCAACTATGACACTTAGTATTATAGTTCACCAGAATTAATGTACTAAAAACTTGAAAGCAACTCTCAGCACATTTAGAAATACACAATATTAGTTCTTTAAGGCTCAGCCCTATAAAGCTATAATTTAACTTAATTTTCATAGAGCTATTAGTTTAAATTTAAGGAAGAAATATGACAAAACTACTTATATTCGTTTTTGCTATTTATACATTTTGCTGCTCATTTGTGCAGGCTGAGACTTTAGTAAATAACGAATTTGTAGTACCGATTGAAAAGCACTTTGAAAATTTCACCTTAGTTAAGGTAAACCCTAAGTACACAAAACTTGATTACAAAGCGCTTATGTCTGCTCGCGAGTTTATTCAAATTAGCTTAGGCACCACATGGCCTGCTGATGACTTTACTTTGCAAGAAAACACGCAATCATTGGAAAGTGACTTAATCGCATTTAATAATAAAGAATCTTTTACTTTTCATGTAATGAATAACGATAAAACGAAGGTGATTGGCTGTATTTATATTACAGGTACGGTTGATAGTGAATTTGATGCCACTGTATTTAGCTGGGTTGCTAAAGAGCACCTTTCTACACCGCTTTTTGATGAGCTTAAAACAAACGTTAAAACATGGGTTAAAAACGAATGGCCTTTTACAAACGTTGATTACCCGTTTAACAGTTAAATAGCATATTAAATCATTCACTTCCAAACAAAAGGCCTGCGATTAAGCAGGCTTTTGAGTGTTTAAAAAATATACGTACAAAACAATAATTCTTGAAATAAAGTAAGCAAAAAATAAAGCTAACACCCGACGCGCTAACAAGCTAAGCGCCTACAAAAACAATGCATATATTTAACGTTAAAGCTGCAAAGTGGATTGGAGATCCGCTGGGTTTCGTGTCACTCAACCTAACCTACGCAGCTATGAACATGAGCCTAGCGCTAAATAAATCACTGTTAATGATTACTGCTTTAAAAGTCGCTTTTCTGGATTATTTAAGTACTTTAAGCCAATGGTCACTATGCGTGTATGTACCATTGTTATAACGCGCATTTGCACATTACCAATAACAACAATATCGCCTTTACTGACTTCTCCTGAAAGCTTTTGGTTGATCACTTCTTCCAAGCTTATCTCTTCTGGGGCGTCTATGTGCATGTGGTAAGAGTAAAATATATCGCCTACCAACGTTACCCCTTTCACTTTAAGTTCGTTGTGCGCTAAGTGGCTATCTTGGTGGTTTGTTTTATCGGTTGCTGTAAAAACTAAATCAACAAAAGGTCTGTTATCTGGTTTTAAAACAACAAATAAATGGTCATTTGCTTTTAACTTAGTTGAGCCTCGTGGCGGTATGATTGACGGACCCCGTGTAATCATAGCAACAACTACACTTTCAGGAAGTGCAGCATGTGACAAGCTGCGCCCAGAAACCCGAGAAACGTCACTTAAGGTGTATTCTACAATTTCTATATCAATATCGTTTAACGCTGTGATTTCGAGTGTTGCAGCAGCCAAATCAGGTGGCGGCTCTACTAAATTTAGTTTTTTAGCCATCCACGGCATTGTTGAGCCCTGTAACGTGGCTGAAATTAATACCACGAAAAAAACGACATTAAAAATAAGCTCAGCCCCTGAAAGGCCAAATAGTAATGGGAATATAGCTAAAATAATGGGTACTGAGCCCCTAAGGCCAACCCAAGATACAAACAGGGTTTCGCGATTATTAAAGCCAAACAGTTTTAAAATAGGCGCTACCGCTAATGGGCGAGCAACAAAAATGAGTGCCAGTGCAATAAGCAGTCCTTCTAACCATACATCAACCAATGACGACGGATTAATAAGGAGGCCTAATACAACAAACATGGTTATTTGCCCAAGCCATGCTAAGCCGTCATGAAACAGAAAAATACCGCGTTTATATACAAATTTGCTGTTACCTAAAATAACACCCGTTATAAATACAGCTAAAAATCCACTGCCGCCGAGCGTTGCAGAAAGGCCAAAAGAAAGCAGCCCAAATGCGGTTACCATCACTAAATACAAACCCGATGCATTTAGTTTAATTCGATTAATAAACCAAACCGATACCTTACCAATTAAAAGACCACAAATAGCGCCAACACCCATCTGTTGAGCAAATAACTGTAGTAAATCCAGCCCTATTGGCATGTCGTTAACGAGCATTTCGAGCAATCCAACCGTTAGAAAAATAGCCATTGGATCGTTCGATGCACTTTCTATTTCAAGGGTCGATTTAAGCTTTTTGTTTAAGTGAATACCCGCACTTCGTAAAAGTGCAAACACGGCTGCGGCATCTGTAGAGCCAACAATGGCGCCCAGTAATACACCTTGTAATATGGGTAGGTCTAAAATATAAGTGGCCACAAGGCCTGTAATTACAGCGGTAAATAACACCCCGATGGTTGCTAAAGCAGACGCGGGTTTCCACACTTGTTTAATTGAACTGGTGGGCGTTTGTAAGCCACCATCAAATAGAATAATAGCAAGCGCTAGAGTACCCAGAGCATGTGCGGCCTCTGCGTTGTCGAATGAAATACCTGCAATACCATCTTCACCTGCGAGCATACCTACAAGTAAAAATAGCACCAGCACCGGTAAGCCAACGCGTGCAGATAACTTGCTCGAGATCACTCCAAGTAAAATTAAAATGGCACTAACGAGAATGATATTATCAATTACAAACATAGTGTGGGTTTACAGCCTTATATGAGTTAAAAAGTAAGAATTTATAGCTACCAAAAAGCTTAAAGCTCATGCTATACAATAACCTAAAAAATATAAATACGGGTACTTAAGTCAATATTTAAATTGTTTATTTAATAGCTAGAGCGTCGTTAAGCTTGGTATTACTAGCCTCGGTCTTAATTTAAAAACAAAAAAGCCTGCAATAAGCAGGCTTTTGACTATTTAAGCAATCGTATTTTATAAAACAATAATGCTTGTTATTAAGTACGCTATAAACGTAAGGCCGCCACCAAATAAGGCATATGGTAGCTGCGTTTTAACGTGGGTGAGTAAGTCACATCCAGATGCAATAGCCGATACAGCGCTGGTGTCGGATATAGGCGAGCAGTGATCGCCAAATATACCACCACCTAAAATAGCACCTACCACAAGCGATGGCGGTAAACCTAGCGCTTGAATAAGTGGCACGCCAATTGGGATTAATATGGCAAACGTGCCCCACGATGTACCCGTAGTAAACGACATAACTGCGCCGGTTAAAAACAGCACCGGTACTATTAAGTAAATAGGTAGGTAGTCGCCAACAAGCGATGCTACAAATACACCAGTACCCAACTCTTTTAAGCTTGCGCCAAGTGTAAGCGAAAGCAGTACAATGGCGACTAATGGCATTAATTCGCCCATACCTTTAAAACCGGTATCAACTAATTGATGATGCGTAAATTTACGTGAGCCAATCATTAAAAAGTAAGCGACAACAATGGCTAAAACCGTTGCATATAATACTGATTTAGAGCCGCTGCCCTCGGCTAGTACACCATTTCCGGTGTAATACATAAAGCCAACCATGCTGGTAATAAGCGTAATAAGCGGGATTAACATGTAACGCGCTTTAGAGCCTTTTACTTCTTCTTTTAAGTCAGTTGTTTGAAGCTCTAGTTTTTCTTCGGCTTCTTTCATTGGGCCATGCACTTTATCAAACGCGATGGTATAAAAAACAATGGTAAGGGTAATTATGGCGTAAAAGTTATACCCAACGCTGCCCCACAACACCGATACAGCCGACTCACCTAGCTCGTAGTTACCTAACAAACCAAGTACAAATGCACCCCAGCCATTAAGTAGTATTAAAATACACACTGGCGCACTGGTGCTATCAATAATGTACGCTAGGCGCGCTCGGCTCATTTTAAATTTGTCGAATAAGCCACGCGATAAAATCCCTGAGGTGAGTACGCTCAAGTTAGATTCTATAAACACCGCAATGCCGGTAAACATGGTTAAAAATCCCACTTGGCGCTTACTTTTTGCAATACCTTTGTTCATTAGCATATTAACCGTTGCTGCAACGCCGCCAGATTCGCGAATGTAGGCAAGCAAGGCACCTATTAAAATACTAAATATTAATATGCGTGTATTACCTGGCGAGCTGGCAACCGAAATAATACGTTCAATGGTATTTAAAAAAGTGTCAAACAAGCTATTACCTTCGCCCTGAAGGGCGAGTAAAAACTCAGAAGAAGCAACAGCAACAAGTAGCGCCATAATCACTTCTTTTCGCCAAAACACGATAGCAATCGCAATTAGCGGCGGTAAAATAGAATACCAATGCATAAAAAGTTAACCTTAATTATTAGCGAGCCACTCTCGCTTTGTACGCGTTTTATCGCTTATTTGTTAAGCCTAGCAGCATAAACTGGCTTAGATTTGTAAACCGCTTAGCTTAATGGATTGCCTTACTCAAGTCACCTGTAAATAAATCACTTAGAGTAATGCTGTTAGTACGTTTTAACCTATACGATAGCTTATTGATTTAGTAGCGCTTCATAAATAAGCGACACTACCGATCCGTACTGCGCGGTTTCAAATTGTTTACCTGTAAATTCGTAACGTTTTAGCGAGCCTTTAATTGCACTATGGCGAGCATTGGTAAGTAAAACAATAGCTAAATCGTAAGCGGGGTCAACTACGGTCACTGTCCCCGTCCAACCTGTGTGGCCATAAGCCTGCGCGCTTGCATAAGGGCCAAAGTGCCAGCGCCTTGCTTGGTTGTTACCAGCAAGCCTAAAGCCAAGCCCGTAGGTTTCATCGCTTGATTGCGGCGTTAAAAATTGCGCTAAGGCGCTTGCACTAAATAATTGTTGGTCGCCGTAGCCACCATTATTTAGTAATAGCTGGCAAAGCACGGCTAAGTCGTGAGCATTACTAAATAATCCTGCATGCCCTGCTACGCCATCAAGAGAATAGTAAGCGCGCTCATCATGCACTTGGCCTTGTAAAACAGTGGTACGAACATTATCAAACTTAATGCGCCCGTCTCGTGTGTTGCCGCTAAGCTCAGTGGCTGCAAATTGCTGCGGCTTAAAGCCTTTTTTAAGTGGATTAAATAACGTGTTAGTTAATTTTAGTGGCGCGTACACTTGCTGCTCTAGGTATTCGTCAAGGGGCTGCCCAGTTATGCGCTCAATGAGTACGCCTAAAATCATGTAATCAATATCTGAGTAAACATGCTGCCCAGATGATTTACTACTAAAAGGCACGCTGGTAAGTAATAGCTGTTTGGTAGTTTTACTGTTTTGCGAATAAAACGCGTCACCGTAGCTGCCATCTTTACGATGAAAGTCAAATACTGGCGGGTATCCGGCGCTGTGTGTGAGTAAGTCTTTTACTGTGCGCTTTGCTCGCCCTTCACCTTTATATTCGCTTAGGTAGCTTTGTACGGGTTTATTAATATTTAATAACCCTTCGCTTACTAATTTCATAAGTGCAAAGTTTGTGGCAAATATTTTGGTGTTTGAGGCAAGATCAAACAAAGTATTAGTTTGCATGGGCTCTGGGCGTAGTAGCATTAAATCACTTTGCTGGTATTGCTTTGCATCGCCATAGGCGGTTAATTTTATTAGCTCGCCATTTTTAACAACTGCCAATACAGCACCAGGAAAACCTGCTTTTACATCGCGTTCAATTAATGCGTCTACTTCATTAAAATCTATATGCTTTTTTGGTTCATCGCTTAAAGTAGGAAATGCAAAACGCAGCGTTAAACTTGCGCCAGCAGGGAGAATATTTTCAACTTTAAAGGTATTAACACCGTTGTGAGTATTTTTTGCCAAACTGTAATTGTATAAGGTGTTGGCGCTTAGTTGGTTAACGTCGAGCTTTTTATTATTAATGTAAATATCGGCGCTTTGTGCGTTATGGTTTTGTATTAATAATTGCCCGCGCCCTTTGTAAGCTTTAAACGTTCCTCGGTTATTTACATAAAACCGGCTACTTGGCTTTACCTCAGGAAACGTTACAACCACTTGTGCATTAGGCAGCTCTACAAGTTGGCTCTTTGTAAGTGGTAGCACCGAGCTAATAGGCTCCGGTGGTGTACTACAACCCACAATAATAAAGCTCAATGCCGCTATAAATGCTTGTTTGATATAACCACACCTTTGATTTTTTACAGCAATAAACATGCTTAGCCCTTATTTATATAACAAGTAAGGCGCTCTTTGCGCTTTAAATTGCGCAAGCCCCGCCTGCCAGCTTTGTTTTATTTGCGCTTCTGATTGCCCTGCTTCAATAGCTAAGCGCAATTTATTAGTACCCGCTAGTTTATCCATAAAGTCAGCGCGCTCAAAAAGCGAGATGTTATTTTTAGTAAGCTTCGTGTACGCATTTATTAAGTAAGTTAAATTTAAACCTGTGATATTTGCTTGTCTTAAATCGAGCCCTTGCACGGTTTGGTTTTTAAATTTAGGGTTTAAAGCAGCGCCTTTAATTGCGCGCGGTGTAAAATTAAAATCACCTAATGCTACTGGCGAATAGCCAATTACTTGAAATGCAAAGTCGGTGCCTCTACCAATGCTAATAGGCGTTGCTTCAAAAAAGCAAAGTGATGGGTAAAGCGCAATGGCTTGATCGTTAGGTAAGTTAGGGCTGGGTTTTACAGGCAAGCTGTAAGTACTTTTGCGAGTGTAATGATCAACAGGGATCACCGTTAATTTTAAATCGGCCGCTTTATTGATCCAACCCTCGCCCTTGATCATTTTGGCAAGTTCGCCAACGGTCATGCCGTGTAAAACAGGAATTGGGTGCATGCCTACAAACGATTTAAATTCTGACTCTAATATTGGCCCATCAACGTAGGCAATATTTGGATTGGGCCTATCGAGTACTAAAAATTCTATCCCCTGCTCTGCAGCGGCTTCCATCATGTAGTGCATAGAGCTTATGTAGGTATAAAAACGCACTCCCACATCTTGAATGTCAAAAATAATGACATCAACATCGGCTAAAGCAGCTTGGCTTGGTTTTTTATTTTTACCGTAAATAGAAATAAGCGGAATACCAGTTTTACCATCAACAGCATTTTTCACATGGGCGCCCGCATCGTGATCGCCACGAAAGCCATGCTCAGGTGCAAAAATTTTAGTTATGTTTATGTTTTTAGTCAGTAGAGTATCTACTAAGTGAGTTTCCCCTACGCTTGATGTTTGATTAACGACTAGCCCTACACGTTTATTTTTTAACTGCGGTAAATATTTAGCATATTGCTGCGCACCTACTACAAGTGAGTTATTAGCTACGTTGGCTTGCACGCTTGCAATAAAAATGGCGCTAAAAATAAAAAACAACGTAATAAATAGGGTTTTAAACATACTGCAATATCCTTTTAAACAAGGCGTTTAAAATAACATAGGTAATAATAAAGAGCAGCTTTAGAAAAGGGTTAAGTGGGCTTGATTAGATAACTGATTAGAAGCTGGCGCTTCTCACGCGAGCAAGCTCTGCGGCTACGGGAGTGGTAGCTTACATTTCACTTTATTTTAGGCACAAAAAAACCGACTTAATGTCGGCTTGTTTATGAAAGTGGTGGGCGCAGGAGGATTCGAACCTCCGACCGCTCGGTTCGTAGCCGAGTACTCTATCCAGCTGAGCTATGCACCCACTTTCATAGATTGCTTATTTAAACTCTAAGCAGAGCGTATTAATTCAGGCATAAAAAAACCGATTTCCATCGGTTTATTTTTCTTACACTTAAAAGTGTATGAAAACATGAAAGTGGTGGGCGCAGGAGGATTCGAACCTCCGACCGCTCGGTTCGTAGCCGAGTACTCTATCCAGCTGAGCTATGCACCCGCTTTCATTTTTACTATTACTTGTTTTTACTCTAAGTGAGAGTCTATAAAGTGGTGGGCGCAGGAGGATTCGAACCTCCGACCGCTCGGTTCGTAGCCGAGTACTCTATCCAGCTGAGCTATGCACCCACTTTATAGTTTACTTATTTTAACTCTAAGTAGAGCTTTTGCTTATTTAGACTCTAAGCGAGTTATTAAAGTATGGTGGGCGCAGGAGGATTCGAACCTCCGACCGCTCGGTTCGTAGCCGAGTACTCTATCCAGCTGAGCTATGCACCCATACTTTAAAATTGTACAAAACACGCCATTAAAAGAAATGGTGGAGAGGGAGGGATTCGAACCCTCGATAGAGCTACAAACTCTATACTCCCTTAGCAGGGGAGCTCCTTCGGCCACTCGGACACCTCTCCGTCTTGTGGGGCGTATAATAAAGATTTCAGAAAATATGTCAAACACTTTTCTACCAAAAACGACTATATGGTTACAGATTGCACATATGCTTGGTTTAAAAGTGTAATTAGTTTGAAATTTAAGCGGGTTACGTATTTTTATTTGAAGGATTAACACCTAGCACGGGAACTAAGTCATCAGTTAACTGAGCCAAATACTGTTCTTGGTAACCTAATTGTTGAAATTCAGCGATACAAGCACGGTAGTAAGCGTTTCGTTCTTGCTCTGATGTGCATTCTTCTGATAAATCATCTACTCGTTTGTCTTTCATACTATTATTCTAAGTCCTTTAAGAATCTATATTTAACTGCTAAATACCAGCAGTGTAAATTTCGTGCGTATTCTAGCTAAAACCTTTGTACAAACACAACATATGTTTAAAAAAGAATCATACTAAAAAGTTATAGCACTGTTAGTTTTAATATTAAAAACTTCCAATAACAATAAGTTAGTGAAGCTGAATTGCACATTAATCAGCACTAATAATTACCTTTAATTTTTAGTGTAGTACTTATTAATTAAAACACTAATTATAAGTAAAAAAAACGCCGCTATTAAGCGGCGTTTATTAACTTACTTTGTTCTACTAAAGCTTAGTCAGCTTGTGGACGCATATGCGGGAACAAAATAACGTCTTTAATTGTTGATGAATCAGTAAACAACATTACTAAACGGTCAATACCAATACCTTCACCAGCCGTTGGCGGTAAGCCGTACTCTAGTGCGCGTATGTAGTCTTCGTCGTAGTGCATTGCTTCATCATCGCCTGCGTCTTTCTCTTCAACTTGACGAGTGAAGCGCTCAGCTTGGTCCTGTGCATCGTTAAGCTCAGAGAAACCATTTGCAAGTTCACGGCCGCCAACAAAAAACTCAAAACGGTCGGTAACAAATGGGTTTTCGTCGTTACGGCGTGCAAGTGGTGATACTTCCCACGGGTAACCAGTAATAAACGTAGGTTGAATAAGCATGTGCTCTGCTGTTTCTTCAAATATTTCACAAAGAAACTTACCTGGGCCCCAAACACAGTTTTCAGGAATTTTAACGTGCACTTGTTTAGCGTACGCTTTTAACTCTTCAAAATGGTTTTCTGGGTCGTTAAATACCGCAGCATCAAACTCAGGGTTATATTTTAAGATAGCATCCGCCATACTTAAACGTGTAAACGGTTGACCAAAGTCGTATTCAACTGAATCGATAACTTCGCCGTTTTCGTCCTTAGTTGTATTAACTACAATTGCACTACCTAGTACGTTTTCTGCAACAGTACGTAGCATATCTTCGGTGATGTTCATCAGGTCGATGTAATCAGCGTATGCTTGGTAAAATTCAATCATTGTAAATTCTGGGTTGTGACGTGTAGATAACCCTTCGTTACGGAAGTTACGGTTAATTTCAAATACACGATCAAAACCACCTACCACTAAGCGCTTTAAGTAAAGCTCTGGCGCTATACGTAGGTACATGTCGATATCAAGCGCGTTATGGTGAGTTACAAACGGACGCGCAGATGCACCACCAGGTATAACCTGTAGCATAGGTGTTTCTACTTCCATAAAGTCACGGTCTGCTAAAAAGCGACGAATGCCTTCAACTACTTGTGAGCGAATGCGGAATGTTTCGCGCGTTGCTTCGTTAGTAATTAAGTCAACATAACGTTGGCGGTACTTTGTTTCTTGATCTGATAAGCCATGGAATTTTTCAGGTAACGGGCGAAGTGACTTAGTTAGTAATTGATACTCAGTCATTTCTACGTATAAATCGCCTTTGCCCGATTTATTTAGCGCGCCTTTAACACCTATAATATCGCCAGTGTCTAGCTGACCATATTTTTCTTTAAGGTCTTTTTGAACATCTTTAGATGCATACGCTTGTACGCGACCTTTCATGTCTTGAATTACAAAAAACGGTCCACGCTTTGCTAAAATACGTCCAGCAATAGACACAACTTCTTGTAGTTCAACTAATTCTTCTTTGCTCTTATCACCAAACTGGGCTTGCAAATCAGCCGTGTAATGCTCACGACGGAATTGGTTTGGATGACCGTTGGCTGGGCAATTTTCGCGTATCGCGTCTAACTTGCCACGACGCTCAGCGATTAACTTGTTTTCGTCTTGGATTTTATCAGTCATTTTTTAGCTCTTTATTAGCTTGGTGGTTATAGGCCAGATTTAAGGCTGGCTTCAATAAATTTATCTAAGTTACCGTCAAGTACCGATTGGGTATTGCGGTTTTCAACGCCTGTGCGTAAATCTTTAATACGTGCGTCATCAAGTACGTATGAACGTATTTGGCTACCCCAACCTATATCAGATTTAGCGTCTTCTTGCGTTTGTTTCTCAGCATTTTGCTGCTGTAGCTCAAGCTCAAATAATTTAGCTTTTAACTGCTTCATCGCTTGGGCTTTATTTTTATGCTGTGAACGCTCGTTTTGACACTGCACTACGGTATTTGTTGGTACGTGAGTAATACGAACCGCCGATTCGGTGGTATTAACGTGCTGACCACCCGCGCCTGATGCACGGTAAACGTCTATACGTAGATCTGACGGATTAATATCAATTTCAATATTATCGTCAATCTCTGGGTATACAAACGCAGAAGCAAATGAGGTATGACGACGACCACTTGAGTCAAACGGGCTTTTACGCACTAAACGGTGAACGCCTGTTTCTGTACGTAACCAACCGTAAGCGTATTCGCCAACAAAGCGAACTGTTGCGCCTTTAATACCGGCAACATCACCGTCGGTTGCTTCAACTAGCTCAACTTTAAAGCCTTTAGCCTCGCCCCAACGTAAATACATACGAAGTAGAATGTTACACCAGTCTTGTGCTTCAGTGCCGCCAGAACCCGATTGTAAATCAAGGTACGCATCGTTTGAGTCATGAGGACCTGAAAACATACGACGAAACTCTAAACCTTCTAACTGCTCGTTTAGATCGCTAAGTTCGCTTTGTGCTTCATCAAAGGTATCTTGATCTTCGGCTTCTACAGCAAGTTCAAGTAGACCTTCAACGTCGTCAGTACCGGCTACAAGGTTATCGATTGTTTCAACAACAGCCTCTAATGCTGATTTTTCACGGCCAAGCGCTTGTGCGCGTTCAGGCTCATTCCATACGGCTGAATCTTCAAGTTCGGCGTTAACTTCTTCTAGGCGTTCTTGTTTAAGAGCGTAGTCAAAGGTACCCCCGAAGCAATTCAGTACGTTCGCGAATTTCCTTGATTTGGTTAATCACAGGATTCACTTCAAACATGTACATCACTCCAAAATGGCTAGGTAATTGCGCCCCTTTACATGGGATTTTCGCAACAAATTATCGTCAAATGATAAAAACGCCCGATTTTAACAAAAAACCGCGCGCTTTATTAGCCTTTTATGCATGATTTGTGCATATTTTTTAGTGCACTTTTTCAAGCTCTCTAACTATTAATTGCAGCGTAAATTTACCTCTAAACTCATTTATATCGAGTTGATAGGCTACTTTTACAAACTTCGCTTCTGTGTCGGGCCATTCTTTTACATCAATACCAAAGGCAATGGCGTCAACTAATCGCCCTGATTGATGCTTTAGCACCAGCTTTAAATGCTTTTCGCCGACTATGCGCTGCTGTATTACTTCAAAGGTGTGCTCAAACACCGGCTCAGGAAATTGCTGCCCCCACGGGCCCGATTGCTTTAATAGCTGAGCAAACTCCATCGTAAAGCAGTCGTTTGGCAGCTCACCGTCGGTAAATACAATGCAGCGTTTACTTTCTTCACTCAGTTGCGCACTCACGGCAGCATCAAATGCTTTTTTAAAGTCATTAAAGTGTTGCTCATTAATACTTAAACCAGCGGCCATTGCATGGCCACCAAATTTATTAATTAAGTGTGGCTCAGCAGTATTAAGCCCTTCGAGTAAGTCGCGCATGTGCAACCCTTCTATAGAGCGGCACGAACCTTTTATTTCACCATTTTCGCCACCAGCAAATATAACGGTTGGTCGGTGGTATTTTTCTTTTAAGCGACCAGCCAAAATGCCAATAACACCTTGATGCCAATCGTCTTGAAACAAGCAGATTGCATCAGGGACGTTATCGTCGCTAAATGCGAGTCTATCAAGCACGGCTTGCGCCTCGGCTTGCATGCCTTGTTCTATTTCGCGCCTTGCAAAGTTTAAACTATCGAGCTCGCTGGCAATACTACGTGCTTGATTTATATCGGTGCTAAGTAAGCATGCTATACCCAAACTCATGTCGTCTAATCGCCCTGCTGCATTTAAACGCGGCGCAAGTGAAAAGCCAAAGTCGCTTGCGCTTAAGCGGGCAGCATTGCGGTTAGCCACTTCAATAAGCGCGGTGATGCCAGGGCGTGTTTTACCACTGCGAATACGTGCTAAACCTTGATGTACTAAGGTGCGGTTATTTGCATCAAGTGCGACCACGTCAGCAACCGTACCAAGCGCTACAATGTCGAGCAAGTTAGCTAAATTAGGCGGCGGTTGCTGCTCAAAATAACCAAGGTCTCGCATTACGCTTCTCAGTGCTATTAGTAAGTAAAAAGCAACGCCAACGCCTGCTATAGATTTAGACGGGAAGTTACATTCGTGCCTATTTGGATTTACTATTGCATCGGCATTTGGCAGCTGCTCACCTTGTAAGTGATGATCTGTTACCAGCACTTTAATACCAACCGCTTTTAAAATATCAATACCAGCAATACACGATATGCCGTTATCTACGGTGATCACTAAATCAGGCTTTATTTGTACTATTTGCTCTGCAAGTGCGGGGCTTAAACCATAACCTAAGCTAAACCGGTCAGGAATTAAGTAATCTAAATGCTTAAAGCCAAACATCTCAAGGCCTTGCATTAATGTTGCAGTACTTGTTGCGCCATCAGCATCAAAATCGCCGACTATTAATATTTGGCTTTGCGCTTTTAATGCTTCAATTAATAAATCGCTGGCTTTGTCGATATCTTTAAACAATTTAAAATCGTGAAGCGTAGCTACGCTGTTATTTAGCTCGTCGGCATTAAATACATTGCGGTTAGCATAAATTTGTTTAATTACAGGGTGTAAATTACTCGGTAGATGCGAGTCGTCAACGTTTTCACGCGCAATGATTAGTTTTTTCATGCAGAGTTTTAACTTATTGGGTCGTATTAAAAAGACAAAAAAAGGCCATTAAGGCCTTTTTATTAGCTATAAAACGTATTACGACGCTTTGTTAGCATCTAATGCTGCTTTTAGTGCTGCTGCTGGCTGGTAACCTGGGATCATCGTACCATCTTCTAAAATAATGGCAGGTGTGCCGCTAATACCAAAGCTTTGACCAAGCTGGTAATGCTCTGCAACCGGTGCGCTACAGCCTGCAACTACTTTAGTGCTTGTACCCGACTTAGCTTCTGTTAGTGCTTCTTGCTGATCGCGTGCACACCATACGTTCATTAAATCGGCGTAGCCTGAACCTTGTAAGCCACCACGTGGAAACGCAAGGTACTTAACGGTAATACCCGCATCAAGTAAATCGTCTAACTCGCGATGTAATTTACGACAGTAACCACAGCTAATGTCGGTAAATACGGTAATACTGTGTTTTTCGTTTGGTGCTTTGTACACAATCATCGAATCTTCGTATTCTTTAATGCCCTCAACACGCACGCCGTTTAATGCTTGCTCTGTTAAGTTGTTACGATTATTTAAATCGATTAACGTACCTTGCATTAAAAATTGACCATCTGGACTTGCGTAAAGCACGCCCTTATTAGTGATCAACTCTTTTAAACCCGCTACTGGGCTTGGGTTAATTTGCTTTACAGTTACACCAAGCTCGGCAAATTTAGTAATAATAGGATCATTAGCATCTGGTGTTACAGCAACGCCATTTGCAAATGCACTAATACTTGTGCACAACATGGCACCTGCTAACATTAATTTTTTCATAACTTCTCTCTATCCTAAAAATACTTAATATATTGACCGGCTTAATAATATTTACTTTCAAACTTACGCTCGCGGATGATGCTCTGCGTGTACCGACTTTAACCGTTCATTGGCAACATGGGTATAAATTTGCGTCGTTGATAAATCGCTATGGCCCAACATCATTTGTACCACACGTAAATCTGCCCCATGATTTAATAAGTGCGTAGCAAAAGCATGGCGCATGGTATGGGGCGATAATGGAGACTCAACTGATGCCAAAATAGCATAGTGTTTAATTCTATGCCAAAAGGTTTGTCGCGTCATGCCTACTCCGCGCTTAGATGGGAACACAAAATCGGTGGCGTGTTTTATCATTTGTGCACGCCCACCCTTTAAAAACTGCTCCAGCCAATACATGGCTTCTTCACCCAATGGCACTAAGCGCTCTTTGTTACCCTTGCCTTTTATAAACACAACCGCTTGGCGCAAATTAATTTGCTCCATACGAAGCCCAACAAGCTCACTTACACGCAACCCCGTTGCATAAAGTAGCTCTAGCATGGCTTTGTCGCGCAGTCCCATCGCTTCTTCTGTGTTGGGCGCATTTAACAATGCCTCAACTTCAGCTTCTGAGAGTGTTTTAGGTAACGACTGTCCGGCTTTTGGTTGAGCTATGTTTAGCATGGGCGAATCACTAATTATTTTTTCGCGTACAAAGTACTGATAAAAACGCTTTAGCGCACTAATGCTACGTGCTGTACTGCGTGGTTTTAAACCTAAATCAACTCGATGCGCTAAGTAGCTTTCTATGTCTAGCCCCGTTACCGTCATTAAATTTTCGCCTTTTAAAAATAGGCAAAACTTATCTAAATCACTGCGATAAGCGCTTAATGTATTTTCGCTTACGCCTTGTTCTAAGTACAGGCTATCTAAAAAGGTTTCTAGGTAGTCGCTATTACTGCTCATACTGCTGTTATTTTCAAAAGAATCGTCAGATAGCGTTGTCACATTATGCTCTCATGCTTTGCTAAGGTATCAATTAAAAATACCTTACGGTAAACTTGAGCCTATCATATCAGGCAATTACACAGTGATAAATACGATGCAAATTGGTTTATTTTTTGGTTCTACTACGTGCTACACCGAAATGGCAGCAGAAAAGATTCGCAACATTATTGGTGCCGATATAGTTACCCTGCACAATATTAAAGACGAGCCACTAAAAAATGCAGAGCAGTACGACTTTATCATCTTTGGTATTTCAACATGGGATTTTGGTGAAATACAAGAAGACTGGGAGTCAAAGTGGGACGACATAGCCGACGTAAACCTAAATGGTAAAACCATTGCTTTATTTGGCATGGGCGATCAACAAGGTTACGGGCAGTGGTTTCAAGATGCACTAGGCATGCTACACGATGAAATAAATACGCAAACATTTACTCAACTTGGTTTTTGGCCAAATGACAGTAGCTACGAGTTTGAAGCTTCAAAAGCATTAACGCCTGATGGTAAACAGTTTGTAGGACTCGCGCTCGACGAAGACAGTCAATACGAGCTAAGCGATGAGCGTATTGCAACATGGGTTGAACAGGTAATGACTGAATATAGCGAAACGCTTTAATTAGCTAATAAGTAAAAAGCCCGCAACTAGTTTAGTTGCGGGCTTTTTAACTAGGGTCTGTTGATCTTTTAAGGTTAAATTTGCAGCAGTCTGTTTGGTATTTAGGCAAGGCAGAGCCTATGCAGTGTGATTATTCCCCATAAATGGGCGATAACGTAGCATTTATGCCAAACAGGCGCTGCCCAAAGGGTTCTTCCTAGGGGCTACTTACTCTTTGTTGCTCGGTTTTTACTTAGCCCACTAGGTTACAAATCTCGCGCCGCGATTAAATAGCCCCTAGTTTGAACAAATTTTAATCCGCACAGTTCAACAGACCCTAATAATATGAGTAATTTATTGAAACGTCATAACATTGGTCGTTTGTGGGTAATATCCATCAGCCATTACAATGTACGGCAATAAATTACTTAACCATTTTTGTTGTACGCTTTGGCTGTAATTTAAGTAAAGCTTACCTTCGTGAATATAAAATGCTTCTGGATCTATCCCTACGGCATTCCCCTCATCAGCCATTGCATAAGCGCACCAGCCACCGTATTGCGGTGCATAACGCTTTGGGTTTTCTGCAAATGCCGTTTTGTTTTCTTCACTCGAAAAATGCCAGTCGGCACCTAAATAACTAAACGTATATTTGTCGCTGCCTTTAACGGCTTTATTTTGGGTAAAATAAGCAACACTGTCATACCCTTTAATAGCCGTGTTATTAAACCAGCCCGTGTTTACCGCATCATCCTTTGCGTTTGCCCCACCGCTTATTAACAGTGTGCTAAGCATTATTAAAGCAACTATGTACTTAATCATATTTTACCCTCTTATTTACTCAAAATTTTATGCCAATTAAATATGGCAGGCTTAGTGAGTAAGAAAGGCAAAGCGCAAAAATGATTTCAGTTAATGCTTAATTATTTAACGTTTAGTAATTAAGTAAGTAGTTAAACTTACTCAACTCTTAGCCAATATTGGTTTCGGTAAAAAAAGCCAATGTAACCGCGCACTTCGAGCTTTTTACCTTCATCTTGCGGGGTTAATTGTAAGGTGTAGGTTTTACCATTTGTTGGGTCGAGTATTTCACCGTCTCCCCATACGCCATCATCTTGTGCTTTTACATCGGTGATTATGGTCATTCCTAAAATAGGCTGATCTTTTAGCTCATCATCACACTTACTGCATATATCATTTTGTTTTGCAGGGTTAAGAATGGTTTCAACTTTGCCGCTTAATACACCGTTGGTTTGGGTAATACGTACATACGACTTAGCTTGGTTTGTATCCTCATCAATCGTTTTCCAAAGGCCTACTGGCGTAATAGCAGCAAGCACACTTTGGCTTGCAAAAATGGTGGCTGCTAACGTGCTAAGTAATGCTATTTTATTTAACTTTTTCATTGTGTTGTCTTTAAATCAAGTGACTAATGACTTAATCATAACAGGTGATTTATAAACACACTACCAAAGCGCCCCACCTAAAATAACAACAAACCTAAACTAATAATCATTAGTTTAGGTTTAAGGATCTGTAGCATAAAAAACAAAGCAACGTATTACCTTACTTTAAAAACAACATCCCCTATTTTTAGATTTGAATATTCAGGCTCAACTAAAGATAATTCGTTATTATCAATCATGCTTTTAAGGTATCTAATCTCTTCAGGATTTTCGACATTCATATACTTTGAGCGCCACTTACCCATGTCGAATAACCAGAAATATGCGGATATATTTTCATTACTTTCGTCAATCACTATAAAATCGAGTTCATCATCTTTGTTTAAATCCATGCCAATGAAATAGTAAGTATGTTCTTTTAAAGAGTTACGATCGTAAAAATGTTGTTCAGAAAATACTGCCTCTATTAAACCTTGAGGTATTAGCACTTGTGATGGCCAAAATACACTGCGCTCAATAAAATCATCGACTGTGTGTTCAAGCGTTAAAGCAAACTCATTATTTACATACATCCTATCGATGATAGCGTATTGCTCTGGGTGACTCGTTTCAATTTTCTGTTTTAATAACTGCATAGCTAAATAACCTTGGCGACCTAAGCTGTGCTCAAAATAGTAATAGTCAAACTTTTCTATTGTTACTTTATCTGCATCTAAACGCGCTATTTGGCTGTTTGTAGATAAGCTTTGAAAATTTAATAAAGGGGAGTTAACAGCAAGCATACTAACGAGCACCACCCACCCCATCACAATATTTATTTTGCTAAGCGGCTCTAGCCAATTGTCTCGCTTTGTTATAATTCCAACAAGATAACTAAACGAAAAACACGCCAATAAAAACCAAATCAAAATGCCCCAACAACGATCTACTGTTAGCCCATGCTGCTCTACCCGTAAGTAAATTCCATAGGCAGAAATAACACTATAAACTGGAAGTAACGCAACGCTTATAAAAACGAGTCGGTGCAAGAGCATGTGATAAGGGCGAACTGATGAGTCATCTTTATAAACAGTGTTAACAAAAAACAACGTGAGCACCTGCAGCCACATTACTAATAAACTGCCGCTTCCGGTCTCCCATAATTTATTGAGTCCGGTAAAAGGAAGTGTTGCTAAAAAACCGAGAGAAATAACTGATAAAACAGGCAATAAAAACTTAATTAAAGTTTGTAGTAAAAAAGCGATATTATCTTCTATGTTCAAAAGCTTTCTAAATATGACACTCGCAAAGGCAAATGCGAGCGTTAAGGTTGGGATCCAAAACCATTCATTTCTTAGTAGCTCAGAGAAAAATTCTATATCTAAAATATCAAATAAAGCCGCACCTAAATTTAGAATTCCCCAAAAAATAAGTACAAACAGCCAGCATTCTCCAAATATTATAAAATTACGCCAAGAGAGCTTAAATAAACGACTGTAACTAACATTTTCTGAGCTACCAAATTGTTGTATGTACATAAGGCCTTTAAAGCCAGCTATTAAACTAGTAAAAATAAAAACTGACATTAAAGTGTTATTACTTACGTACTCTTGAGGCTCTTGCTGAAAGCCAACATACGCCCCCAATAAAGATAACAACAAGGAAAAAGGAAGGATTAAAAGCAACGACGTTTTTATATTATTTTTATTAACGGTCATTAGCATTAATAAAGGAAAGCTCATAGAAAATGTAATAAGTGAGACTAACAATGTAGGGCTTGTTGCTGGCCACACATTATTTTCTATACTGCTATACAAAAGGGTAAGAGCAATAGCCTGTAATACGGCAAGTATAATTATAAAAGATTTTGGTAACTGACTATCCATATCTGTTCTCAACAATAGGTTTTAGTCAGTTTGCGTTATTCGTTCCTATTTTACAATTGCTTTACATTTTCAAATAAAATGCTTTGCATAGGGCTATATAATCAGCGGTGTAGGTATTATCTAAGTTTCTAATACACAGAATTGACGTTTCTAAATCGCTTTTTACGTAGCTAAATGCCATTAAACTGCGGCTAATATCTTTATTGGGCGTGGCTTTTACTTGGCAATGAGTATTTAAATAAAGCCCATTTTGAGTAGCAAGCTCAATAAATAATGCACCTTCAACGCTTGGGAGTATTAAGCTAAAGCGAGAGCGGCTATGGCTTAAACGTTTAAACGCATTTATTAACTCTTCAAAACTTAAGCCGTCGGTATGGCGTGCGGTATTACGCGCAGCATTATCGCCTTTTAAACTGTGATTAAAATACGGTGGATTAGAGATAACAACATCAAATTTAACTTCACTACTAAAGCTTTGAATAGTTTGGTGCGTAATACTTATAGTTGGCCACGGGCTATTAGCTACATTTTGTAATGCTTGGGTATAGGCGCTTTCGTCAATTTCTACCGCAGTTGTACCAAGCTCATTACTGCGCTGCTTACACATTAGTGCTAGTAAGCCGGTGCCTGTGCCTATATCAAGTAATGACTTTGCACCGCTTAAATTAGCCCATGCGCCAAGCAAAATGCCATCGGTAGAAACTTTCATTGCACAGTGGTCGTGTTCAACTTTAAATTGTTTAAATACAAAACCAGACATTTTTTCACCTTTTCATTCACCAAGCGCAGCATAGCGCGTATAATCAGGGTAATTGTCCCTTATTTTAGACACTCTATGCAATTTTCTGAATTTGATCTTGATAACAAGCTACTCGATGCCATTAATAAAATGGGCTACGAGACGCCAACCAGCATTCAACAACAAGCTATTCCTGAAGCACTTCAGGGGCGCGATATTTTAGCATCTGCGCCTACTGGTACAGGTAAAACAGCGGCATTTTTAATTCCGGCTATTCAGTACTTACTGGATTTCCCACGTCGTGATCCTGGTTTTGCGCGCGTCCTCGTTATGACCCCGACTCGTGAGTTGGCTTATCAAATTCATGAACAATGTGAACTGCTAGCTAAACGCACACACCTAAAAATTGGTGTAGTAACAGGCGGTATTAACTACGGCACGCATAAAGAAATTTTTGAAAAAAATAACGATATTTTAATCGCCACACCAGGTCGATTAATGGAATACCTAGAAACCGAAAACTTTCATGCTGAACACGTAGAAATGCTTATTATTGATGAAGCAGATCGCATGTTAGATATGGGTTTCAAAAAAGAAATGAGCCGTATTTGTGACGAAGCTAAAAATCGTCGCCAATGTTTTTTATTCTCAGCAACACTCGAAGGTGACAGCGTAGAAAGGTTTGCTGAAAAAACATTAAACGACCCAGCTCTATTAGAAGCTGAATCGTCACGTAAAGAAAAAGCTAAAATTCACCAGTGGGTACATTTAGCCGATGACTATCATCATAAACTAGAGCTTTTAGTAAATACCTTAAATGGTCCAGACGTGACTAAAGCAATTGTGTTTGTTAAAACCCGTGAGCGTTTAGAAACACTGATTGGCGAGCTAACCAATAACGGCGTTAAAGCAGCTTGGTTACGCGGCGAAATGCCACAAGACAAACGTATGAAAGCCATGGAAAACTTCCACAGTGGCAAAACACGTATCTTAATTGCTACCGACGTAGCTGCACGTGGTATTGACGTATCTGACATTAGCCACGTTATTAACTTTGATATGCCGCGCACTGCCGACGTATACGTACACCGTATTGGTCGTACTGGCCGTGCTGGTAAAAAAGGGATTGCAATATCATTAGTTGAAGCACACGACATTGGTATTTTGTATAAAGTAGAGCGCTACGTTGAACAAAAACTAAAACGCCGTGTAATTAAAGGTGTTGAGCCACAGCATAAAGAAGCTAAGCCGCCGGCTAAAAAGCGTAAAGATCCAGTAAAAATGAAAGCCAAGAAAAAGGCCAAGGTTAAAAAGAAAAAGTAACCTAACATATTTTTATTCTAAGCCGACTTTTGTCGGCTTTTTTAATGCAAGCCTTACAGGCTCTGCTGTTTGTACCTGTTACATATGTAACCCAAGCATGTAACTCATACTCATTTAAATGTAATTTTTGCCCACCTGAATTCCCACTTAATAAAATTCCCTTATATTTCATGGCGTTAATATTGGCACCGAAATTGTAACTACAAAGATAACCTAGCCGATGGAATTTCCATATTGTGGCTGCACTATTCACCGTAATGTAAGGATTAAGTTATGAACCGCTTCAAGTTAACTATCGCTTTAGTATCATTTTGTTGTTTATTTTTATTAGCTTGCGCTACAAAAGTAAGTGCAGCAACCAATATGGCCGTAGTAAGCAGTGTAGCCACTCAACCTAACTTACAACAAGCTATCACCAACACCCTACGAACTAATCCTAACCTAGCGTTAAGTGATATTCGCGTGCAGGTAAAAAATGGTGAAGTAGATTTATACGGTGAAGCACAAACTGGTTTTCAGCGCGCACTAGCTCAAAAGTTTTTAGAAAATATGGATGGGGTTAAAATCATTCGTAACAAAATTAGCGTTATTTAATACGCACCACAAAAACCTATTTGTATAACTAATTCATAAGCGCGGCTTGTTACTCCAACACAAGCTGCGCTTTTTTATATTCAGTTTAAGGCAAGTTTTGCTGCTGTAAAAAAGATAAAATAAAGCCTAAGCAATACGATTATTCCTCCCCTTAAAACGATAGCTCACACTTATACTTAAGAAGATAGATTTAGAATTGACGCTAGCGTGTTTGTCTTTGCTCTTTTAACCCTTAAGTTAACCCAATTGATACTGAAAAAGCTTACACAGATTCTTAAGCCGACCTAACGGGCTTAAAAAGGATGATTTAGTTATTGAAATAGATGAGGGCGTTATTTCAGAGTGTGCAGCAAAGGCAGTAAAAAAATCGTTGGGTAAACACTACTTTTACTTGTTAATACTCCCATGACCAAACGCAACTAATTAGAATTGATATTCAATAAACACAAAACTAGGTATTTAAACTTTTAGCTAATAATCCGTTTATAAAAAAAGCGCAATTTTACTCTGTAAAAATGCGCTGCTGGTAAGTAACTATTTCCCAATGCTTTTGCCTAATGAGTTTTAACTAAATTACTCACTTTGGCTAGAGTCAGCACCGTCGCTACTGTCTTTATTGGATGACTGCTGGCTTATTTTATCGCTTATCATGGCATCGAGTTTCTCACCGCCTTTAATACCAAAATCTAAAGTACGAATTGGGAAAGGAATACTAATATCAGCTTCGTCTAATGCTTGCTTAACGGCAACAACACCTTTGTGGCGTACCGTCATAAAGTCAGGCTCGCCTGGGTATTTAATCCAAAACCACACCAGTAAGTTAATGCTGCTGTCGCCAAAACCTTCAGCGTATACAGCGGTTTCGTCTTTACGTATTACAAAGTCAAATTCGTTAATTTTATCGACTATAACGTCTTTTGCTTTTTCTATGTCGTCGCCATACGAAATACCTACGGGTACTTCTATACGTCTTATACCTAGCGTGGTGTAATTTTTTAGTACATTTCTAAATAAGACTTTGTTTGGTACAAGTATTAGTTGCCCGTAAAAGCTCTCTATTAGCGTGTTACGTAGGTTTATAGAATGCACCGAACCAAACACATCATCGGTTTCTATTACGTCACCTGTTTTAAATGGCTTACGTACACCCATTGCTATACCTGCAATTAGGTTTTCGGTCATGTCTTGAAACGCAAAACCAATGGCTAAACCCACAATACCCGCACCAGCAAGTAGCGAAGTAACAGTGCCTTTTAAGCCAACAAAATCGAGCGCTATAAATAAACCTATGCACAACACAATAACTTTAAATATTGACGCCATTAAGTCGGCAATTTGCGTTGAATCGAGAGAGCGGCGCAACACGTTTTTCATCAGCTTGCCAGCAAAGCGCGCCAATATTGAAAATACTATGGCAATTACAATTGCCACGATAAAATTAGGGATATGGCTGATAACAACATCAAACCACCCTCCGAGCTTTTCCTCTATTAGTTTTTCGGCTTCGCCAACTGACGGAATACTGATCATTTTGTTTGCACCTATTTAATTAATAATCTCATTAATATTAGATATAGTTGCAAATATAACGCCAGTATCAAAAAAGCCATGCAATGCATGGCTTTTCAATTGTTTATTTAAGCTTATGACCTAATTTTGTTCGTCGCGCATAAATACCGGCTCAAGCTCTTTAACTGTTGCCTCAGGGCTAAAGTAATAACCCGCCACAGTAAACTCTTTAAGCTGACTTAATTGCGTTACTTTATTTTCGATAATGTAGCGCGCCATCATGCCGCGTGCTTTTTTAGCGTAAAAGCTAATTACCTTGTATTGACCGTTTTTACAGTCTTTAAAGTGTGGGGTAATAATTTGTGCATTTAATGCTTTTTTATCTACCGCTTTAAAGTATTCGTTTGAAGCAAGGTTAACGAGGTATTGTGCGTCTTGTGCTTTTAATACGTCGTTTAGTTTGTTCGCTATTACGCTGCCCCAAAACTCGTATAAGTTTTTGCCACGCGAGTTTTCAAGCTTAGTGCCCATTTCAAGACGGTAAGCTTGCATTAAATCAAGTGGTTTTAATAAGCCGTATAAGCCAGAAAGGATACGTAAATGGTTTTGTGCGTAATCAAGCTCGCTAGCTTTAAGCGTGCTTGCATCTAAACCGCCGTATACATCGCCATTAAAGGCAAGCACTGCTTGTTTAGCATTACTTTGTGTAAACGGCTGCGCCCACTCGCTAAAGCGTGCTGCGTTAAGCCCAGATAGCTTATCGCTAATTTTCATTAAACTGCCAATTTGCGCTGGTGTTAGTTCACGGCATACTTTCATGAGCTCTTCGCTGTGCTCTAGTAATTCAGGCTGAGTGAACTTGTCTGTTGCGGGTGGCGTTTCGTAATCAAGATTTTTTGCAGGTGAAATAACAGTGATCATAGTTAGCTATTGACTTGTAATTTATTTAGTGTCAATTTCAACATTAAATGAAACGAAAAGCACGTTTTGTTTAAATAAATCCTCTCTTAATAACCCATGCATTGCCGTTTTTCTATTGATAAGGACATAAGACCTATCAAGCATTGTCACACTGTTGCAGTATGGATTGTATATATTAAGAGTGATTAGATTTTTCTTTTAACTTGCTTGGAATGAGGAAAGCAAATGACTTCAGCTCTACAAAGGCTAAAACAACATTCATCTATCGTAGCCGACACTGGTGATATTGAAGCTATTAAAAAGCATCAACCAGAAGATGCAACTACAAACCCGTCGCTTT
The DNA here is from genome assembly GCF_014164345.1 of Pseudoalteromonas sp. SG43-5. Classification (NCBI taxonomy): domain Bacteria; kingdom Pseudomonadati; phylum Pseudomonadota; class Gammaproteobacteria; order Alteromonadales; family Pseudoalteromonadaceae; genus Pseudoalteromonas; species Pseudoalteromonas sp. SG43-5. Next base: position 205,655 of record NZ_JACJFA010000001.1, read on the forward strand.
TATTAAAAGCGAGCGAGATTGAAGCATATAAGCCTTACCTAGATAAAGCTTGGAGCTATGCAAAAGAAACCGAGCAAGAGCCAGCTAAACAACTTGAACTAGCATGTGATTACTTTGCCGTGTTACTTGGTAAAGAAATTAGTGAGATTGTACCTGGTTATATTTCTACTGAAGTAGATGCACGCCTTTCGTTTAATACGCAAGCGACTATTGATAAAGCACATACTCTACTTAGCCTTTACGAAAAAGAAGGTGTAAGCAAAGATAAAATTTTAATCAAAGTAGCGTCTACGTGGGAAGGCATTAAAGCCGCTGAGCAGCTAGAAAAAGAAGGTACTAAATGTAACCTTACTTTATTATTTAGCGATGCCCAAGCTCGCGCATGTGCCGATGCAAACGTATTTCTAATTTCGCCATTTGTTGGTCGTATTTTAGATTGGCATGTTGCTAACGGTATGGAAAAACCAACCGATCCGCTACAAGATCCAGGTGTTCAGTCTGTACGCAGCATTTTTGAATTTTACAAACGCCATGACTACAAAACAGTTGTGATGGGTGCAAGTTTCCGTAATACAGGCGAAATTATTGCACTTACAGGTTGTGACAAGCTAACTATTAGCCCTAATCTTTTAGAAGATTTAGGTAACCTTGAAGGCGCACAGGAATACTTGCTAGAAACAGATATTCCTAAAGAGCCAAAACCAGAACCACTTACAGAAGCGCAGTTCCGTTGGTTACATAACCAAGATGCTATGGCTACTGAAAAACTGGCTGAAGGTATTCGCTCTTTTGCTGATGCACAAGAACAACTAGAAGCGCGTTTTAAAGCAATGTAATTTGCTATAATCGTGTTTTAGAAAACGTCGCAATAGCGGCGTTTTTTTATGCCTAAAATTGGCTACTTCTCTATTTAACCTTCATATAATCTTCGTATAAACCTTCATCAATTAATCACACTTATGTAACATAACTGTCACTTTTTTATTCTATTTTAACTAGGCCTGTGGTATAGGTATTCTTGAGGTCAATAAAATCAATAGGAGAAGTTCATGGATAGCCTAAACGATATATTAGAGATATTAGAAGGACCAGATACAACAAGAAAAACCTCTCAAAAAAATAAAAAAAGAAAATGGCGTGAAATAGAAGCAATAAAAGACAAACAGCGCCTACGTAAAGAACTACAAGAACTAGACTACTTTACAGACAGTATTGCAATTGATGAGCTCGATTTTTAATTCAATACGCCCCAACTAAACAAAAAGGCTTCCAGAATCTGGAAGCCTTTTTTAATGGTTTAAACAATTTGAGTTCTTTAGAATAAATTAGATTTGCCAGTTAATTAGCTTATCTTTTTGGGCTTGCAATAACTCATTCGTTTGTGAGAAATGCTTACAACCAAAAAAGCCTCTATGCGCCGAAAGCGGCGATGGGTGCGGCCCTTTTAAAACATGATGGCGAGCGCTATCTATGCCTTTACCTTTTTTTTGTGCATGTGCCCCCCATAAAATAAATACCACACCTTCGCAGTGCTTATTAATATGGGCAATTACATTATCGGTAAATTGCTCCCATCCTAAATGCTTATGTGAATGCGCTTGCCCTTGCTCCACGGTCAATACTGTATTGAGTAAAAACACGCCCTGATCTGCCCAGCTTTGCAGGTAACCATGCTCAGGAATAATAAACCCGCTGATATCGACAGCTAACTCTTTGTACATATTTTTAAGCGACGGTGGCAGCTTTTTTACATCAGGCAATACCGAAAAACACAAGCCATGCGCTTGCCCTTCCCCGTGGTATGGGTCTTGTCCTAAAATTACAACGCGGATGTCATTAAGTGCGGTGGCATCAAAAGCACTAAATACTTGAGCTTCAGGCGGGTAAACAGCAACACCTTCATTGCGGCGATTAGCCACATACTCTAACGTTTGCTGCATGTAAGGTTGCTGTAATTCACTTTCTAAAAATGTAGCCCAATTGCTCATTGTGTACTCTTAATCTGTTTACGTGATGCGTCTATTTTAACACACATATCCGCGAGTCCATCTAGCATGCGCGGAGTAAAACGATGTAATAAATCGGCATTTACGCTAATAAATTGATCATTTTTAACTGCTGGTACTTCTGGCCACTTTTGCCAATTAACAACCGGCTGTGGTGTTTTTGATTTTTCATCAGGGATAATAATAACTTGCGGCTTAGTAACAATAACATTTTCGATACTAATTTGCGGATAATCTGTAACGCTATCGGCAAATACATTACTTACATGGCATGTTTCAATCAGCTGATTTATCCATGTGTTTTTACTTACTGTCATCATGGGCTCAGCCCATAACTGATAAAATCCGGTAATATCTTTTTTATCTTGCTGGCTTTTAACAATCGCGTTTAGTTTTTGTGTAAATGCGCTTGCCGCTTGTTGGCTTTGCTCAATATTCCCTGTAAATTCACCAAAAGTAAGTAACTCGTGGGCTACACCCGCGATTGTGACGGGGTTACTCAAATACACTTTTATACCTAAACGCTCTATTTGGGCTAAATCTTCGCTTTGGTTTCCGCTTTTCCACGCAATTACTAAATCAGGTTTAAGCGCTAATACTTTCTCAAGCGAGATACCGTAATAACCCCCTATGCGCTCAATACTTTGGGCTTCACTTGGGTAGTCGGCGTAATCAACTGTGCCCACAATATTATCGCCCGCCCCTATGGCAAATAGGTTTTCGACAATGTGCGGTGCAAGCGCGATTATTCGCAGTTTTTTAGAATCATTAGCCAGCTCTGCAAGTGCACTGCCCGATACACAAAAAAGCAGCACCCCAATAAAAAACGCTTTAAACATTAGTAATCAAACCCTTCGAGCGCTTTTATGCCTGAGTCGAATGCATGTTTTACATTACGCACTTCACTTACTGTGTCGGCAAGGTCGGTTAAAGTACGATGTGCTGCACGCCCTGTAATAATAACTGACTGCATGGGTGGGCGGTTATTAAGGGCTGTTACTACTTCATCTAAATCAACGTAGCCGTAAGTCACCATATACGTAAGCTCATCAAGTAATACTAAATCAATACTGCTATCAGCAAGCATACGTTTTGACTCTTGCCATGTTGCCTGCGCGGCTGCAGTATCGGCTTCTTTATTTTGCGTATCCCAAGTAAAACCGGTGTTCATTACAACAAACTCAACACCTGCACCTTGTAATAAATTACGCTCGCCACATTCCCACGTACCTTTAATATATTGGCAAACGGCTGCTTTTTTACCATGTCCAACGCAGCGTGCTACAACGCCAAAGCCTGAGGTTGATTTACCTTTACCATTACCGGTAATTACCTGAAAAATACCTTTTACATCTTGTGCGGCGGCAACACGTGCATCCACTTGTTCTTTTACTTTTTGTTGGCGCTGCTTATGCTTATCGTTGTTTTGTTCAGTCATTATTGTGCCCTTCATAAATCGAGATAATTTGCTGTATGTTTAAATGCGTTTCGCACATGGTTGCTAATCGTTCTAACTGCTGCTCGCGGTGAGCGGCAATACTAATTGGGTTAATTGAGGCGCTTGGTTTTACCCATTTTAAAATTTGCGATGTAGCATCGGCTTCATCAAATAAGCCATGTAAATAAGTGCCCGCAATGGCGTTATCATCGCTAATAAAGCCATCAAACGTAAAGCCATGTGGGTGGCTTTCATCAAAGGTTAAAAATGGCTTATTAAGCGCTGCACCTTGGCTAATCCCTACATGTATTTCGTAACCACTACAGGGTGTTGATTGGTTATTTAAAAGCAGTGTAGCGGTTATTTTAGTTAATACTTTTTGTGTTGTTAGCGTGGTTTCAAAATCGCACAGAGCAAGCCCATTTACTTGCTTTAATGATGACTCAATACCCTCGGGATCGTTGAGCGTATTGCCCAGCATTTGCATGCCGCCACAAATACCAAGTACTTTACCACCATAGCGTAAGTGGCGCTTAATTTGAGTGTCCCAGCCTTCATTTTTCAAAAAACTTAAATCACCCAGCACATTTTTACTGCCTGGGAGAATTATCAGATCAACGTCTGGGATCGTTTGCGTATGGCGCACATAATTTATATTAATGTTTGGGTGCAAACGCAGTGCATCAAAATCGGTGTGGTTACTAATGTGGGGTACAAGCAGCACTGCAATATTAATTGTGGCGTTAGTTACGTTATTATCAATTGCGACGGCGTCTTCAGCATCAAGCGCAAGGTCGTGTAAATAAGGTAATACGCCAAGTACGGGTTTGTTTGTGTATTCTTCAAGCCAATCAAGCCCGCCTTGCAGCAAACCTATATCGCCTCTAAAGCGGTTTATAACAAAACCCTTTACGCGCGCTTGTTCTGACTCGCTTAACAACGCAAGCGTACCTACCAAGTGTGCAAATACGCCGCCTTTATCAATATCAGCAATTATAATTACTGGGCAATCTACCTCTTCGGCGTAGCCCATGTTAGCAATATCGTTTTCACGCAGATTTATTTCAGCAGGGCTCCCAGCCCCTTCAACAAGGAGTAATTCAAAGCGTTTAGCTAAGCGGTTATGTGAAGTAATTACTGCATCCATCGCCACTTTTTTATAGTCGTGATATTTGCCCGCTTCCATATTACTAACGGCTTTTCCGTGAATAATCACTTGTGCGCCCGTGTCGCTATTAGGCTTAAGTAATATAGGGTTAAAGTCTATTTCTGGCTCTACTTTAGCTGCTATTGCTTGCAAAGCTTGCGCACGACCAATTTCGCCGCCATCTTTTGTTACTGCGCTATTAAGTGCCATATTTTGTGGTTTAAAAGGCGCAACCTTTACCCCTCGCTTAGCAAACACCCTGCAAAGGGCAGCAACTAAAGTGCTTTTACCAGCATCTGATGTAGTGCCTTGCACCATTAAGGTTTTCATGGAATTACACCCTTCGCTTTCTAAAAAACAATAAACTCAAAAAGAACACGCTACCAATAGCTGCAGTAATAACACCTACGGGCAGTTCTTGGTTTTTCAGCAATGAGCGCGAAAGTACATCAACCCACACCATAAATGTACCGCCCACCAAGCTGGTTACCAGTAAGCCAGCGATGGTGCCTTGGGATATAAAAAAGCGCACAATATGCGGCACCATTAATCCTACAAACCCAATACCACCACACATAGCCACCAGCACAGCGGTAATTAATGAGCTCAACACCAGCATAAGTATTCTAAAGCGCTGAACCCTAACACCTAATGTAATTGCGCTTTCATCGCCAAGTAACATAGCATTTAGCTGCCTTCTAAAGCTCAGCATTACAAACGTACACAATGTGATTACCAATAAAGGCAAACTAAGCGTAGCCCACTGTGCACGAGCAAAGCTGCCCAGTGTCCAAAATAAAATAGCGGCTACCGCCTGAGGATCGCTCCAATAAAGTAACAAGCTGGTAAATGCACTAAATAAAAACGACAGCGCAACACCAGCTAATAGCATTGATTCTACCTGTGCACTTTGCTGCCTACCTGCAATAAGTATTAATAAACTCATGGCAAGTAAGCTACCTAATAACGCTGCTGCCGATAACATAAAACCTGCGCTAATACCTGCTAATGCCATAAGTAACACCACGCCAAATGAGGCACCCGACGATATACCAAATAAGTAAGGATCGGCTAAAGGGTTACGCGTTACCGTTTGTAAAATAAGCCCCGCAATTGCTAAGCCAGAGCCGGCTAAAAAGGCGAGTAATGTGCGTGGCATTCTTAGTTCAAAAATAATACGCGAATTAAAAGACGCATCATTTGAGAGTAAAAAGCTATTAAATACATCTTGAAGTGAGGTCTCTGCTGCGCCAAAACTAAGTGCTGCAAATAAGCTAAATAAAGCAGCTGCAGCACTGATAAATAGCGCAAGTGATTGGCGAGTATTAACTGCGCTCATATTATTCGTAACCATAAAAGTAAGTGATATGAGGGATGCTATTTCCCGACTCCGATATTTGCGGGTGGTTATTTACTTGAGCGCAGACACCAAAAACGTCGCCTAGCATGTTTTCGGTTAATACCTCACTTGGCGTGCCTGTATGTGTAATTTCACCATTTTTAATAATCACTAGTTCATCGCACATTGCAGAAGCTAAGTTTAAATCGTGAAACGATGCAAACACCGTTACACCCAACGATTTAGCAAGCTCCATTACCTGTATTTGGTATTTAACATCTAAATGGCTAGTTGGTTCGTCCATTATTAACAACTGAGGTTGCTGAACTATGGCGCGGGCTATCAAGGCACGTTGCTTTTCACCACCCGAAAGTGACTCAAAGCTTTGATCGATATGATCTGCCAACCCTACAGTGTTGATAGCTTGGGTAATTTTTTGTTTATCAATGTTAGTTACTGAGCTAAATAGCGATTTATGAGGCGTTAGCCCAAGTGCAATAACATCAAATACGCTTAAGTTAAATTGCGACGGGGTTTCTTGTAAAACAACCGCTACTTTTTTTGCGTACTCATCGCTTTTTAGCTGCCAAATATCGGTGTTGTTAAACTCTACAACGCCATCACTGGGTTTATTAAAACGATATAAACAACGCAATAAGCTCGATTTACCTGCGCCATTAGGTCCAATTAAACCAACAAATTTACCTGTGGTTATTTTAAGGTTTATTTTTTTGAGGATCGTTTTATTGCCAATACCCCACGATACGTTTTTAACGTTTAGTAATGGTATATTTAATGGCGTTTGAGTGTGCAATAGTCAGTCCTAGACGGGATTAAACTCACTAAAATGCGATAAAAATACTAATGCACTACAAGAAAAAATGAGTAAACCCGCTCGTTAAAAGAATTTATACCAATTGCATTAAATTAGTGATTTATTATAGCGACAAAGAAATAGCTTAATAACAAAGCGGAAATTATGACATATACTTGTTCTATATGAATAATTTTTAACGAAGTTAGTAAGTTATTTAATTCGCTAGAAAGATCATGTTTTTAATAAAATTGGTATTATACCATTTGTATCTGACTTAAAGCTTTGCGCTAATTACAGTTGCGGGAACAGTCGAGGACTCGCACCTCATTCCAAATGAAGCTCTATTATGGGCGGCTAAGTAAATAATTTAAAGCAAAAAAAACCGCACTCAAAAGAGCGCGGTTAAAAAGGGAGTGTTTTAACTAATTTAGCGAATAGTTAAAACTTGTATTCCATACCTAAGCCTACGTAGTCTTGGTCAACGTTGTTGTCCATGTCGAAGCTTGAGTAAAAGCCAAATACTTTAATGTTTTTATTTAATTTGTGATCAAGACCAACTGATATTGCTGACTTATCGTCGCTGTCGTCAAAGTCCATGTCTTGGTATTGTACTTTAAATGTGTTGTTACCCATGCTGTAAGCTGCATTTAATAGATAACCATCCGCTTCTGCGCTGCCGTCAACTTTTTCTTGTGTTTGGTACATTGCACCTAACTTAAAGTTTTCAACTTTACCTTGGATTGACGCGCGTACTACATCGTAGCCATTTACTTCACTATCGGCTGCGATAGAGGCATATACTGCGCTCTTTTTAAGTGCCACGTCACCGTAAGTAACCGCCATTGAGTAACCGTTATCAGCGTCTACATCATCTTCAGCTACAAAAGTAGCAAGTACTTTAAAACCTTCGTATGAGTTTGATGAATAACTAACAGTATTCCCTAAACGGTTTTCACCTTTAAATACATTTTTAATATCGCCTTCAAGGTCGTTAAACAAGTCTAACTTACCTTGAGATTGTTTAAGCGCAGTATCGTTACGACCAATAACCACTTGGCCAAACGCACCTTTTAAACCAACGTATTGGTTACGCGCAGAAATATTGTCGTCGTTATCGCCTTTTGAATCAGCATCAGACACATCAACTTGAAACTCAAACTTATATACCGCTTCTAAACTATCATTTATTTTTTCAGAACCTTTAACACCAAGACGAGATGCATTACTTTTTATCTCAGTAAAAGATCCTTCGCCGTCATCAGATGATTGCACTGTTACATTCGCTTTACCGTAAATGTCTACATCGGCAAGTGCATTAAAAGATAAACCACTTAATAGTGCTAAGCATAAGCTCGATTTTACAAATTTCATGTTATTTCCTTGGATAATCACAAAAGACTAATTTTTAAAACTGCTGCATTTTGTCACCGCTAAATGACAGTAATATTACAATGGAAATATTAATGTCTTTTTTTATTAATAAAAATGCATTAAATTTGAAATCAAAATAACATGAAAGCCTAATAAACGGCCGAACTTACTTACTTTTCTTTAATGACAAGCTTGGGGTCATTTGCGATAGTAAATTAACTAAGGTTTCTATTAACTCTTTTTGCTCGTTGTCTCTGTGATACGCTATAAACACGTCTCGCGAGGTATTTTCTACATCTTTAACATGAAACAGTTCACCTTTTTCTAAATGCCCTTCTACCAATACTTGAGGTATAAATGCACTGCCGCCACATTGCAGTATTAAATCAAGTGCAATACGTCCTGTGCTGGTTCTAAAATAAGGCGGTGTTTTACCGGTAAACTGACGCGCATGCCAAAGTGAGAAAGTAGTTCCCCAATCAACATATACATACTGATTATCAAAAAAGTTTTCGTTCGTTGCAGTGTCGTATCCGCTTACGGGAATGATTGGCAACTCACAGATTCGCTCTACCACTAGCTCGTCTACTTTTGGTGGATCAAACAATATTGCCAAATCAAGCGTGCGTTCTAATAACAGCCGAGTGCTTTCTTGTTGTGCTTTAACTTCTGCGACTAATGACACGCCCGGCATCGCTGATACAATATTTGTTATACCAAACTGTAAAAAAGCATCCCAAATATTGGGCGTTCCTGCTAAGCTAATTTGCTTATGCATATTATCGGCAAGCGCAACATCCACTTTGGCGCGTTGCATGCCCGTAATAATCATTTGTGCATGGGGTAATAAACGCTCGCCAGGTGCTGTAAGTTGAATGTTATTACGCTGGCGAATAAACAAATTAACACCAAGTCCTTGCTCTAATTGGCGAATTCTAAAGCTCACTGCAGACTGCGTAATATAAAGGTTTTCGGCCGCTTTACCAAAGTGACGCGTACGCACTACCTCAACAAATGTTTTTAATAAATCGATATCCAATTTTTTATCCTCACGATAAAAATAATTTGTTTAATAAATTGCCAAACTTGCATCATACTCCAGCTAATTACTAAGGTATGAGGATAAAGCTATGAGCAATAACATTTCATTACTACGCCAAGCATTTGTTAGCCAACGTCAATTTTATGATGATCAAAACTTTCCACGAGGCTTTAGCCGCAGCGGAAACTTCACCTTATTAGAAGCCAGCATACTTGAACAACACGGAGTTGTTTTAAAAGGCTTATACAGTAAAACAATTGAGCCGCAAAACGAACACCAAGAACAGTTTGTAGCAGTCGTAACTGGCTCACAAGAACCTACCAACCCAATCGAACGAGCTTGGGTAAAATACTTAAAACTAACGACCTGCAAAACTAAGTTTCATACTTTATTTGGCCGTTCAAAAATGTCGAGCTCGGCGCCGATTAGCCAAGAGTATTATTCAGAAGCGGATAATCTGTAAGTATTTAAGTTATTTGCTTTTTTGCGTTTTAACAGTTACAACTTGTATAAGCAAATATTTTTGCAAAATATATATAGGGTTGTTCCGTGACGCGAAAAATACTAATAGTTGAAGATACACCTGCCATGGCGCGAGTGCAAAAGCACATCGCGCTTAAGGCTGGTTATGAAGTTGATATAGCTGAGTCATTAGCGCAAACAAAAGAGCTTATAAGTAAAAATAGCTATTTTTGCGCTGTAGTTGACTTTATATTACCTGATGCCCCATTAGGTGAGGCTGTACCTTGTACTATTAATGCAGACATTCCAACTATTGTAATGACGGGCAATATTGATAAAAAAACTCGCGACACTGTAGAAAAATACCCAATCATCGATTACATCATTAAAGAAAATAAACAAGCTTATCAGTACCTCGAAAAACAGTTACAGCGCCTGCCTCGCAACGAAAATGTAAAAGTACTCGTTGTTGACGACTCTAAATCGACCCGACGATACATTTGTAGTTTATTAGTGCGCCATAAGTATCAAATTATTGAAGCGCAAGACGGACAAGAAGCGTTAAACCTGCTTGAAGCTTCACCTGATATTTCAGTTATTATTACTGATAATGAAATGCCCAACATGAATGGCGATGAACTATGTAGCGAGATTCGCCGCTTATATAGCAATGATGAAAAAGCTATTATTGGTATTTCGGGTTCTGACTCTGTAGGGCTTTCTAGTTTATTTTTAAAAAATGGCGCAAACGATTATTTGCACAAACCTTTTAATAGCGAAGAGTTTTACTGCAGGCTTAGTCAAAACGTCGATATGTTAGACCTTATAGCCACCATAAGGCGACAAGCCAACACGGATTATTTAACTAATTTACCAAATCGTCGTTACTTTTTTGAAGAAGCTGAAAAATCATTAAAGCAAATAAAACATATTAAAGGTGACGGTACTTTAGCTATGCTTGATATTGATCACTTTAAATCAATTAACGATACATACGGACACGATGTTGGCGACGAAGTATTAAAAGGGCTCTCTATTTGCTTCAGTAAATACTTTAAAAAGCACTTAGTAGCGCGCTTAGGCGGTGAAGAGTTTGCAGTTTATTTTATAGATGCAGATAAACAAGAAGCCCTTAAACGCCTTGAAGGCTTTAGGTATTTTATAGAAATGAATAGCCAAGAGTTTAGTAAAGCTAAAATAAAATTCACCATTTCTATTGGCTTTGCAAACGGGCCTGTTTATCAAATTGATGAACTTTTAAAACAGGCCGACTTAAAGCTTTACGACGCTAAAGAATCTGGTCGTAATAAAGTAGTTAGTTAACCATTTTATTAGTTAATTATACTTCTGCGGCTGTAATAGCCGCTTTTTTACGTTTGCGTGATTGATGGTAAGAGTCCCAACTAAAAATAGCCAGAGCACTCCAAATACATGCAAATGTTACTACACGCTCTGCATCAAACACTTCACCATAAAACACCACAGCGAGTATAAACATTAAGCTTGGCCCAATGTATTGAAAAAAGCCAAGTGTAGTATATTGCAAACGCTTAGCTGCACCGGTAAAACACAGCAGTGGTAATGTAGTTACAATACCTGCACTAATCAGTAGTACATTAGTATGCCAATCATTAGCTGGCAGGCTTGATGTTGCTGTAGGCACCATTAACCACCAATAAATAAGTGCGACAGGCAGTAATATAAGTGCTTCGAGTAAAATGCCAGGCAAGGCTTCAACCGGTAACTTTTTACGTAATAAACCATAAAGTGCAAATGATATAGCCAGTGAAAAGGCAACTACCGGAAACGAGCCAAAACTAATTAGCTGCAGCACTACACCGCTAAAGGCAAGGGCTACTGCTACGCCTTGGAACTTACGCAGGCGTTCGCCTAAAAAAAGCATACCCAGTAATACATTTAAAAGAGGATTTATGTAATAGCCCAAGCTTGCATCAAGCATGTGGTTATTATTTATAGCCCATATAAATAAACCCCAATTAAACCCAAGCAGTGCAGAGGTGATAACAAGCATAAGCAAAAGCTTAGGTTGAACGATAATGCGTTTAATTTTACCCCAATACCGTAAAACACTTACTACCAATACTAAAAACACAACCGACCAAATAACCCGATGCATTAAAATTTCAAAAGCAGAAACATGCTGAATCAACTTAAAGTATATTGGCGCAAGGCCCCACATTAAAAAAGCAAGACAAGCAAAAATAGCACCTTTACGCTGCTCAGTATCAATCGACATAATACACACTTAGTGATTTAAAAGGCCGCTAGTTTACTTGCCATACGCGTTTTATCCAACTAAATACGTGCCGGTTCCAAAAGCAATTTGAACAGACTGTTCGTTATGTAATTCCATTCTGCATACACATACTTTATTACCTGAACGAATAAGTGTTGCGCTGGCAGTAAAGCTCTCTCCTTTACCAGGGCGCAAATAATCAGTACGTAAGTCGATAGTCCCAAGCGTGGCTAATTTTGTTTGCACGCTTGTAATATCTAAATCGGTGAGTTTATCAATTACACTTGCTGCAGCGAGCATACCGCCTACATTATCAAGTACGGCTGAAATAACACCACCATGGAGTATTTTTTGCGCAGGATTACCAATGAGTACATCCTGCCACGGGAACGTAATTTTAGCCTGTTCAGGACTTAACGACTCAACCGATATTTTTAAAAACTGGTTAAACGGCATGCCATTCACAAATAACGCACCTACTTGTTCAATTAACATTTCTTTATTCATTATTATTCTCTATGTCAAAACAGGTAAGATGAGTAAAACATACATAGTGTAAAACTACGAGACTCCACTTAAATAATTTATCAAGTAACTCAGCTAAAGACATCTCACTAAAAAACCACTAAAATACCCGCCAATGAATACATCAACTCTACCTTCTAGCACCCTTGTGCGTAAACCCGAAACTGTCCTCAAACAAGTGTTTGGCTACAGTGAATTTCGCGACGGTCAAAAAGCAGTTATTGATGCCGCTATTAACGGTCAAGACTCGCTTGTATTGCTTCCTACTGGCGGCGGAAAATCGGTGTGCTACCAAATCCCTGCTTTAGTACTCGAAGGCGTAACCATTGTTATATCTCCGCTTATATCGCTAATGCAAGATCAGGTAACGCAACTGCAAGCTCTTGGGGTAAAAGCCGCTTACGTTAATAACAGCTTAGCACGAGAAGAACAGCAATTGGTGTATCAACAGCTTCATCAGGGGCAAATTAAGCTCTTATATGTGGCGCCTGAAAAAGTATTACAACACGAATTTTTAGAGCGTTTATCGCATTTAAATGTGAGTTTATTTGCTATTGACGAAGCGCACTGTGTGTCGCATTGGGGTCATGACTTTAGACCTCATTACTTTCGCTTAAACGAATTAAAGCAACGTTTTGCACATGTCCCAATGATGGCATTAACCGCCACCGCCGATAAAGCCACACGGTTTGATATAGTTGAGCAATTAAAACTACAACAGCCTTATATTCATACTGGCAGCTTTGATCGCCCCAATATTCGTTACACCATAGAAGAAAAATTTAAACCTATGGTGCAATTGCTTCGCTACCTAAAGGAGCAAAAAAGCCAAAGCGGTATTATTTATTGCACCAGCCGTAAACGCGTAGACGACATTGCTGAAAAGCTTGCAGATGCAGGACTAAACGCTGCCGCTTATCATGCTGGTATGAGTAACGAGCAACGACAATTTGTACAAACCGGGTTTGCCCGTGACGATATACAAATAGTGGTCGCAACCGTTGCTTTTGGTATGGGCATAAACAAGCCTAATGTGCGTTTTGTACTGCATTACGATATTCCAAAAAGTATAGAGTCGTACTATCAAGAAACTGGTCGAGCTGGGCGAGATGGACTTGCCGCAGAAGCTATAATGTATTTTGACCCAGCTGATATAGGTCGCGTAAGGCGCTTTTTTGAAGACATAGACGACGAACAACGCCGCCGCGTAGAAGAACAACGCTTTAACGCAATGGCAAGCTTTGCCGAAGCGCAAACATGTCGTCGTCAAATATTACTTAACTATTTTAGTGAATATCAACGCGAACCTTGTGGCAACTGCGATATTTGCTTAAATCCGCCAAAAAGCTTTGATGGTACGTTAGTCGCTCAGCAAGCACTTTCGTGTGTGTACAGAGCGGGACAACGTTTTGGACTAGGTTATATTGTTGAATTACTTCGCGGTGCAAACACGAGCCGCATCCGCGATAATAATCATCATGAGTTAAGTACCTACGGCATAGGTAAAGATAAAAGCAGTGAGTTTTGGCTCAGTATTTTACGCCAACTTATTCATCAAGGCTTACTTAGCCAAGATATAACACAAGGTGCGTCACTTAGATTAACAGAAGCCGCGCGTGTAATTTTAAAAGGTGAATACGCACTGCAATTAGCCGAGCCACGCCTGCAAGCCAAACACGTTTATCAAGATAAGTTAGCGCAATTTAATTACGACAAAAAACTCTTTGCTCGCCTGCGCGCACTTCGTAAAGAACTTGCTGATGCCGACGATGTGCCACCTTATGTAGTATTTAATGATAAAACGTTAGCCGAAATGGCGCAGCTTATGCCAACAAACGACAGTGAATTTTTAAAGGTCTCAGGTGTTGGTTTTACTAAGTTAAATAAGTACGGCGGCGAATTTTTAACGGCAATTCGACATTACCTAGCTACTAATTAAGAGCATTATGACCCAAATAGAATATGACCATACACACAAATGTATTTTGATTAATCCCATTGAGCTACCAAACGATGAAGACTTTGAGCTGTGGAGTACATTATTTTTACACTCAGACGAAGTAACACTCAACGAATATTCTGCAGGCGCCGATCGCCATCAAGTTCGCTTTACCTATAATCATCAAACCTTTAATTTAAACTATGAGCATTACAGCCAAAGCATCTGGATTAATGCCGAAGGTCATGAAGCTGAACACTTACTCGCCGCTTTAGCATTTTATTTAAGCTAGCTTTTAATGCCTAGCGCATAGGTCGCTGCAAACCAGCTGGCTATTAACAAAAGTGAATATGGGTAACAATTAATTAATTTCAAAATCCATACCTTTTACTTACATTATAATAACAATGATGTAAGCTGATATTACGATAGTCATTTGCTACGTAGCAGTAAGAGGTTTAATGGTGAGCAAGAAATGGATAGCACAATGTTGTATTAGTTTAACGGTTTTAAGCTTTTATGTGCCTAAAACGTTCGCACAACAATCTTCAATGAAAACTGATAACTGCCTTGTAGAACAGACAGATTTAAGCACAAATAAAAACCTACGCCGAGAAGTTCAAGACAAAACAACCCTCACGCACAGTAATAGTAACGCTAAAATAGCCTCAATAAAGCTCAAGCAACTTAATGTATTTAATACTGAGCTTGAAGAGGAAAATAATGCTTTATTCCGTTTTGCTAATCGCGCTCACATTCAAACAGAGCCCGATGTCATTAATAACCTTTTATTATTCTCCCCAGGTGACAAGTACGACGCTAAAAAGCTCGCAGAATCTGAGCGTTTACTTCGTAAAGAAAGCTACTTATATGATGCACAAATTAGTGCTACCGAAAACTGCGACGGCGACGTTAATGTAGAAGTGGTTACCCGTGATTTATGGACACTTTTACCTGAAGTGAACTTTAGTCGAAGCGGTGGAGAAAACAAATCGAGTATAGGTTTTAGAGAATCTAACCTGCTTGGGTGGGGTAAGCGCCTTTCTTTTTCGCGCACCACTGACAGCGATCGCAGCGGTTACTTATTTGTTTACGACGATCCGAATATTTTATCTACTCGCTACCGAGGCCGTTTAGAGTACGCCGATAACAGCGACGGCAAGCGCCATTTGCTTGAGCTAACCTATCCATTTTACGCAATTGACACCCCCTTTAGTTACGGTATTTTAAGCTATTCTGAGCAGCGCGAAGAGTCACTATATAAACGCGGCGAAGAGTTTAGCGAATTTGATCAAACTACCGATTTAAACCGTGTATTTATAGGACACTCTAAAGCGCTTAATAATAATTGGACCCAGCGACTAACGTTAGGCTATACCGATGAGCAACATACCTTTGAAGCTGTAGACACTACACTTGCACCACTTGCCGATGACAGAAGCTTAAGTTATCCCTTTATAAGCGGCCATTGGTTTGAAGATAACTACATAAAAGTACGCAACTTCGACAGTATATCTCGCACTGAGGATTTAAATTTAGGTTGGAATATTAAAAGCTTAATTGGCTATTCAGATGAGTCCTTAAGTAATGACGACAGCCGCGCGGTGTATTCTTTTAACTTTAAAAAAGCCCACTTTACTAACGATAATACTTTATGGCGTTTTAGTGCTGATATTGATGGCTATTGGAATAAAGAACAGAAAAAACTCGAAAACTTTATGGCCACCAGCCAAGTACAATATTATTTAAATACCAGTGAAGACCAATCTTGGTATGTTAAAGCCCGCGTGCAATACGCCAAAAACCTGACTGCTGATCAACAGCTTACTTTAGGTGGCGAAACAGGCCTGCGTGGTTACCCGATGGATTATCAACATGGCGATCGCAGCTTTTTAGTTAATTTAGAAAAGCGCTATTACTGGGAGTACGATTTACTGCAACTATTTAAAGTGGGTGGCGCAGCTTTTGTAGATGTAGGCAGAGCATGGTTTAACGATGAAGATAACGGTGAAAATGCACATGTATTGAAAAATGTAGGCGTTGGTCTGCGTTTGGCACCGAGTCGCGCAAACTCAGGAACCATGATCCACATTGATATTGCCGCCCCTGTTGATAGCTACGACGATGTAGACTCAGTCCAGTGGCTAGTAAGCGTTAAAAACACTTTTTAAATAATACAAACACGTTAAACTAATACCAATTGCATTAAATTGTTATGAAAGTTCAGGACCTAATGTGGAAATAATAGAAGTTTTAGAATTGTTTGCATCACAATATAAGTTAGTTGTAACTATAATCGCTATTTTGGTTTTCCCTCTTCTATTAAAAATAACCAAAAAACTACTCGAAAAAGCGATTAAAGGCAAAGTAGATTTACACCGAAAATACCGTGCAGAGCTTTTACTAAAAATTATACTCGCCTTTGTAGTACTGTGTTTGGTTTTAGTATTTTGGGGTATAGAGCTGCGTGGTTTATTGGTTTTAGGCTCTTCTTTATTTGCCATGTTAGGGGTAGCGCTTTTTGCCGCTTGGTCATTATTGAGTAATCTCACCGCATTTTTACTGATGTTTATTCAAAACGATTGCCGCGTTGGTTATTGGGTACGAATTATTGATGGTGCGAATCATGTTGAAGGGCGCATTGTTGAAATGGGCTTAATGAATGTAGTACTTGAACATATTGATGGGCACCGTGTAATTTACCCTAACAATTTATTTGTGACCCGTCCTGTCATGGTTTTAAATAAAGAACCAAAGCCAACTAAAACCCCTGTTATAAAGCGTATTATTGGTCCTAAAAAAACATAGTTTAAAAAATTATATTCACAAAAAAGCCGCAGTAGTCAAAATACCTACTGCGGCTTTTTAATGCTTAACTAACCACAATTAAGACTAGGGCGTGTTGATCTTTGATGGTTGAATTTGCAGCAGTATGTTTGGTTTTTAGGCAAGGCAGAGCCTATGAAGTGTGGTTACTCCCCATAAATAGGCGATAACGCAGCATAAATGCCAAACATGCGCTGCCCTTCGGGTTCTGCCTAGGGGCGATAAACTCTTTGTTACTCGGTTTTTACTTAGCCCACTAGGTTACAAACCTCGCGCCGCGATTTAATCGCCCCTAGATTGAACAAATTTCAATCCGCAAAGTTAAACACGCCCTAGCTATTAGTTATTTAGTTCAGCTGTTTTAAGCTCGTCATCTAAATCATTTATCTCATCAATAAAGTTCTCTAGTTGCTGCTCTACTAAACTATTGTCGTTTGCAAAGTAAGCAAGGTGGAATACCGCATCACCTTCATTTACCAATGGCATCGTTTGCTGACCAATAACAATACCGCCTTTAGGCGCTAAAAGCTCAAGCTCAGAATCCCCTAGAGGGCTACTTATATATGCAAGCACTTGCCCTTTAGTTACATGCTCCCCTAGTGATACTTGTGCACGCACAATGCCATCAACCTCTGCACGTATCCAACTAGTAGAACCTGCAATAATAGGATCTGGTAACTTTTTAGGGCGCTTGCCACGGATCATTTTTAAATGACGCATAACATAATCAACGCCCTGCACACCTGCCGCAATAGCGATAGGGTCAAAGCGTAGCGCTTCGCCTGCTTCATAAGTAATAACAGGTATACCTAAGTTTGCGGCTTCACTGCGTAATGAACCATTACGAAGGGATGCATTTATAACCGCCGGCGTACCAAATGCTTTAGCCATTTCAGCGGTTGCTTCATCTTCTAAATTAGCGCGAATTTGCGGTAAATTAGTACGATGAATAGCGCCAGTATGCAAATCAATAATGTGAGTACAATGTACTGCCACTTGATTAAAAAACATATAAGCCATACGCCCAGCTAATGAACCACGTTCAGAACCTGGGAAACTGCGATTCATATCGCGTCTATCTGGTAAATAACGCGATTTGTGAATAAAGCCAAACACATTCACAATAGGCACAGCGATTATTGTTCCGCGCAGTTGGCTTGGATCTATTTTAGCAAGTAACTGACGCACAACTTCTACACCATTTAGCTCATCACCATGAATAGCCGCACACACCATAAGCACAGGGCCTTCCATTACACCATTAACCACTTCAATAGGAATATTAAGTGGTGAATGGGTGTAAAGCTTAGCTGCTTCTAAGGCAAGCGTTTTACGCTCGCCTACGCCTACATTTTCTCCTAATAAGGAAAAAGGACGGTTAATTTTAACCTTTGCCACGTGTTGCTGTTCCTTTACTTGAGGCATTTTTTTCGATGAAATCAATTACCATACCTGCAATATCTTTACCTGTTGCTATTTCAATGCCCTCTAAACCCGGTGATGAGTTAACTTCCATCACAAGTGGCCCACGAGATGAGCGAAGTAAATCAACTCCCGCTACATTTAAGCCCATTGATTTAGCCGCTGCTACTGCCGTTTTACGTTCCTCTGGAGTAATGCGAACTAATGTAGCGCTACCACCACGGTGAAGGTTAGAGCGGAACTCACCTTCTTGTGCTTGGCGCTTCATTGCTGCGATTACTTTGTCGCCTAGTACAAAACAACGTATGTCTGCACCACCCGCTTCTTTAATATATTCTTGAACCATAATATTGGCTTTTAAGCCCATAAACGCTTCAATAACACTTTCAGCTGCTTTGCGTGTTTCAGCAAGTACAACACCAATGCCTTGTGTGCCTTCAAGTAATTTAATTACAACAGGTGCACCGCCTACCATTTCTAGTAAGTCTTTTACGTCATCGGGTTTGCTGGCAAAACCTGTTACTGGCATACCAACGCCTTTGCGCGAAAGTAACTGAAGTGAACGTAATTTATCGCGCGAACGAGAAATAGCGACTGATTCGTTTACAGGATAAACACCCATCATTTCAAACTGACGAAGTACCGAACAGCCATAAAATGTAACCGATGCACCAATACGCGGAACAATTGCGTCAAATTCTTTTAAGTTTTCACCGCGATAGTGAATTTCTGGTTGCTCAGAGTTGATATTCATATAACAACGCAATGCATCAATCACTTTAACTTCGTGGCCGCGTGCTTCTGCTGCCTCAATTAAGCGACGTGTTGAATATAGCTTTCTGTTACGAGATAAAATACCGATTTTCATAGTTAAACCTTACGACCTAATAGTTGAGATAAAGCCGGGTCAACGACTATACGATTTTCCATGGCTGTACGCCCTAATAACATTCTAAACTTCATTGTTGCACGGCTTGTTAAAGTAAGCTCGATAGGCCAGCTATGCTCGCCTGCATGTAATGTAGTTTCTATAAAGTAGCGTAGCTCTTTTTGCCCACTTGAGCTGGTTACGTACTTCATTTTTTTAACTTTTGCATTGCAAGTAACTTGCGTTTGCTCATCATCTTGCAGTGGTTGGGCCGTAAATTTAACCCATTTTTCTGAGTCAACTTCGTATTCTTCAATGTTAATTGCATGAATACATGAAGTGCGAGCGCCAGTATCAATTTTTGCTTTTATCTCGTTAATACCAAGCTCAGGTAAACTTAACCACTCACGCCAACCAACTGTGATCTTTGCTGTCATAAATGTGCCCTTAATAAAAAAGTGACTTATACGCTACAGACCAAAAAACACCAACGAAATAAATTTATCTAGTCGATTAGTAAATTAAATTGATCTTTTTAAGCAACTGGTCACACAATGCACGCCTTGCTAAGCCGTACTTTAATGCCACTTTGCTCAACACAGAGGCTCTGCATATATTTTGCTATTTAAGCTTAACTTATTAAAAGTAAAGGTAAGCCTGTAAGCAACTAAGTAGATACACTATAGTTAACAGTATTAAAAATACACTATTATGAGAACTAATTATGATTAATGGTTTACTACATGCACTTGTACTTGATGGACAAGGCGGCGCTCGTCCTATTGGAAGCACTAATGAGCTAAATAGCTGGCAACCAAGCCAAGGTAAACTTTGGGTGCACATGGATTATAGCCAAAGTGAGGCAGTTGAATGGCTCAAGGCACAGCCTCATTTAAACGATTACGAACTAGAGTCTTTAATTGCTGACGAAACACGCCCACGTATTACGGCTACAACTAACGGGCACATGTTATTTTTACGTGGTGTAAATTTAAATCCAGCACAAAGCCCTGAAGACATGGTATCAATTCGTTTATTTATTAGCGAAGACATTCTTATTACTACCCGTAAGCGCCGTTTATTATCGGTGCAAGATACGCTCGCCTGTTTAAATGAAAATAAAGGCCCATGCAATATTTCTGAATTAGTGTGCTCTATTACACAAAAATTAACCTCACGTATGCAAAGCGTTATTGACTCACTAGATGAAACACTCGACGAGTTTGAAGAAGAAATAGATGAACCAAGTAAAAAGTTTGACAACCAAGGCTTATCACAATTGCGACGCCAAACTATTGCCTTAAAACGTTATTTAAAACCGCAAAAAGAAGCCCTTAGCTCAATGGTAAATAACCACTACCTATGGTTATTAGATGACGATAAAGCAAAACTTAATGAAACCACTAACTTATTAATTCGTTATCTTGAAGAGCTAGATAGTTCGATTGAGCGTGCGCAAATTATTCAGCAAACAATCACTAACCAAGTTTCTGAGCAGTTAAACCAGCGAATGTATGTTATGTCTGTAGTGGCAGCACTTTTTTTACCACTGGGCTTTTTAACGGGGCTTTTAGGTGTAAACGTAGGAGGCATTCCTGGTACAGAGAGCCCTTATGCGTTTAGTGCTTTTGTCATATTTTTAATTGTGCTTACTGGCGGTATTGGTGTGTATTTTAAAAATAAAAAATGGCTGTAAATTAAAACGCACATTTAATATGGCCACTCAATTGAGTGGACATAATTAAGTGACTACTTAGTTTGTTTGACGGGTATAAGTAACATTAGTCATTGTTACTTTTGATTGAGTAATGCCTAAATCTTCAAAGCAATTTTTGAATGAATTAGAGTTACCTGCTTCACCGCATTTATCTAGAGTATTTGGATCTTGAGACTGTAAGTAGTTACCAAACTTAAAGTAAGATTCAGAATCATCTTCTACTGGAATACCAAACGAATTACCTAGTGCACTTACATCTACATCGCCGTAATTATTTACCACTCGCAAGTTAAATGACTCACCGCTTGTGATAGTACCTAGCGCAAATTTTTCTTCATTGCCACTGGTATTACGCAAACGAACATACACATCAAAAATGCCATTACCCGCTACGCTGTCGTTAAAACCTGATTCATCAGTATCTGAAACATACACTTTAGAAATAGTCCCAGTATCGCTGGCGTGGTGCTGTGAAATAATTGTTTTACCGCCATCAGACATTTCAACTTTTACAGTTGCTTCAAATACTTCGTAAGACTGTGTCATGGCAACGCGCAAGCTTTCTTTTACCTTGTACTCATGACGCCAGCCATTCCCGTTAGGCGTAATATGCTGTGCCTCCAAAGGTACAAATACTAACGTACTATCGTTCACTAACGGGTTAGGGCTATCCCCTTCTAAATCAAAAACACTACCACTTGTAATGCTGCTTGGAATCGTTGTACCGTCTCCAGATCCTGCACCATCATCAGTGCCACCACCATTATCACTGCCCTCAACTAATGTAAAATTATCAAAGCGTACATCACTTGAGCTATTGTAATGCTTAGCAAATACTTGCAGTGAATTGGTATTCGCTGAAGTAAACGTTTTAGTTACCTTAGTCCAAGACGATACATCAAAGGTTTTGTTTTTAAATAAACCGTTTAAGTCGTTAACCCCAATCTGCCCTTTACCAAGTACATAAGCACTTAACGTATATTCAGTGTTTGGCTGAATATTTACTAATTGATAAACACGTGCAGGACTTCCCTGAATTTTTAACGATTTAGATCCGCTATATGCATCAGATGAAATAGCCGCTGGCTCAGTTTCGTTCCAACTACTAAAACCGCTTTCAAAGCCAAGGTTATTAATAGTTGCAGCGTGAGATAACGCTGAGGTTGCAGTAATTGCAGTGCAAATAAACAATTTCTTGTGGTTAATCATTATCTTTATTCCTTTAAACCTGAACATAAAAACAACCTAACTACTTAGGTTAGTGAAATTCACTAACACTTAGATCTTACCGCTATACAGGTTTTTAATTGTGTATGAATAGTAATGGTAATTTAAACGGCAAATAAAACTTACCAATTAACATTACCAAAAAGTATACCCGAAGGCGGGGTAAAGGTTATATTTATTGTTACCAATATGTCAACACAGTGTGGTACAGCAAATAAGTATTACTTACATCTTTATTACCACTTAAAAACAAATTTAATTTTCAATTTAATCAACACATTAAATTTTATTAAGTAACGAATTAATTTTTAAAAATAAATTTTAATTTCAGACATAAGTACTAAAAAATAAATAACACTGCTTACCAATAATTATGGACAATATTAATTTAGTATGAATAAAAAATAAAAATAGAGATAAATTAAAGACTAATTTAAAATTGGTAATAACCAGATTTAAATTGGTAATGTACATTTTTGATTTATATAGAGGCTAATGAGTGTATTTAAAGCTTAAACAGGGAGTAAAACTAAAAAAAGGCGAGCACTGTTAAATGCTCGCCTTTACTATTTTTCTAATGCTGGGTAATTAATTACTCTTGAAAGTAAGTGCCCCAACCGTCGTATTCAACATCGCACTCAACGGCTAGTTGCGCTAGCTTATCAACGTCTTCCATAATAACGTCTACGTCTAGCTCAGCTTCAACTACAATGTCAAAGCTCCAAATTTTACTGCCATCTTCAAGCTCAAGCTCTGCTGGCTCTTCAACATCGTAGCCTAATTTAAAAGCAGCCAATGCAGCTTGCTCTAGTTTAGGGAAGTCTTCACACACAAAATGGTGTTCTACTTCATAAAGTATTTCAGGATCTGATCCATCTTCTAGTAGTGAACTTACGATGTCTTCACTTATTTCACGCCAGTTTTCCATTATTTTTCTCTCACTTGAGCATCTAATTCAGTTATTTTAGCAGCCATAATGCTATGCACGCTTTTAGCATGCTCACGCGCGCTAATTTCTTTATCAAGCGGTATAGGCGCTAACATTTCGATGTAAATTGTACCATTATCCCAACGATTTAGCTTAATGGTTTTATGTGTTGTATTCATACATACCGGAATTATGGGTACATCTGCGCTCATTGCGGTGTGAAAAGCACCTGTTTTGAACGGTAGCAACCCTCTTCCATAGCTTCGTGTGCCTTCTGGAAACATCCATACAGATAAGCCATTATTTTTAATTTTTTCGGCTGCTTTGGAGATAGTTCCCGCTGCTTTGGAGCGATTCGATCTGTCTATTAATATATTACCCGACAACCAATAAAGCTGACCGAAAAATGGGATCCACTTTAAGCTCTTTTTCCCCAAACTTACGCAGTTTTTAGGCACCATTGCAGGCACTGTAAATAAGTCGTAGCTATTTTGATGATTAGCAACATAAACTGCAGGGCCTGCATCAATTGCATCTTCATGACGTGTTAAAACTAATTTAACGCCAATCATTTTAGCCATTGAGCCAAACCAGCCCGCTATAATATGTACATTATTGGGATGAAATGGTCTTACAATCGAAAGTAATAAACCAAAAATACAACTGAATAATATAAACATCAGCATAATAAAAACGCGTATAACAGCTAGCAAATGAGTTTCTCCAAAGATCAATTATGATTATTATAGCGTTATTTTGTGACACAGACGAGTCAATAGCGCACAAGTGTACGCTGAAATATGCAAGCTCTTTACTTTAAAACAAAAACGGCCTGCAAATGCAGACCGTTTTTATTTATACAAAAAAGTAATTGGTTACTCTTCGTTAATGGCTTCTATTGGTTCATCATCTTGTGGGGTTAGCTCAACAACGGCTTCGTCAACACGCTGTAAGCCGCGCGGTAGTTTATTACCCCTACGCCCTCGCTCACCATGATAATGCTCTAAATCAGATGGTTTAAGCGTTAGTTTACGCTTACCAGCATGAAGCGTAACACTGCTTCCTTGTGGCACAACAGCAAGCACTTTTACAAACTCTTCACGGGCTTGTACTTTAGCTCCAGGAATAGAAATAATCTTATTCCCTTTACCTTTGCTAAGTTTTGGTAAGTCACGTAGCGGGAATAAAAGCATGCGACCTTCGTTAGAAATAGCCATACAGTAATCACTAGCAACATCGTTCACCCTAATAGGAGAAAGTAATATTCCACCCTTAGGGACACTTACCAGCGCTTTACCATTTTTATTTTTACTCACTAAGTCTTTAAAGTCGGTAATAAAGCCGTAACCTGCATCTGACGCCATAAGCAATACTTGCTCGTCTTCACTCATTACCACGTGCTCAAAATTAGCACCTGGTGTTAAGTTAAAACGACCTGTCATTGGCTCCCCTTGGCTACGCGCCGAAGGTAGACTGTGCGCATCAGTTGCAAACGCCCGCCCTGCTGAATCTAAAAATACCGCAGGTTGATTACTCTTACCACGAGCAGAGGCTCTAAAGCCATCACCTGAACGGTAATTTAAGCCTTGTACATCTAAATCATGGCCTTTACCAACGCGTGCCCAGCCTTTGTCTGATAGCACAACAGTGACTGACTCTGATGGAATTAAATCTTTTTCGTTAAGTGCTTTCGCTTCTGAGCGCTCAATCACTGGCGAGCGACGATCGTCACCGTACATTTCAGCGGCTTCTTGAATTTCTTTTTTAAGCAGTGTCGACATACGACGTTCTGAGCCCAAAATTTGCGCTAATTTATCACGCTCTTTGGCTAGTTCATCTTGCTCACCGCGAATTTTAAACTCTTCAAGTTTTGCTAAATGACGAAGTTTTAATTCTAAAATAGCTTCTGCTTGCGTATCAGTTAAATCAAAGCGCTCCATTAATACAGGCTTTGGTTTGTCTTCGCTGCGGATGATTTCAATCACTTCATCGATATTTAAAAAGGCTGCTAATAAACCTTCTAAAATATGCAAACGTGCTAATACTTTATCTAAACGATACTGCAAACGACGACGCACTGTTTCGCGTCTAAATGTTAGCCACTCACTTAAAATACAGCGCAAGTCTTTAACTTGCGGGCGACCATCTAGGCCTAGCATGTTTAAGTTTACGCGGTAATTTTTTTCAAGATCGGTGGTTGCAAATAAGTGCGCCATTAATGGCTCAGCTTTAATGCGGTTTGAGCGCGGAATAATTACAATACGCGTTGGATTTTCGTGATCTGACTCGTCACGTAAATCAGCAATCATAGGTAATTTTTTAGCGTTCATTTGCGCTGCAATTTGCTCAAGTACTTTACCACCTGAACATTGATGCGGCAGCGCTGTAATAACAATATCGCCATGCTCTTCGGTGTAAACCGCACGCATTTTGATAGACCCACGACCGGTTTTATATATTTTATGAATATCGGCTTTTGGGGTAATTATTTCAGCATCTGTTGGGTAATCTGGTGCATGTACAAGCTCAAGTAATTCTTCAAGCTCTGTTTTTGGTTTATCAAGTAATAAACAACATGCGCTAGCCACTTCACGTACGTTATGTGGCGGAATATCTGTTGCCATACCTACGGCGATACCCGTTATACCATTGAGTAAAATATGCGGTAAACGAGAAGGCAATACTACAGGTTCATCCATGGTGCCATCAAAGTTTGGCGTCCAATCAACAGTGCCTTGGCCAAGCTCTTTAAGCAGAACTTCAGAAAACTTAGATAAACGCGCTTCGGTATAACGCATTGCTGCAAACGATTTAGGGTCATCTGCCGCACCCCAGTTTCCTTGTCCATCTACCAAAGGATAGCGATAAGAAAACGGCTGCGCCATTAATACCATAGCTTCGTAACAGGCACTGTCGCCGTGTGGATGGTACTTACCAAGTACGTCACCCACTGTACGGGCTGATTTTTTGTACTTAGCGTTAGCTGACAAGCCCAGTTCGCTCATTGCATAAATAATACGACGCTGTACTGGTTTTAAACCATCACCTACATGCGGTAGGGCACGATCCATGATTACGTACATGGAATAATTTAAATAGGCGTCTTCGGTAAAACGCCCCATTGTTTGTTGCTCAATTCCTTGCATTAGCAAGGTATCTGTATCACTCATTAAAGCTTACCTAGTTTTTCTTATAGCTTACACGGTAGATTACATTGGCGTAATCATCGCTTACTAACAGACTGCCGTCACCTAATTCTGCAAATGCAACAGGGCGTCCAAATGTTGTTTCGTCTTTCATAAAGCCAGTAATAAATGGCGTATATTTAGTTACGCGACCTACTTCGATTGTTGCTAGCCCTACTTTATAACCTGACTTTTTAGAACGGTTCCATGAGCCATGTTCAGCAACAAATAATTGTTGCTTATAGCTTGCTGGAAATTGCTTACCGTTATAAAAATGAATACCTAATGGCGCTACATGCGCAGGAAGTGCAAGTGCTGGTGACGTATAATCGGCAATGTTTTTACCTTCACCAAACTCAGGGTCAATAATTGCACCGGCATGAACATACGGAAAACCAAAATGCTCCCCTTCTTGTGTGGCACGATTTAGCTCATCAGGTGGAATATCATCGCCCATCATGTCGCGACCGTTATCACTAAACCATAGAGCTTGAGTAGCTGGATGAAAATCAAAACCCACTGTATTTCTCACGCCTTTGGCTATTGTTTTTATTTGTTTTGTTTCTACATTAAGCGCAAAAATACGGCCAAAACGTTCATCTTCAGCACAAATATTACACGGTACACCCACCGGAATGATTAGCTCACCCGTTGGTGCAAAACGCAGAAATTTCCAACCATGATGACGCTCGCTCGGTAGCTTGTTATAGACCACATCAAACTTTGGGTCTTTTAATTGGGTATCAATGTTTTTAAAGCGAATAATACGATGTACTTCGCCTACATATAAATCGCCATCTTTAATTGCTATGCCAGAGGGCATATTAAGGCCTTTAGCCACAACAATTTTTTTATCTGCTACACCATCGCTATTATGATCAATAAGTGCATATACGTTGCCCGCTTTACGAGAGCCAACATACACAATACCTTTTTTTGAAACGGCTATTTGACGTGCATTTTCTACATCATTTGCAAATAAACTAATTTCAAACCCAGGTGCTACGGTGAGCTTATCAAGTATATTTTTAGCCATTGCAGGAGCGCTAGTCAGCCCAAGTAACAGCAAACTTCCTAGTAATTTTTTCATTCGTCTCTCCTAGTGTTAGGCACAAGCAATTAAACGAGCGCCTTGTTACCATGATCTTCTAACCATTGACGACGATCAGGCGATCGTTTTTTAGCAAGTAGCATATCCATCATTTCCATGGTTTCTACTTCTTCATCAAGCGTAAGCTGCACTAAGCGTCGTGTATTAGGATCCATAGTGGTTTCACGAAGCTGTAACGGATTCATTTCACCCAGACCTTTGAATCGTTGTACGTTTACTTTTCCGCGTTTTTTCTCGGCTTCTATGCGCGCCAAAATAGCGGTTTTCTCTTCTTCATCTAGGGCGTAATAAACTTCTTTGCCAATATCTATTCTAAATAATGGCGGCATTGCAACATACACATGCCCTGTTTTTACTAACTCTGGAAAATGACGAACAAACAGTGCACATAACAATGTTGCAATGTGTAATCCATCCGAGTCAGCATCGGCCAATATACAAATTTTATTGTAGCGCAGTCCCGACATATCTGTTGATTCTGGGTCAATACCCAGTGCCACTGAAATATCATGTACTTCTTGTGATGCTAGTATTTGCCCCGACTCTACTTCCCAAGTATTTAAAATTTTACCACGTAGCGGCATAATTGCCTGAAATTCACGGTCTCGCGCTTGTTTAGCAGAACCACCAGCAGAATCACCTTCCACTAAAAACAGCTCGGTTCGGTCATTATCGGCAGCACTACAATCGGTCAATTTACCTGGTAATGCAGGCCCTGCAGTAACTCGTTTACGTACAACTTTTTTAGCTGCACGCAAACGGCTTTGCGCGTTTGAAATACATAACTCAGCTAATAATTCTGCGGTATCGGTATGTTCATTTAGCCATAAACTAAACGAATCTTTTACAACACCCGATACAAATGCGGCACATGAACGTGATGAAAGTTTTTCTTTAGTTTGCCCTGCAAATTGTGGATCTTGCATTTTAACCGACAATACGTAACTACAGCGTTCCCAAATATCATCCGGTGTTAGCTTTACGCCACGAGGTAGTAAATTTCTAAACTCACAAAACTCTCGCATTGCTTCAAGTAAGCCTTGGCGCAGACCATTTACATGTGTACCACCTTGCGCGGTAGGAATTAAATTTACGTAGCTTTCCGCTATTGATTCGCCACCTTCAGGTAGCCATACAACAGCCCAATCAGCGCCTTCAATTGAGCTTTTAAATTCACCAACAAATGGGTCTTGCGGTAATGTTTCAAACCCTTTAACGGCTTCAATTAGGTAGTCTTTTAAGCCAGTTTCGTAAAACCATTCTTTGGTTTCTTTCGTTTGCTTATTAATAAACTTAATACGCAGTCCTGGGCATAAGACCGCTTTGGCTTTTAATAAATGATTAAGTTTGGTAATTGAGTAGTTTGGTGAATCAAAGTAGCTAACATCAGCCCAAAAACGAACGGTGGTACCTGTATTGCGCTTACCAACAGTACCAATTACGCTCAAATCTTCTACTTTATCGCCATTTTCAAATGCCATTCTGTATTGTTGAGCGTCGCGCCTTACGGTTACTTCTACACGTGTAGATAACGCATTTACTACAGAAATACCTACACCGTGTAAACCACCCGAAAATTGATAGTTTTTATTAGAAAACTTACCACCGGCGTGTAACTTAGTGAAAATTAGTTCAACCCCAGGGATACCTTCCTCAGGGTGAATATCAATAGGCATACCACGTCCGTCATCGCTCACTTCGAGCGAGTTATCTTCGTGGAGAATTACGTCGATACGAGTAGCGTGGCCCGCCATAGCTTCATCGACACTGTTATCGATAACCTCTTGGCCTAAATGGTTTGGGCGTACGGTATCGGTGTACATCCCTGGGCGTCGTTTTACCGGATCTAATCCATTAAGTACTTCAATGGCTTCGGCGTTATAATTTTGATCACTCATAGTTTTTGTCTTTATATCCGCTAAGGCTCTAATACGTTTACTAGTTTTATTGTTATATGCGCTAAAGCGTTAATATAGTAACTAACCTCAGTTCAGGCTAACTAGTTTTACGTGATTTTAAGAAAATCTACAATACTTGCAAAGGTGCGTTCAAATTCAACGTAGCTATGATCGCCACCAAACTCTATCAATTGCTTGCATTGCGAATAATATTTTACTGCGTGTTGAAAGTTCAACACTTCATCGCCTGTTTGCTGTAATAAATACAGTAACTCAGGATGTGCTAATTTATCTACAGCGAGTAATTTCAGCGCCTCAATATGACTGTTATTTAAATCGTAATGATAATCTTGATACGGATTATAATTAGGCCCAAGTAACGACTGTAATAAATTATAAGGTGCGACCGCGGGATTAATGACCACTGCAGGAATTTGATAACGCTGCGATAAATACGTGGCAAAAAAACCACCTAACGAGCTACCTAATAAAACGGTATCTGGCGTTAGTAATTGTTCAAGCTCAATTATAGCTTGTAGGGGCTCGTGGTTTAAGTTCGGTACACAATAATCAACGTCATAGTTTGCCATAAGCTCACCAAAGCGCACAGCTTTATATGATTTTTGTGAACTATTAAAGCCATGAATATAAATTACGCGCTTAGCCATACCACTTCCGTTTTTACTTCAACTTTATCTTTTTTACTCTTTATATTTAGCATTCTGTAAGCAGGCCCTGCATTTTTTTGCTCCCACTTTGGAGTGTATTTTACAAACTGGACTGAACTGGCAGGACTTGCATATATAGGCAAGCCTCTAAAATTTTGTTCATAATCGTTGTGTACATGACCATGAAAAAGCGCAGATACATTATTACTATTAACTAAAATATTTAAAAGCTGTGGACCATTTTCTAATAAGTGCTTATCAAGATAGCCATTTATTGGCAGCGGATTATGATGGCAAAAGATAACTTTACTATTATTCGAGTTGACTAAAGTATCAGTTATTTCATCTAAATGCGCGCCAGTAACCCATCCTGCGGGCGTGGGCCCTTTAGAATTAATAAGAAGCAGCTCAACCCCGTTAGCAATAATATGTTTAGCCGAATTTATTTTTCCGCCACTTATGCGATTAAGCATTACTAGTTCATCATGATTACCTGGTACCCAAAATACAGGGCAAGTGATGTCACTGGCATTTATAAGTTCACTAAATAATAAGTACGATTCGAAACTATGGTCTTGTGTTAAATCACCACCAAAAATTACGCAATCTACTGGCTGCTCAGCGATGCGTGCCAAAGCTTGTTCAAAATGAGCTGCAGTATTTACATTAAAATATTCACCATTTTTATCTGCAAATAAATGGCTGTCGGTAATATGCGCAATGCACAAAGATGATTTATCAAATGTATATGTATCATCAAACCAAGCCATTATTTACATCCCAATTTAATGTTGCTTGCCCGTGCTCTACACAGGCCACTAACCAGTCGTATAAAAAAGCATTAAGTTGATACTTTTCATCTTTTTGATGCATTTTAGGGTTGGGGTATCCGTACGATGGTTTTATGCGTTGATGGTAATCGTGATGAATAATTTCAGCTACTTTCGCATCATGATACAAGCGAGCCGTTAAATACAGCGGCGCTATCCCTTTAACCATTCCTGTTAGCTGCTTAATTGAAATATCCATAGTGTATTTTGCGCTGCCATCAATTTTTGTAGCAAATTCACTGTTGCCAAGTTTTACTTCACGAATGCTTCCTATATTGCGCTCGCTCGGTAACAACTTTAATAGTCGCACATAGTTATGCTCACAAAGTGTTAAATACTTTGGGAGGCTTTGAATATATCGATTTGTTGCTAATTGTGCTGTCAAAGTTCCGCCATAATATTAGTAAGAGTTTATGCCCATTTGCTTGCCATTTTTTCGCGATTTAGCGCAAGCCACTGCATACAAATAACCGTTGCCGCATTATCCATTTCACCGTTATTGAGGCGCATTAGCGCATCATCAACCGATAAAATATGAGTTTTTATATCCTCGCCTTCAGTTTCAAGACCATATACACCTGATTTCACTTGGCTTAAATCAGCACGCGCTAAATATAAATGTAAGCGCTCAGTTGTACCGCCAGGGCTTGATAGGTATGAAAGCATAAATTCAAGTTCAGTTAATTCAAGCCCTGCTTCTTCATACGCTTCTTTTTTTACAACTGATTCGTAATCCGTACTGCCGTCAGTCATTCCGGCTATACATTCTAGTAGCCACGGCGAATGCTTACTTTTAATAGCGCCAATACGTATTTGCTCAATTAAAAGAACAGTATCTGATATTGGGTCATAAGGGAGTACTGCAATTGCATCGCCACGTTCTAATATTTCTCGGCTAATTAGCTCTGATTTTCCACCCGCAAAAAGAGCATGTTCAAACTGGTATAAATCAACCTGAAAAAAACCTTTATAAAGGTTTTTTATTGGCTTTAAATTTACATCTTTATGTGTAAATTGAACGAGCTTTTTATCAACCACGTGCCTACCTCCTACTTATCTAAAGCTTTAAAATGCGTTAATATATTCTGTTACACTTGAACATACTGTTTTACTAATTATTTTTTTTGTTATGCAGTAAAACAGGTTAACATGCTTTTAGTACAAAAATTGTCTAAGGACCGAACCCCACATGAAAAAGAACATTCTTGCGGCGCTAGTTAGTTTATCATGCGCACTAGGTGCAACAGCAGTGAAAGCTGAAGATTTACTACAAGTTTTTGAAATAGCAACAGCTAACGATCCTACTGTTTTAAAAGCAAAAGCCCAAGCCGATGCGCAGTCTTACCAAAGCGATTTGGCGATGAGTGCACTATTACCTCAAATTGGTTTAACTATGGGTTATACGAAAAGCGATGCAACGTCGTACCAAAGCGTTGGCGACTTATCTAACCAAGTTAAAGTTGAAAGTGACACAGACCAATTCTCTCGTGGTGTAAGTTTAAGCCAAACATTATTTGATTTAGGTGCTTGGAACACTTTAGACATTGCCGATAAGCAAGCTCTACAAGCAAGCGGCCTATATGATGCAGCTAAACAAAATTTAATTGTACGCGTTGCTGAAGGTTATTTTAACGTATTAAGTGCCAGTGATAACCTTGAATTTGTCGAAGCTGAAAAACGTGCCATTGCACGTCAACTTGAGCAAACAAAACAACGTTATGCAGTAGGTTTAACAGCTATAACAGACGTACACGAAGCACAAGCTCAGTTTGATAACTCAGTAGCCCAAGAAATTATTGCCAGTAATGCTGTAGAAACTGCACGCGAGCAACTTCGTGAGATAACTGGTAAATATCACGAAAAATTAGACTTTTTAAATACAGATACTTTCTCAACAACTAAGCCAACGAAGCGCTCAAGCGACTTTGTTAAAGTAGCTGAAGATAAAAATATCAACTTACAAGTCTCTAAGGTAACGGTTGATATTGCAAAAGATCAAATTGAATTAGCAAAAGCAGGTCATTATCCAAAACTAACTCTAAGTGCAAGTTATGGTGACTCTCTTACAGACACTCAAATAAATGGCGCTAATTTTGATGACCAACCGCGTTCAGACTCAAGTTCTGTTGGGCTTAACTTTAGCGTACCTTTATATTCAGGTGGCGCAACGGTTGCTGCAACAAACCAAGCGCGTGCGTTTTACGTATCAGCGAGCCAAGATTATGAAACGAATTACCGCGCAGTCACTCGCACAGTAATTACATCTTATAATCAAGTTGTTTCAGATATTGCGACTTACAAAGCGCTAGAGCAAGCGGTTGTTTCAGCTCAAAGTGCCCTTAAAGCAACTGAAGCCGGTTTTGAAGTAGGTACTCGTACCATTGTTGACGTACTAGTGAGTACGCAAAATTTATACGATGCAAAACGTAACCTTGCTGATGTGCGTTACCGTTATGTGTTATCTACCCTTCGCTTAAAACAAGCTGCGGGTACACTAACAAGTGAAGATTTAGTTGCTATAAACCAAGGTTTAAAATCAGCTTAACTTTTGCAGCTAAATATAATATAGATTTATTCAAAGCCAGCATGTAGCTGGCTTTTTGTATTTTATAGCGCTTAGCGTTAAACTATCGTTTTTATTCTCAGAGAGATTTTTGTGGTCACCTCATCTCCTTTTAAAGCATCTTTTTTAGGCCCTCGATACTGGCTAACGTGGGTTGGCGTTTTATTTTTATATTTAATTTCTTGGCTACCACAAAAGCTACAGCTGGCAATGGGTAAGCAACTTGGCCGCTTAGTCCATAAATTTATGAAGCGCCGTCGCCATATTGCAGAAGTAAATATTAAGCTGTGCTTTCCTGATATGAGCGAAGCAGATCAAAAAGAACTTGTACTCAAAAATATGGAAAACACCGGCATTGCAATGGTTGAAACCGGCATGGCTTGGTGGTGGCCGCAGTGGCGAGTAAAAAGTGTATATGGCTCAATCAAAGGTTTGGAGCATTTTGAGCGCGTACAGGCATCTGGTAAAGGTGTTTTATTGCTTGTCCCTCATATTCTGCATCTTGAAATGGCGAGTCGTGTAATGGGATTAAAATGCCAAGGTTTAGGCTTTTACCGCCCTCACAACAACGCTCTAATGGAATACTTTACAACTAATGGCCGCCTTCGTTCTAACGAATACCTAATTGGCCGAAAAGATGTAAAAGGTTTACTAAAATCATTAAAAAACAAAAAGGTATGCTATTACTTACCTGACCAAGATTACGGCCGTAACCGCTGTGAGTTTGTGCCATTTTACGCAGTCCCTGACACAGCAACGACAACAGGTACTCTTATGTTTGCTGGCAGTAAAAACTGCGAAACTATGAGCTTAATCTCGCGTCGTGACGAAAATGGTAAGTATCATTTAGAGGTAGTACCTGAGCTTGAAAACTTCCCCAGTGGTGATGATAAGGCTGATGTAACACGTGTAAATCAACGCATGGAACAATCTGTTAATGCAGCACCAGAGCAATACATGTGGCTTCACCGTCGCTTTAAAACTCGACCGGATAAAAATACGCCTTCTTTTTACAAAAAGTAATGGTATAACAATAATAGGAACAAATAAGGTGGGTAATAATCATGTGGTTTTGGATTAGACATATATCATTTGCAGCCGTGCTAATAGCACTCGCCGTATACTTTTTAGTGGGTGATGGTTCTGTATTTGATATTAAAAAATCTAAAAATGCAGCCGCCGAAGGATTATCACGCTTTTACTCCTCCATTCGTAACCAAGTAAAAAGTAATAAAGAACGAGATCAATTTGTTTTAAAACTTAAAACACCAGAACAAACCTTGGATAGAGTATTGGCTGAACGTGCGCGAACAGTAGATCCAATGCCTACAAATTGGACTGGAGAGGTTGAACCTAGGCGCTTTGAAAATGGCACAACTCTTAAAGATGTACTTAATCAATATGCTAAAAACGAGGGGATTGAGCTTTACTGGTACTTAAGTAAAGATTACGTAGTTAAAGATCATTTTAGAGTAGACAGTAACTTTACTTCAGCACTGTACCAAATTGGACGCGCTATAAATGATGATTTTGAGCATGAGGTTTATACTTACTTTTGCCATAAACAAAGAGCAGCGGTTATTACCGAGTTACCATCAGAATTTGTACGTACAAACTGTTTAAAACTAAAGGTTTAAGGGTTTACACGTACATAGACCCAAGCAAGCGCTTGGGTTTTCAATTCAATTCAATTCAATTCAAAAATACTATTCCAAATATTAGTTACGTTAGTAATATCTTGTAAAAACGTTTCTCGCGGGATCAATTTGCCTTTTTGCTCCAAGCTCAACACGTGATAACACGAGCGATAATCAATATACGCTTTTATCAACTGCTGCTTTTGCTCTTTAGTAATACAACCTATATTTGCCGCATCCGTTAATATCCTTACGTTATCTGAGTAAACTGTAAGCTGTTCAAACTCGTTTGCGTGTTTAAGTACTAAATATTGCGTAATAAACTCAATATCAGCCATGCCACCAACATCTTGTTTTAAATCAAATTTCTCAGCATTTCCCTTCGCTAGATGGTCGCGCATTTTTTCGCGCATTTTTATTACATCAGCTTTTAGCACGGTATCATCGCGTTGCTGGCAAAGTATATTTTTACGAATTTGTGAAAAACGATCTATCAGATCGTTTTGACCTAAAATTAATCGAGCCCGAACAAGTGCTTGATGCTCCCACGTCCATGCTTGAGTTTGCTGATAGTGATTAAAGCTCTCTAAATTGATAGCCAATAAACCAGAGGCTCCTTCAGGACGTAATCGTGTATCAAGCTCGTATAAAATGCCCGATGCAGTACGGGTATTAAATAAATGCATTAGGCGCTGAGCGAGCTTTAAATAAAACTGGCGAGAATCTATCGGTTTTTCACCATTAGTTAAGCTTGAGCCATCATGATTATGCACAAACACCAAATCTAGATCTGAGTCGTACCCGACTTCTAAGCCACCTGTTTTACCATATGCAATAACAGCAAAACCTTTATTTTCATCATCTGTGCCAGGGGGCATACCAAAGCGCTTAACAGTGTTATGCCATGCAATATTAACAGCTTGGTCAACAATCGCCTCTGCCAGTACGGTTAAATGATCGCTTACTTTCATGACGTCAAGAACACCGGTTGCATCGGCGGCAGCAATTCGTAGTTGATGCGTTTGCTTAAATTGCCTAAGCGACTCCATTTGCAGTTCTAAATCGTCATGCTCTATTCGTAAAAAATACTGTCTTATTTCATCTTTATACGCTGTGAGCGGGGTTGGCTTATAAAGAACTGCGGGGTCTATTAGTTCATCAAGTAATATGGGGTAGCGAGAAATATGCTCCCCTATCCATTTGCTATGACAACACAGTAAAACAAGTTGCTTTAATGCTCCTTGGTTTTCGTAAAGCAATTCTAAATAGGCAGTACGCGAAATTATCTTATTAAAAATTTGGCAAACCATTGTGAAAGCTGCTGCACTGGCATTAAAGTCATTTAATTGATTTAGTAAAACAGGCATTAACTTATCAAGAGTGTCACGCCCTCGGTTACCTATATTTACCTTAGACAGCCTTAATTTAAAATCGTTAAGGGGTGCTTGCCATTCATCTCTGGCCTCTTTTAAAAAGCTCACATCACCATGATCCCAAGCACTAATAAATGCGCCTTCACAGGTATCAAGTGGCACGGTTTCCTCGCCAATCACAAGTGCAAACTCACCGTTAACTTGTTTCATCACCTTTTCTATAGTGTTTAAAGTGGCAGAAAAATCAGCTTGTTCTAATAATAAATTTAAGCGCTGCAGATTCAATTCATCATCGGGGAGTGTTTGCGTTTGCTGATCGTCAAATATTTGAAGGTACTGCTCAACTTTACGTAAATAAAGGTAATTGCGCCTCAGCTCGCTTGCTTCTTGCTCATCTATAACTTGGTTAAGTGCCAACTCATTTAATGCTTTGAGTAAAGATTGGGTTTGTAAATTAGCCTCTCGCCCACCTCTTACCATTTGCAGGGCTTGCACTATAAATTCAACTTCACGAATACCACCAGCGCCTAGTTTTATATTATTAGTTAAGCGTTTACGGCGAACCTCTTGTGCAATCATTAACTTCATTTTACGCAAGGATTCAATCACCGAAAAATCAATATACCGGCGGTAAACAAACGGCTTTAAAAGCTTAATAAATTCATCCCAATACTTATTAGGAGTGCCAATTAAGCGCCCTTTTAACATGGCGTAGCGTTCCCAGTCGCGCCCTTGTTCTTGGTAGTAATCTTCAATGGCATTAAAGCTCATAACCAAAGGGCCGCTTTCGCCAAACGGGCGAAGGCGCATATCAACTCTAAATACTTGCCCATCACCGGTGGTTTGGTTAAGTGCTGCAATCAGTTTTTGTGCAACTTTGGTATAAAATACTTGGGCCTCAAGGCTTCTGCGGCCACCTTGGGTTTTTGTGCTGCGTGGATACGCAAAAATAAGATCAATATCAGAGGAATAATTTAGCTCCTGTCCGCCAAGCTTCCCCATCCCCAATACCATTAGCGGCATTGCTTGGTTTTGCTCATCAAGCGGCTCACCATTTACTTTTGCCACCTGTGCATGCGCCCATTGGTTGGCGCTATTAATTAACATGTCAGCCAGTTGGCTTATGTAATTAATACTATCGGCAATGGGGTTATTACAGCATAAATCTAAAAAGGCGACTTTAAGCCAGTACTTTTCACGATATTGACGAAGTACTTTATGACACTGTGCTTCATCAAGGTCAGCTAAATTGAGGTTTTTAAAAGGAGAATCTATTACTCTATTTTGTATTTCGTCTTTGCATAATAGCCAGGTATTTAAATCAGGTTGTGACTCTAAACTGCGCCAAGCAAAGTCGCTTAATGCTAATAACCTTACAACTTCACTTTGTTTACTTTGCTGCGGGTATAACTGTTCAAAGCGCATCAAGCCAAGTTTTTGTAATTGAATAGGAAGTTGCTTTACGTTACTCATCAATCCTCTCTTTTATATCATCAATAACCGTACTAGAATGATTAAAACCTAGAAAGGTTAACTTAATTAGGATCACCATGTCATATTTGTCTTTATCTAACACTAGTTTTATTGCGATTGCCATTAGTTTTGCGGTTATTTGCATAACTATTTTTTGTTTACGAGTTGTCACTCAAATCAAAGCAAAACAAGCGCTTAAAGATGAGTTAGCGCAACACGACAACTTTGCCATGGGTATTAGTTTTGCATCTGAAATATCGGTTGTTATAGCCACTATAGCCTTTTTATTTGACGAAATAAGCGTAAGCACTGCACAGTCAAACCCGTTAAAAGTATTAATTATTATTGTTCTCTTATTCACTTTTATAAAAGTGGGCCATTTAATTCACAGAAAATGGATACTCCACAGATTTAATGAAGAAGCTGCCATACTAAAACAAAATGTATGTGCTGCATTGGTAGACTCAGGAATGTTAATCGCTAACTGTATTATTGCACTGGGCTTGTACACGTGGACGCACACGCAAGGGTTTAGCAACTTACTTATTGCTTGCGTTAGCTTTTTTACACTTCAGGGGATGTTTGCACTTGATAGCAAAATACGAGAACACCGTTTTGCAAAAGCAAACCAAGGTGCGTCACTACAAAGTAACTTTAACCTAGAAAATACATCTATTGGTATAAGATATGCTGGAAAATCAATTGGCTTAGCGTTGGCTGTATATGCTGGTTTATCTAGCGCAGCATTTCAAAACGGTAAAATGGTTGAAAACATATTTACACTTGTAATGCATTGCGGTGTAATGTGGATACTACTTTACGGCTTAACGTATGTGATAAAAGTTATCTCTTTACCAAATATTGATACGGCTCTTGAAATAGACCATCAAGATAATATTGGGGTAGCATGCATAGAATTTGCTGTTTTTTGTGCTATAGGTTATTTACTTATTAGTATGTTTTCTCTTTAGACCTTTTTTACTGAAAATACAGCAATTAAAACGTCTGCATTTAAGTAATAATGGTAATTACTTAGATGCAACAAGGTCCTAGCTCTATGCCGCCTGAAATAACGAACTATTTGTTAATTGACATAGACAACGAATTTAGCCGCGCATTTGCCGAATACTATGTAAATAGTAATGGCATAACAAAAGCGAGTACACTTATTGCTGCAGGCAGTAATACCCGCCAATTAGTAAAAATGATGTTTGACGAGCTTATTAAAGACTACAGTTATTGCGATCTTGAAAACGAAATAAGCGTTTCTGAGTTAATTAATTATTTAAAAGATCATCACGATTTACACGGAGTCCTTTTCAATAGCACCGATTATTTACTCGCAAGTGATAAGCAGCGCTTTATTTATAACTCCTTACATGAAGAACGCTTTTTAATAAATCTTGATGATACAGGCTATACACTCAGCCGGGTTACCGACGAGACGTTAACGGAACCTTCGCAAAATCATCACGATATAGCACACACCCCACAAGATTTAATAGATCTCGCCGAACAACTTAATAAAAATAAATAATTGCGCACAGCCCCCAGCTTACTTACCATAGCAATATATATTTTACGCTATGTAGTAAGTGACGCCCTATGCGAGTTCCTCATATTTATCAAACATCGAGTATTGCCCTAAACACCCCTGTAACTTTAGATGACGATGCTGCAGGGCATATTGGCAGAGTGCTGCGCATGAAAGTAGGCGAGCATGTATCTATTTTTAATGGCGAAGGTGGCGAATACCTTAGTGAAATAATTGAGGTAACAAAAAAAACAGTCGTCGTAATGCCATTAGAACTTAACCCTCACGATGTAGAATCTCCACTTAAAATTCATTTAGGTCAATGTGTATCTCGTGGTGATAAGATGGATTTTACAATTCAAAAGTCAGTTGAACTAGGTATTACCGAAATCACCCCTATTTTTAGTCAGCGCTGTGGTGTGAAACTAATGGGCGATCGTCTTGAGAAAAAACACCAACAATGGCAAAAAATTGCAATTGCTGCGGCTGAGCAGTCAGGGCGTAATTTTGTGCCAATTATTCACCCACCTATAGATTTAAAACAATGGCTTGCACAACAAACCGATGCAATTAAGCTCACTCTTCACCCTCGTGCTGAGCACAGCATTAAAACCATTACGGTACCTAAAGATGGCGTACGCTTTTTAGTAGGCCCAGAAGGTGGCTTTACCGACGATGAAATGGCACTAACCAAACAACTAGAGTTTGTAGATATTCGCTTAGGCCCGCGCGTTTTACGAACGGAAACAGCCGCTTTAACGGTCTTAAGTGCATTACAACTTCAATTTGGCGATTTAGCTAATTGAAATAACTAAAAGCACCCTCATATAAACAGTAACATTTATAGTAAGGCACAGCGCATGGCAATTAAGTTAGGTATTATTTCAGATCCTATTAGTGGATTTAACATCAAAAAAGACACCGGTTTTGCAATGATGATGCAAGCGCAAGAACGTGGCTACGAAATTTATTATATGGAGATGGACGATTTATCTCTTCGTAAAGGCAAGTCGTACGCTACAGCGTCTAAAGCGCAAGTGTTTAATAATGCAGAAAAATGGTATGAGCTTGAAGAAAAAGCCACTATAGCCCTTGCCGATCTTGACGTAATTTTAATGCGTAAAGACCCTCCTTTTGATACTGAATACATTTACGCGACGTATATTTTAGAACGTGCTGAACAAGAAGGTACGTTAATAATTAACAAGCCACAAAGCCTTCGCGATGCTAATGAAAAGCTGTTTACAGCATGGTTTAGCGAGCATACGCCAGACACACTTGTTACACGTAGCCAAAAACAAATTCGTGAATTTTTAGCACAGCATAAAGACATTATTTTAAAGCCGCTTGATGGCATGGGTGGCGCATCGATTTTTCGCATCAGAGAAGACGATGCCAACATTGGTGTAATTTGTGAAACGTTAACCGAGCACGGCAGCCGCTTCGCAATGGTGCAAAATTACATTCCAGAGATCAAACAAGGCGATAAGCGCGTACTAGTAGTTGATGGCGAAGTTATTCCATATTGTTTAGCGCGTATACCACAAAATGGTGAAACACGCGGTAATTTGGCTGCAGGCGGTCGAGGTGAAGCCCGTCCACTTAGTGAATCAGATTTAAAAATAGCGCAAGCTGTTGCACCAACGCTCAAAGAAAAAGGCTTAATATTTGTAGGTTTAGATATTATTGGCGATAAATTAACTGAAATTAACGTAACTGCACCAACGTGCGTACGCGAAATTGAAGCTGCTTATGATATTTCTATCACAGGTATTTTATTTGATGCGATTGAGCGTAAATTAGGTAAGTAATTACCACAATAAAAAGCCCATTAGTTTAAGCCTTTCATGCAATTAATGGGCTTTTTATGTCAATTTAAATAACTATGCCATACTCAAAGTTCATTAACTAAAAAGGGTGAAATCTATGCAGTCATTAGAAAATCATTTTTTAATCGCGATGCCGTCAATGCAAGACCCTTTTTTTAAACGTGCTGTTACCTATATTTGTGAGCACAATGAAGATGGGGCTATGGGCTTGGTAATAAACCAACCTATTGATGTTACTGTTGGCGAACTT
Source organism: Pseudoalteromonas sp. SG43-5 (assembly GCF_014164345.1). Classification (NCBI taxonomy): domain Bacteria; kingdom Pseudomonadati; phylum Pseudomonadota; class Gammaproteobacteria; order Alteromonadales; family Pseudoalteromonadaceae; genus Pseudoalteromonas; species Pseudoalteromonas sp. SG43-5. Next base: position 247,337 of record NZ_JACJFA010000001.1, read on the forward strand.
TTAGATAAAATAGAAATTGATAACGACAAAACGCAAAACGCAGCAAAAGTAAGTGTGTTTGCAGGTGGGCCCGTTAAAACTGACCGTGGTTTTGTACTGCACTCTCCCCAATCGGGTTATTCAGCAAGTCAAAAACTCAGTAGCGATATTATGATCACTACCTCAAAAGACGTTCTAGCAAACTTAACCACTGCACAAGCACCAGAGCAGTTTATTATTACACTTGGTTATTCAGGGTGGGAGCAAGGACAACTCGAACAAGAGTTACTTGATAACAGCTGGTTGATCATAGAAGCCGATCCGAAGATCATTTTTGATACCCCCGTTGAAAAACGATGGGAAAAAGCAGTTTCAATGTTGGGCTTTGATATTAGCCAACTCAGCCCTGAAGCTGGTCACGCATAATAGTAACTAACCCTTAGCAAACTTAAACAAGATACACATGACAAAAAAATCGCTTAAGCCGCAAGGCGAACGCACTGTAATGGGCTTTGACTTTGGCACCAAAAGTATTGGTATTGCTATTGGGCAAGAGTTAACCGGCAGTGCGTCTAGCCTTAAGGCTGTAAAAGCACAAGATGGCATTCCTAACTGGGACCATATCGCCGTACAAGTAGCCGAGTGGCAGCCTGACTTAATGGTTGTTGGTTTACCACTAAATATGGATGGAACATCACAAGAGGTTACCTTTAAAGCAAAAAAGTTTGCCAACAGATTGCATAATCATTATGGCATTCCTGTGCAAACACAGGATGAGCGCTTAACGACAGCGGATGCTAAAGCGCGACTTTTTGAAAGTGGCGGCTATAAAAACTTAGGTAAAGGTAACGTAGATAATATGTCTGCGGTTATTATTTTAGAAAGTTTTTTTGAATCTAGTTACGGTGAATAAACTGGCTATATAAACAACCCTTTATACAAATAAAAAAAGCGCCAATTGGCGCTTTTTTATTAATTACTTTTAAATTATTGATCGCTATTTTTATCATCAAGGCCATCAATAGTAACGCCCTGTAAAAAGCCCGCACCTTGTTGTTCGTTATTGCGCAGTTTTATCATTAAGCGTAAATCATTTGGTGAGTCAGCATGGTGCAGTGCATCAGCGTAGTTAATTCGCTGCTGTCTGTACAACTCAAATAACGCTTGGTCAAAGGTTTGCATGCCCATCTCTTTCGACTTAGCCATTGCCTCTTTAATTCCGCCAATATCACCATTTTTAATCAGTTCAGCGACCATTGGTGAGTTAAGCAATATTTCAATAGCTGCAACACGGCTTTCACCATCGGCAGTCGGCACTAGTTGCTGAGCAACAATGGCACGTAAGTTAAGTGCTAAGTCATACTTAAGCTTATCGTGTTTTTCTTTTGGTACTAAATGCATAATACGGTCAATCGCTTGGTTCGCATTATTAGCATGTAGTGTTGCAACACACAGGTGCCCGGTTTCAGCAAAGCTTAGGGCGTATTCCATGGTTTCTTGCGATCGAATTTCACCAATCAAAATAACATCTGGAGCTTGGCGTAATGAGCTTTTAAGTGCCGACTCAAAGCTTTCTGTATCAAGCCCTACTTCGCGCTGAGTAATAATACTTTTACGATGCTCATGAACAAACTCAATCGGATCTTCAATGGTCAGTATATGACCTCGTTGATTACGGTTTCGATAACCAATAAGTGCAGCTAGTGAGGTCGATTTACCCGTACCTGTACCACCTACAAATAAGACTAGACCGCGTTTAGACATAATTACATCTGTCAGCGTAGACGGCAGACCTAAATCACTCACATCAGGAATTTGCGTCACAATACGGCGAATAACCATACCTGCTCTATCGCGCTGCCAAAAAGCAGAAATACGAAAACGCCCTTCGTCGGTAGCAATCGCAAAGTTACACTCTTTCGTTGTATGAAACTCTGCTTTTTGCTTCTCGCTCATTGCAGATTCTACTAACTCAAGCGATTGCTCATCAGTCAGTCTATCGTCACTAAGAGCTATTAGCTCGCCGTTTATTTTTGCACTTACAGGTAACTGACTCGATACAAATAGGTCAGAACCCTTTTTCTCAATCATTATGAGTAAAAAGTCGTTTAAAGATAAAGCCATAATAATTTCTTACCCACCAAATTGTGTTTTGTCTTGCGCTTTTTCTTTCGCTGCCGTATTTGTAACAATACCGTGATTAACTAAATTAGTTAAACACTGATCCATTGTTTGCATGCCCACAGACGCACCGGTTTGAATAGACGAATACATTTGTGCAATTTTATCTTCACGAATTAAGTTACGAATCGCAGGGACTGCAATCATAATTTCGTGTGCTGCAACTCGCCCACCACCAATTTTTTTAAGCAGTGTTTGTGAAATTACCGCACGTAAAGATTCAGATAACATTGAGCGTACCATAGCTTTTTCTTCACCTGGGAATACATCAATAATACGGTCAATAGTTTTTGGTGCAGATGTTGTATGTAGCGTGCCAAACACTAAGTGACCCGTTTCAGCAGCGGTCATTGCAAGACGAATTGTTTCTAAATCACGTAACTCACCCACAAGTATTACATCAGGGTCTTCACGCAATGCACTACGTAGCGCGTTTGAAAAGCTATGTGTATCGCGGTGAACTTCACGTTGGTTAATTAAACTTAATTTATTATCGTGAACAAACTCGATTGGATCTTCTATTGTTAGAATATGGTGATGTTTATTTTGATTTATATAATCGACCATAGCGGCAAGTGTTGTTGATTTACCTGAACCCGTTGGCCCTGTTACTAACACGAGTCCACGTGGGGTATCAGAGATTGTTTTAAAAATATCTGGCGCACCTAAATCATCAAGCGTTAACACTTCACTTGGTATGGTACGAAATACCGCAGCAGGCCCGCGATTAGAGTTAAACGCATTCACACGAAAACGTGCTAAATTAGGCACTTCAAACGAAAAATCCACTTCGAGGTTTTGTTCGTAGTCCTTGCGTTGATTATCGTTCATAATATCGTAAACCAGACTGTTTACGTCTTTGTCTGCAAGGGCTGGTATATTAATGCGGCGAACATCACCGTCTACGCGTATCATAGGTGAAACACCCGACGATAAATGTAAATCGGATGCTTTGTGTTGCACACTAAACGCTAATAATTCGGTAATATCCATTTATGACTCCACAACTAACTGATAAATATATGGTTACAATAGCAGAACGACTCACATCCGCCTACGCTAGAATTGCAGACGCGGCAAAAAAAACACAGCGAAACACTAACGAAGTTACTCTACTAGCAGTGTCTAAAACTAAACCAAGCGAAGATATTATTGCAGCTTATGAGCATGGTCAGCGCGAATTTGGTGAATCTTATGTTCAAGAGGCTATAGATAAAATAGCTCAACTACAGTCATATAGCGACATCATTTGGCATTTCATTGGCCCTATTCAATCAAATAAAAGTGCATTAGTAGCTGCTAACTTTGATTGGGTGCAAAGTGTTGATCGCATAAAAATAGCAAAGCGATTAGATTCCCAGCGCCCAAACGATAAACCACCTCTTAATATACTTATTCAAGTAAATATAAGTAATGAGGAAGCAAAGTCAGGTTGCCGCCGCGATGAAATAGATGAACTTGCAAATTTTATTAACCAATGTGAGCACTTAACACTTCGAGGTTTAATGGCAATTCCCGCTAAAAGCGACAAACTGGATACGCAAATTCAATCTTTTGAGCAATTACAAACTTGCTTTGATAAACTAAAGACCCAATATCCTCAAGTAGATACTTTGTCGATGGGTATGAGTAACGATGTTGAAGCTGCCATTAGCGCAGGCTCAACCATGGTAAGGATCGGCACAGACATTTTTGGAACACGAACTTAAAAGGTGATAACAGATTTATGTCAGATAAAAAAATCGCATTTATAGGCACAGGTAATATGAGCTACGCCATTATTGGTGGCATGGTAAAAAACGGCTTTAACGCAAGTAACATAATTGCGACTAACCGCAACCAAGAAAAGCTTGAAAAGGTAGCATTTGATTTCAAGGTGCAAACCACCAGTGACAATAACGAAGCCCTGCGCGATGCTGATGTAATTGTTTTGTCTGTTAAACCACAAATGATGGGCGATTTATGTAAATCGTTTCAAGAGTCGGGCGTAGATTTTAGCGATAAACTGTTTATTTCTGTTGCTGCGGGCTTAACTGTAAAACGTTTACGTGAAATGCTAGGCCAAGACGTTAAAATGGTACGTTGCATGCCAAACACGCCATCTTTATTAGGTCGCGGAGTATCAGGTTTATATGGTGCGGGCGAAACACCAAGCGAACACGAATTTGTACAACAAGTTTTTGAATGCACGGGCATTGTTGTATGGGTGGAAAAAGAGTCACAAATTAACGATATTATTGCTGTAACCGGCTCATCACCTGCTTACTTTTTCTTATTTATGGAAGCCATAGAAGAAAAAGCAAAAGCGCTGGGCTTTAACGATGAAGACGCTCGTCGCCTGGTACAACAAACAGCCCTTGGCGCTGCCGAAATGGCACTTAGCCAGCCTGATATTAGTATTTCGCAACTACGTTCAAACGTAACATCTAAAGGCGGCACTACTCACGCAGCTGTTGAGCACTTAAAAGACGAAGGCTTAACTAAAACCGTTGGCGATGCAATGGATGCGTGTATTGCGCGTGCAGAGCAAATGGAAAAAGAACTTTAAAACCACTTTTTATTGAAGGTTACACTATGAATGCCATGCAATTTTTAATCAGTACCCTGTTTGATTTGTTTTTAATGGTGGTATTACTGCGCTTTTGGCTGCAGTGGGCAAAAGCCGACTTTTATAATCCAATGAGCCAGTTTGTGGTTAAAGCCACTTCGTTTGCGGTAAAGCCACTGCGTAAAATCATTCCGGGGTTTGGCGGACTTGATTTAGCATCTCTGTTGCTGGCATTTATAGTGGCTGTAGCCAAAATTAGTACTTTAATGCTTGTTATATATAATGCGTGGGCAATACAGCCTGTACTTATTCAAGCACTTATAACGGTACTAAAAGAAGGCCTTAATTTAGTATTTTGGGTACTTATTATTCGCGCTATTTTAAGTTGGGTTAGCCAAGGCTATAACCCTATAGAAGCGGTTTTCCACCAGCTTACTGAACCAATGCTAAAACCAATTCGTAAAATATTACCATCAATGGGTGGCTTAGATTTATCAGTTTTAGTGCTTATTATTGGTATTCAGTTTTTGCAAATGCTGCTTATGGATTTTTTAGTCTAATATGGATTTTTTAATTAGAGGCCCAAAGGCCTCTTTTTTATATGTTTTGAGGAATACATAATGAACCGTTTAATTAAGTTTTGTTTTATTGCTTGTTTAGCATTTGCATTTAACGCGCAAAGCGAAGAAATGCAGGGCGCACAATACAAAGAGCTTGGCCCTTGGCAAGTGCATTACATCGCCTTTCCTTCTACTTTTATTCAGCCAAAAATAGCAAAAGCGTACAACCTTGAGCGCAGTGGCTACAAAGGGGTTGTAAACATTTCTATATTAAAAAATGATGCCGATAAAACAGCACAAACGGCAAAGCTTACAGGCACAGCTAAAAACCTACTTGGCAACAAACAAACGCTTACTTTTAAAGAAGTAAAAGAAGGTGAGTCAATTTATTACCTTGCCCAAGTTGATTACACCAACGAAGAGATTTTACGCTTTGAGATTGAAATACAACAAAGTAATCAATTTCAAAAATTACAGTTTCAGCAAAAATTTTACGTAGATTAATAACATGACCAAAACTTTAGTACTTGCTACAGGTAACCCTGGCAAAGTAAAAGAGCTAGCTAACATGCTAAGCTCTCTGAATATTAATGTAGTTCCACAGAGCGATTTTAACGTAGGTGAAGTTGCCGAAACCGGCACTACCTTTGTTGAAAATGCCATTATTAAAGCGCGCCATGCCGCTAAAATTACTGGTATGCCTGCTATTGCCGATGACTCAGGTTTAGAAGTTGATGGCTTAAATGGCGCGCCCGGTGTTTACTCAGCTCGTTTTGCAGGCCCAGGTGCCAGCGATCAAGATAACATTGATAAGTTACTTGTAGATTTAGGTGATAATCCTATTCGCAGTGCACGCTTTTGGTGTGTACTGGTGTTAATGCGCCACGCAGACGACCCTACTCCGCTTATTTGTAGTGCTAGTTGGGAGGGCGAAATTACGCTCACTCAAAATGGCAATGGTGGATTTGGTTACGATCCTGTGTTTTTTGTAGCAGAGAAAAATTGTACGAGTGCTGAGCTTACAAAAGAGCAAAAAAATGCAGTGAGTCATCGCGGACAAGCGCTGCAAAAATTATTACTAGAACTACAGCAAAAAGGCGGCCTGTGAACCTTCCACCACTGAGCTTATATGTGCATGTGCCTTGGTGCGTGCAAAAATGCCCGTACTGCGATTTTAATAGCCACGGACAAAAAGGTGAAATACCTGAAGCTGAATATGTTCAACACTTAATTGATGACTTAAAAGCAGATTTGCACTTAGTGCAAGGACGTAAAATTCACAGCATTTTTATTGGTGGCGGCACACCAAGCTTATTAACTGGTGCAGCTTATACCCGTTTATTAAATGAAGTCGACAACCTAATTGGGCTTGAAGAACACTGCGAAATCACCCTTGAAGCCAACCCTGGTACAGTAGAAACAGGTCGCTTTAAAGATTACGTAAAAGCAGGCATTAACCGTATTTCTATCGGTGTGCAAAGCATGCAAAACGACAAGTTAAAAGCACTTGGTCGGATTCATGGCAGCGACGAGGCAAACTATGCCGCGCAACAAGCTAAAGAAGCCGGTTTAAATAGCTTTAACCTTGATTTAATGCATGGCTTACCTGGGCAAACACTTGATGATGCTCTGAGTGATTTAAAACAAATAATAGCGCTCGATCCACCGCATATATCTTGGTATCAACTAACTATTGAACCCAATACTCAGTTTGCTTCAAAGCCCCCTACCTTGCCACAAGATGAAACACTGTGGGACATTCAAGAACAAGGGGTTGAGTTACTCGCGCAAGCAGGTTACGTGCAATACGAAATATCGGGCTATGCAAAACCGGGCTATCAATGCCAACATAACTTAAATTATTGGCGTTTTGGCGATTATCTCGGTATTGGCTGCGGCGCACATGGTAAGGTTACTGATGCAAATACAGGGCTTATAACGCGTACCGAAAAGGTTAAACATCCACGCGGCTATATGGATTTAATTAAACCATATATGTATAAAAGCTGGCATGTAGAGCAGGACGATTTAGCGTTTGAATTTTTTATGAATCGCTTTCGCCTTGTTGAGCCTTGCCCAATTAATGATTTTAATAAACTAACAACACTGCCGCTGCAAAGTCAGCAAAGTGCATTAAACCAAGCAATAAATAAAGGTTTATTGACTCAAACAGACAGCCATTGGCAGGTAACCTTAAAAGGTCATCGCTTTTTAAATGACCTGCTAGAATTGTTTGTGTAGCGCTAAGGCACTGCACAACAATATAAAACTAATAAATATAAATCACCCTAATGGGTTTCTAACAACAAAAGGGAAAACAATGCGTAAACTCACTTTTATTGCGGCCGCAGTAAGCGTTGCACTACTTGCTGGCTGCCAGCAAACAACACAACAATCTACTTCAGCCCCTATTGCACAAGCAGTTCAATCACAACAAAGTGAAATAGACAAAGCCAATGCATTTTTTGAAGATACATTTAACCGCGATGTAATGAGCAGCCCTGTATATCAAACATACATGGGGATTAAGCAAGATTACGATAAATGGGACGATGGCAGCGAAGAAAGAAAGCTTAAAGATTTAGCACAAACAAAAGCTGACCTAGTTGCATTAAAAGCAATTAATCGTGATCTATTAGATGATGCAACAAAAGTTAGCTACGACTTAAAAAAACAGGATCTTGAAAGCTCAATTGCTGACTTTAAATGGCGCTACCATAATTACCCTGTGAACCAAATGTTTGGTACGCATTCTATGATCCCTGCGTTTTTAATTAATCAGCACTCAATTAGTAATGTAAAAGAAGCTAAAGACTACATTTCACGCCTAAATGGTGTAACTGGTGTTATTGATCAGCTTATCGTTGATTTAACTGTACGTGCAGAAAAAGGCATCATAGCCCCTAAATTTGTATTCCCGCATGTTATTGATTCAAGCAAAAACATTATTCACGGTGCACCGTTTGAAAAAGGCGATGATTCTACATTGCTTGCTGACTTTAAACGCAAAGTAACAGCGCTTGAAATTAGCCAAGACGAAAAAGACTCGTTAATCAGCGATGCATCAGATGCATTAAAATCGGCTGTTAAACCATCTTACTCTAAGCTAATTAATTACCTAGCGCAGCTTGAGAAACGTGCTGATGATCGCGATGGCGCATGGAAATTACCAGATGGCAAAGCGTTTTATAACAACGCACTTAAGCGCACTACAACAACAGATTTAACGGCTAAAGAAATTCATGCAATTGGTTTATCTGAAGTGACACGTATTCATGATGAAATGCGTGAAATTAAAGATAAAGTAGGCTTTAAAGGCGACTTAAAAGCGTTTATGCAGTTTATGAAAACTGACAAACAATTTTACTACCCTAATGATGCACAAGGTAAGCAACGCTACCTTGATGAAGCCACTGGACTTATTGATACAATGAAAACACGCTTAGATGAGTTATTCATTGTTAAACCAAAAGCTGATTTAAAAGTAAAAGCAGTTGAAGCATTCCGTGAAAAAGCAGCGGGCAAGGCATTTTACCAACAGCCAGCTCCAGATGGTTCACGCCCAGGTATTTACTACGCTAACCTTTATGACATGGAAGCTATGCCAACATATCAAATGGAAGCACTTGCTTACCACGAAGGTATTCCGGGTCACCACATGCAAATCGCTATTTCGCAAGAACTAGAAGGCGTTCCTAAGTTCCGTAAATTTGGTGGTTACACAGCGTATATTGAAGGTTGGGGTTTATACTCAGAGTTCATTCCTAAAGAAATGGGCATGTACTCAGACCCTTACTCAGATTTTGGTCGTCTTTCAATGGAGCTATGGCGCGCATGTCGTCTAGTGGTTGATACGGGTATTCACGCGATGAAGTGGACTCGCCAAGAAGGTATTGATTACTACGTAAATAACACGCCTAATGCAACATCTGACGGTGTTAAAATGGTTGAGCGTCACATTGTAATGCCTTCACAAGCAACGGCTTATAAAGTGGGTATGCTTAAGATTTTAGAACTTCGTGAAGACGCTAAAAAGCAACTTGGTGATAAGTTTGATATTCGCCAGTTCCACGACGTAGTGCTTAAAAATGGTCCTGTACCACTAAATGTACTAGAGAACTTTGTTAATGAATGGGTAGCAAGCAAAAAAGCTTAAAACCAATTTAAACAATTGCTTTAAATATGAAAGGTCGCATTTGCGGCCTTTTTTGTTTTATAGTAGTAAAAAAGATTTTTGGAAATAATAATGGATTTAAGCATACAACTACTTAATGCGCGTATTTCAAAGCAGCAGTTAAATGAGCTCGATAACGACTTTAAGCAGTTAAGCCCTGCTCAGCAAACTTTGCAGCTTAACCATTTATATGACAGCGCCCAACGGTTAAGTGTTAAGTATGACTTTATGCAAAACATAGCAACGCGGATATTAAGCTCTAACACAGCGCCTTCTCCATTTATTAATCAACTCACTAATATTGACGCATTGAGCTTTTTTACCCCTGCGCTGAAAGTAAATAAAGGCTTTTTAGTACAAGATACACAAGGAAATAACGTACTGCACAATGTGTTTAAGCATGCCGATGCTACAAAGCTGCCATTTAACTATGTGCGCTCTTTGATGTTGTTTGAATCAAATGATGAGTTAGCTAAAGCGCTGGCGCAGCCCAACTCTCATGGCTTAACACCGGTTGCCTGCTACATAGCCTATGCAAATAAACCTAGCACACCGGTAAAGCATGAATTTTCAGCTTTGTTAGCATTAATGGAAATAGAGCAAAAACAAAATCCTAACGCTAAACAACAGCTTGCCAACGTAATAAAAGGGCAAAAAGTTAACGAGACCACAATTTTACTGAGCGCCGCTTACTTGCAACGCTCAACGGCGCAAGTTGCTCACTTAATCAAGGCGCTTTAATTCACTCACAACTTCTGTACGCACACTGTCTATGGCATGTGTAATAGATTGCGCAGCACTTTGGTGATCAACCATATTTGGCCAATTTGTTTGCCAGACCTTTTGTAAGTCTTTTGTTTTTAAATGTACTTTATCAACGGCTAAGTAGCTTAAGTCATGAATTAAGTTAACTTTAACCCAGCCTTTTCTGGGGCTGCCATCTATTTTGTTATTATCGTAATGTGCTGCAAATACAATAAGCTCAAGCTCGGCTAGTACTTGTAAGATTTGAAAGCTAGCAATGCGTGTATTGTTGTTATCTTCACTTGCCTCCATCTGCCATGCATTATAACTAAAGCCTATAAACGCAAATACTACGCTCGCTATAGCAGTGAAAAAATACGAACGGGGCGCCAGTACAAACTGACCATATTTAGACTCTGACATATTATTTCCTAGTCATTTAAGTAATATTCAACACTGGTTACCACTCTTATATTTTTTATTTGCGGTGTGTTTGAATCTCGATTACTGATACTAAATTGCCCTTGGCGAGCTGTTTTTATTTTGCCTAATTTTGAATTAGAGTCTTTAGCAAATTTATTAGCGACTTCACGCGCTTTTTCAGTTGCTTCTTGCACCATCGCAGGCTTTACATCATTGAGGCCTGTAAAAATGTATTCAACTTTTGTTTCGTAGCTATCTTGCACTATTGCGATATCTTGTTTAGCAAGTTGGCTTACTTTACTCAGCGCGTTTTGCACTTTATCTGGCGCAGCAGAATAAACAATAATATTTGAGCGCACTATGTATCTAAATTGTTGATTTTCATTACTGTATTCACGTGCTTGCTTATCAATAACTGACTGGCTACCTATTGTTATTTCATCGTCGTCAAAACCATGGAGTTTTAAAAAAGCAGTTACCGCATCATTTTTTTTCTCAACTCGGCTTACTAATTTTTCAAGGTTATTGTCGGCATCACTAAATTGCAGAGGCCAAATTACCGTATCGGCTATTACTTCTCGCTCGGCCAATCCCTTAACCTGCACAGTACGTTCCATCCCTTTCACACTCAAAGCGGTACTTTTTAAAATAAACCCTAAGCTAATTAAGCCTATACTTAAACAAATAGCCGCTATAACAATGTAAAAACCGGGGTTTTTATTCACAATAATCTCCTTGATTGATATCAATAATAAGCATCGAGACGCTCGAAATAACACAGTAAACAGGGTACATTGAGACTATAAATAACGCAAAATTTAATCAGCCTAGGAAAAACCATGAGCCTTAAGCGTATAACCCAATTTTTTAACCCAAGCTCAGTGGCCGTTATTGGCGCCTCTAACATATCAACTCGGGCTGGTTTTGTGGTTATGCGCAACTTACTTCAAGGTGGCTTTAAAGGGCCGATAATGCCTGTTACTCCAAGCCATAGCGCAGTACATGGCGTACTTGCTTACCCCTCTATTGCTGACTTACCAAAAGTACCTGACCTTGCTGTTATTTGTACTAACAAAAACACCTTAATTGATATTATTGAGCAGCTTGGAGAGCTTGGCTGTAAAACCGCTATTGTTATTGCCGATGGGCTGTCTGGGGAGCAAAAAAGCGCGCTTAAAGCATGCGCTCAAGCCAAGCAAGTTACTTTGCTTGGACCCAACTGTTTAGGCTTGCTGATCCCTCATATTGGGTTAAATGCGAGCTTTTCACATACCGTGGCAAGCCCAGGTAAAATAGCATTTGTATCGCAATCAGCAGCAGTATGCTCAACCATTTTAGATTGGGCTAAAAACAAAGAAATTGGCTTTTCATATTTTGTATCAGTAGGCGATTGCCTTGATATAAACTTTAATGAACTACTCGACTTTTTAGGTCGTGATGCTAAAACCAAAGCTATTTTACTCTACATAGATAACATTGAAGATATTCGTGGTTTTATATCAGCAGCAAGAGCCGCGGCCTTTAGTAAGCCTGTAATTGCGATTAAAACAGGTAAAACAACTGCAGGCGCACTTGCAGCCGAAATTCACACCGGCGGAAAGCAAAGCTCTGACGCTGTTTACGATGCGTTATTTCAACGAGCGGGTATGCTGCGTGTAAATGATTTACGAGAGCTATTTGCAGCGACACAAACACTCGCCATGCATCCAAAATTATTAAAAGTAGAACAACTGACAATTTTAACTAATGGTGGCGGCCCAGGTGTTATGGCCGTTGATGAGCTAATTCAAAGCTCCGGTAAATTAGCAGAACTAAGCATTGAAACCCGAAATGCGCTAAATAAAGTCATTCCGCAATCAGAAACCACCTCAAACCCTGTGGATATTTTTGGCGACTCAGCACCTGCGCGTTATAAGCAAGCATTAGAAATTTTACTGCACGCAAAAGAAGTTAAAAACTTACTGATTATCCATACTCCCTCAGCGCTTGCGCCCAGCGAAGACTACGCCAACATTATTGTAGAAACCTTACAAACATTACCCAAAATGGCGCGCCCTTACGTTATAACTAACTTTATGGGTGAAGACGCATCTTACGCCGCCAGAAAAGTGTGCTCAAACAACGCAATACCCACTTATCGTACGCCCGAAGGGGCTGTAGGCGCATTTATGCACTTGGTAACGTATCGTCGTAACCAAAAGCATTTAACGCAAACACCTGAGTCGAACACTGATGACGCTAAAATAAATAAGGTGGCAGCTAGAACCCTTATTAATGAGTTTTTAGATGATGGACAAAGCTACTTACCTACTCATCAGGCAAGCCAAGTATTGAACCACTATGGTATTAAATGCATTCAAACTGAGGTCGCTTACACCCCAACAGAAGCCAAAGAGCAAGCCATAGAGCTTGGTTTTCCAGTCGCATTAAAACTGATTAGTCCAAGTATTGCCTCAAAGTCTGAAGTAGGTGGGGTGGTGCTTAATTTAAACGACGCCAACGAGGTTGAACAAACTGCTTTTGCGATGCTTATCCGTATTAAAAACACTTATCCGGATGCTGTTATTGAAGGGTTTTCATTACAAAAAATGGCGCCGCGAGCAGGCGCAAATGAGCTGCGAATTGCAATTAAAACCGAGCCTAATTTTGGCCCAGTTATATTATTAGGTGAAGCAGGCACCGGCCTTGAATATGCACAAGCCGCCGTTGCTCTGCCTCCACTGAATATGAACTTGGCAAAGTATTTAATTGCCGCAGCGCACGACAAAGGCGTATTAAAGGAGCGCATACTCCCCGAGAAAGTTGATAAGTATCGTTTATGTGCACTGCTAACGCGTATTTCTCAGTTAGTTATTGATCAACCCGATATAAGCTCAATGGAACTAAATCCTATACTTGCCAGCAATGGACAGTTTTTAGTGCTCGATGCCACTATGACACTTAACCGCTATCAAGCTCAGAGCAATCGTAAGCGCTTATCTATTCGTCCCTACCCTATTGAACTTGTTGAAGTGGTAACACTTAAAAATAACACTCAAGCTACGCTCAGACCGATAAAACCGGAAGATGAACAAGCCCATAAAGTATTTGACGAGTCACTTAACAAAGAAGACAGATATAAACGCTTTTTTGGCGAGCTTCCACAGTTTAACCACGATCAACTCGCTAAAATGACGCAAATTGATTACGACCGTGAAATGGCGTTTATTGTGTGCCAACGCTTTGAAGGTAAAACCCGTACACTGGGTGTGTCTCGCGTCATTATGGACCCCGATAACCTACATGCTGAGTTTGCTATTGTAGTACGCTCAGACTGCCAAGGCTTAGGGCTTGGTCGTATACTAATGAGCGCTGCAATTAATCACTGCAAACGCCAAGGTGTAGAGTCGATTGAAGGCATAACCTTACCAGAGAATACAGGGATGATTGAACTTGCCCGTAAGCTAGGTTTTAAAATTAGTCGCGACTTTGAAGAAGGCAGTATTAACATGGTACTTAAACTTAAATAATGAATGAACCGCAAACTTTACGCCAAAAAATGGCTTGCCTGTTTGAAGGTACAGGTCAATATCAACGTTCAGGGCATATTCTTGATATTGCACTCATTAGCTTAATAATGATTAACGTTGTAGCCATTGTTATTGAGTCAATCCCAAGTGTGGCAGAGCAGTATTACTACGAATTCTTAGTTTTAGAAATTGTATCGGTCGCTATTTTTGCTATTGAATACTTAGCCAGGCTTTGGGCCTGTGTAGATAAAACACAATATGAAGCAATGGAAGGCTCAAACAGTAAACGCAGATTAAAGTATTTTTTATCACCACTTGCGTTAATCGACTTAATAGCGATTTTGCCAAGCTTAATGATGTTTTTATTTCCTCTCGATTTACGTTTTTTACGCATACTCAGATTATTAAGAGTATTTAAACTCACTCGCTACTCACGCGCCATGCAACTACTTTTAAAAGCCTTTAACGATGAAGGTAGTTCATTAATGGCTGCTTTTTTTATAATGGCCGTTGTGCTTATTTTAGCTTCATGCGGAATTTATTTAATTGAGCACGATATACAACCCGATAAATTTGGCTCTATTCCTGCGGCTATGTGGTGGGCAATGGCAACACTAACGACCGTTGGTTATGGCGATGTAGTACCTATAACGCCATTGGGTAAGTTTTTCGGTGGCGTTATCACACTACTGAGCATGGGTATGGTCGCTATTCCTACCGGATTACTGGCGTCTAGTTTTTCAGAACAGATACGTAAACGCCGTCAGTTTTTTGAAGACGCTGTGCACGAGTCAATTCAAGATGGCACACTTAATGACACCCAACAAGTACACCTAGAAGAGCTACGCCATAAGCTAGGCTTGAGTAAACTTGAAGCTAATAAGGCCATTAAAACGCAGTTAAATGAGCATAACAGCCATTTGTTTTGCAGACACTGCGGTAAAAGGCCCTAAATCCGTGCGACTATTCTCAATTGAATATATCACTCCAATCGCGATTAATAAGCGCGAGTACTTCGGTATTAGGTACCGGTTTACTAAATAAATACCCTTGGAAATGCTTGCACCCTCTCGCCTTTAAAAAAGCAAGTTGGTGCGAGCTTTCTACGCCCTCAGCGACACACTCTTTGCCTAAACTATCTGCAAGCGCGAGTGTTGATTGGATAATGGCCTCATCATCAGAGTCTATGCCTATGTCTTGTACAAAGCTTCTATCTATTTTAAGTACATCAATAGGGAAACGCTTTAAATAAGTAAGTGATGCGTAACCTGTACCAAAATCATCCATGTACAATCTACAACCCAACTTTTTAAGTTGTTCCATGCTGTGCAGCGCTTCTTTTGAATCACGCATTAATATTGATTCGGTTATTTCAAAAACAATTGCCTCAGATGATACACCTGAATTATTTAACGCTTTTTTAATTTCAGGTACGAGTTCTTTAAACTCAAAATCTAGTGCTGATAAGTTAATAGATAAATACAGGTTAGGTGAGGCTTTTCGCCACTCTTTTAACTCCAATAAAGCGCGCGCAAAGGTCTGCAGCATAATTTTTGTAATTAAGCCTATCCCCTCTGCAGCCAGCGAAAACTCTTGAGTTTGTACTAGTTTATTTTCGGGCCAACGCAGCAGCACTTCAAAGCCTTCTGTTTTTTGGCTCTTAGCATTAATAATAGGCTGATAGTAATTACAAAACTCTTCTTCTCGATACGCTCTAGTAAGCTGAGATTCAAGATGCAGCGCTCTTTGAACATGCTGGTTCATCTCTTGCTTATAAAACTGGTAGCGCCCTTCTAAAGAGTCTTTTGCATGATATAACGCTATGCTCGCAGCTTTTAAAAGTGCGGGGCCTTGCTCTGCGTCATCTGGCGATATCGACACACCAATACTTAAATTAACGTTTACAACTTGACCATTAATCGCAATATTTTGATTCACGCAATCCATCAACTTAGTACATATTATAAGTACTTGCTCTATCTGATGAATATCTTCTACTAACACGACAAACTCATCGCCACCAAATCGCGCAACACTATCCGATGGTCGCAAAGAGCACTTTAAGCGCTCAGCAACTTCTTTAATTAGCTCATCAGCCGCTTCGTGCCCTAATGAGTCATTAAAGTATTTAAAACGTTTAATATTGATATGTAACAAAGCCACTTTGCATCCATGCAGTTTTGCTTGTTCAAGGGCGTGTTCAACGCGGTCATTAAATAATGTACGATTTGGCAGCCCAGTTAAGGCATCGTAGTTGGCCAATAGGTGCAGCTCGTTTTCAGCTGATTTTTGTGCGTTTATATCGGTTAAAATAATGACATAACTATTAAGGCGCTGCTCGTTATCGGCCACTGCACTTATTTTCACAAGTACATGACGCGATTCACCATTAGCTAAAACCACACTGTCTTCGCACGAAAAATGCTCCCCAACAGATAGCTTTTGCATAATGCGTAAATAATCAAAACGATTGCTGCGCGATATACCTAAATTTAAAGTCCGGCTAGATAACGACTCAGCGGAGAAGTTAAAGGCGGTTTGCAGTGATTTATTAGAAGCCCGAATATTTAAGTTTTTATCGAGTATAAACACCCAATCACGTGTTTGCTCAAATGCTGCCGTAAATAGTAAAGCGTGTTCTTCAAACACCATCTCACGGGTCATATTTGTATAAGTACCCGCTACTTTTTGTGGAGTTTTATCATCCCACTCAACTACTTTTCCAAAGTCCTTATACCAGCGCCAATAGCCTTTTGCATGGCGCAGGCGGTAGGTACAATTAAAGTAGCCTTTATCGGTAGATAAAAATTCAAGCCACTCTAAGCGAAATAGCTGTTTGTCCTGCGGATGAATTTTAGATAAATATTCATCAAGGCTTACGGTTTCATTTTCGTAGCTTAACTCACTCGCTAAGCGGGGTTGGTAAATGCTTGGGTTGCTCGACTCCCAATCCCAGACACCCGATTCGCTGCCTTCAAGTGCTAATTTTAAACGCGCTTCGCTTTCTTTACTTTCTTTATTTGCTGCCAATAAAATACGCTGAATTTTATTACGGCGCATAACCCACATAGCAACAAAACCAATAAACAGCATGGCGTAAAGCACCATAAAATAAGGTGCACGCCAAAGCGGATACTTTACTTTTATTTTTAAAATAGCAGGCGAGGTATATTCGCCAGTCAGGGGGTCTTTAGCCCAAACTTTTAATTGGTAATTACCTGGATTCAATTTTGGAAACAATACGCGGTTGTTATTTCGAGTATAACTTTTTTGTCCGTTATCGAGTTGATACTCATAAATAATGCGTTCTTGATTACTAAATGCCATAGCCGAAAATGCCACTTCAAGCCCAATATCATCATGGTTTAACACAACCTCGTTAAGAGGCTGTTTTAAATCAAGCGATAGATCTCGTGACATTAAATCAACTCGCGTAATATTTACGTGATCAATAAGTGACTGGTAATTTTGGTTTTCCATTGGGTGAAAATAAGTAAAACCTTTTAAGCTACCATACGCAATATGGCCATCTTTAAGCTGTGCCATGGCGTTACTATTAAACTCAGCAGAGAGTAACCCTTCTGACGTAGAAAATTGTTGAAAATGAAGTGTTTCTGGGTTTAATCGCCAAATGCCTTTATGGCTACTCATCCAGATCATGCCATCATCATCTAGCACCATATCGTAAAGCAATGTGCCTAATTTATTCCTCTCTAAATCGATTGTATGTACTAATTGATAAGTAGATGCGTCAAGGCCTATCAAGCCAAAATTAGAAAGTGATATCCACAATATATTGTTGTTATCAATTAAATAAGAAAGCACGCTAATGGCTACGTTTTCGTGCTGCTTTGGCACTTTGTAAATCATTTTAAGTGCTAAATCACTTGGGTTTACTTGATATAAAATTCCAGCATTAAAAAATAGTGGCGAGTCTGGCTTATTGCTCAACGCGGGTAAAAAGCCATGAGCTAAAAAGGGTTCAAACTGGTCAAACTGGCCACCCAGACGCGTTATTACTTGAGAATCTATATTGTATATAAATACCCCATGATCTGAGTGCACAAAGTATAGATCGCCATTTGGCATTAGTGTAACGCCATGCACTCTACCAGTAATCAGCTCTTGATCAGCAGGGTTATGCACTTTTGGTTCGCTAACTTGATGCGTTACAGGGTCAAAAATAAATAAACCACGGTTTGTATAAAGCCATAAATTATCTTTATAGGGCGTTATTTCATATACGGTAAACTCAGTGGTGAGTAAGTCGACTTTGTAGTCTTTTAAATAAGCTTTACCAATATTTGTTTTTAAATCAACCTCGGTAATACCGTTATGCGTTGCAAGCCAAAGCTTGTCTTTATATTCGGTAATCCCCCAGATAGAGTGATGTGATAAACCATCCCCCCCGAGCAAAGTGCCATCGACATTATTAAAATGATAGCTGTCGTGAGATAAGTAAAACGCTCCATCAGTCTTAGTCGCAACCCATGTACCACCCGATTTATCTTTAGCCATATCAATAATACTGGTATCGGCAAGTGTGTACTTACTTTTGGCTATTCGAGTATTTTTAATCATCTCTTTTGTGTTTAAATCAAATTTAAACAAGCCTTTGTCGGTAGCTAAATCTATTGTTCCGTGTTCGTTTACTATGCTCCAAACATTTAAGTCACTTAGTAATACCTTACTTTTAAAAGGTAAATCTGGGCGTTCAAACATTTTTGATAAGTTACTAATATCAACTTCGTATAAGCCTTGTACCGCCCCTACTAACAACTGTTTATTTTCACCTAATGCGAAAGACTTCACATTATTTTGGTAAATATGCTCAGCTTCACCTTTTAAATGCTGTAGAGGTCTAACTTGCTCGGTGGCAATATCAAATACGTATGCACCATGGCTTGTACCTATAAATATATAACCATTGTAGGCAAACAGCTTTCTCACAAGGGTATTTTTATATTTAGCCGGAAGCTCAAAAATAGTTGTTATTTTTCCGGTTGCGATATCAAGCTTTGCAAAATCGCGGCCTCGCCCAATCCAAAGTGTTTTTTTATCAACGGCCACCATACTAAAAACAGACTGATTGATAATTTCTTCTTCACTGGTCGGTTTTTCTAGAAATTGCTGATATGAATCTGTTACGGGGTCGTATCTAAACAGGCCTGCAAGTAAAGAGGCTATCCAAATGTGCCCTTGAGGGTCTTGGTAAATACGATCGATGATCGCCTCTTCTAACTCACCATTAGGGCCGTTTATTGGAATAACTTGATAGCCATCATAACGATTAAGCCCGGCCTCTGTCGAAAGCCAAAGGTAACCGTTAGTGTCTATAAGCATTGTATTAACGTAGCTTTGTGATAAGCCTTCGCTAGGAGATAAACGTTTTACTTGTGCCCCTACTTGGCAACTTAGAATAGTTATTAAAACTACAAAGCAACTAATGATCCCATTAACGTATTTACTCATGCTTATTCCATATTATTATTTATTATTATGGGTACTCTAGAGCGACTATATTTCGATGTTTGTAAGTATCAAAAAGTACTTGTAAAGCAAGAGTATATGTTAACACCTGGTTAAAACCAATAGCACAATATAAATCAGCTACGTTTTCATATGCGAAGGTCTTTATCTCTCTATTTTGCGACTTTAAGAGTGTTGAAAGCAATTGTTTTGCAATCCCTTTACCGCGATGTTCCAGCGCAACAAACATGGTAGATAAAAATAAAAACTCTGTTTTATCTTGTAACCTACATGCTGCCACTATTTCATTATTATAGTAAGTAACCCATACCTTATCTTGTTTATTAGCACGCCCTCTTACGCTGTGCTTTTTGTAGAATTTATTCACAAGTGGGGTTTTTAGTTCATTTAACACTTCAACTTTATACATTTTTATATCGATATTTAGCTAAGCATTAGCGCTAAATACTGTTCAAATTTTTGTTTCAAAACCATTTGCTCTGCCACTGGGCGGCTGTGGATTGTGTTGTAAACTTGCTCTCTCGTTTTTTTATTACGCTTAATTTGATACGCCCAAAAAGACGCTTCATAATCTAACTGAATTTGATATTTTTCTTCACGTGGTAATAGGCATAAATTAAAACTCACAATACTTCCTCATTCGCTTTTAAGATTATTTGATTCCCCCTCTAAACTGGGCAAGAGGTAATCTCCTTGTTATTATACGCGTCTTATTTTATTTATTTCTGTAGTAATTGGAACTGATAATGAATAGACATTTTAGTATCTTATTATTATTGGTAAATTTATTTTTTAGCGCCTCTTGTTTTAGTCATCAATACAACCTCACTTTTAATCGTCCGCAAAGTACACCTCAAGCTGATTATGCCTTAGAGCTATTAAAGTTAGCATACGCAGATATCGGTTTTAAAATACATATAATCGATTTTAGTCACCAAAATGCTTTACTCGCTGCAAATAATGGCGTACTTGATGGGCAGTTAGGAAGAGATGCAAGCGTTGAAGAAAATTACGAAAACTTAATTAGAGTCGATTATGAGCTATTTAAGTTTGACTTAGTATTATATAAAAACTGTTTACCTAACAGTTTAGAACAGCTCGATAGCGTCGCAATTGTTGATGGCTACCCTGTGCAAGAACATTATTTAGCAAGCACACAGTTTGCAGGGAATATTATTAAAGTTAAAAGCATGAATACCCAACTTAATTTGCTTGCTCAGAAAAAAGTACAGGGAGCTTTGATGATTAACTTTATAATGCAAAATAATGAGCTCCCGTCACCTCAAGGCTGTTTTGTAAAAGAAGTATTGAGTACTTATCCGCTTTATCATTATTTAAATAAACGTAATGAAAACTTAGTAGAAAAGCTTAAAATGTCATTAATTAACCTAACTAACAATGGCACTGTGTACGCACTAAGAGCCAAATATGGATTAAGCTTTTAAAAGTCGAACCCTTGCTGCTGCGCCTGCGTGATTGGCACTGCATTTTGCTGCTTTTTTTGAAGGTAGCGCTTGTAGCGCTGCTGGCACAAACTAAGCACCTTCTTTTTTTGGTCGTTCGATAAGGTATTCCACGAAAAGCGCTCATCCCGACTACGATAACACCCTTTGCAATACCCTCTGTTGTTAACTAAGCAAATACTTTTGCAAGGACTTGGAATATCAAATATTTCAATTTGTTGCATGCATAAGTACCGCCCAGGTGAAGAGGAGGTATTAGTATAGCGTTATTTTTGAGCAAAAAAAAAGCAGCAATTTAATTGCTGCTTAGTTTTGTTGAGCTGGGATTATTAATACTCACAGCTATTGGTATTTATCTCTGTTTTACGGTGAAATGGCTTAGCGTACATGGCCAGCACTAACGGTTTTAACTCTTCTGGTACACAGGCTAAACGCTGTTCAAACGTCGCTGTATCTGGAGAGTCTATTACCGCCTCTTTACAGCCACCAGCAATGTAATTACCTGGGTGCAAATAAAACGAATCTACAATTTGCCTATCAATTGTTTTAGCAAGCTCTTCAGCACTATCACATTTAGATTCGATTGGCTGTCCAAATGCTAAATGCACATGCCCTTTAGCTGAACTAAAACCTTCAACAATACTGGCAATATCTTCACCCGCTGACTTAATATATTCACCATGATGCTGTTTATGATAAAGCTCTTTAGCCTTAGCAATTGCACACGGTTCATATTGATAAGAAATAGAAACAGGCACTATTTTTAACTCTTTAATATAATCGCCAAATTCTTTCTTTTGTTTACGTCCATTTAATTGCAACATTTTTAAAAGGGCAGGATCTGTTTGATCAAAACCGTCTTTTGCACGCCCTTCTTTTTGTGCAATCCAAATAGAATTTCCACCGATTAAAGAGTCATAGATATATGACGATAACTGGGTTAATGCTTTTAACATTTCTTTTGGTGCTTTAGCAGAGCGCTTAACAATGAAACTTTTATTTAAACGCATAAGCTCAGTAATGTAAGGTATTTGCAATAAATTATCGCCAATAGCAATACGCACTGTTTTCATTTTATGCTGATATAAACCCCAATTAACTAATGCAGGATCAAGCACTATGTCTCTGTGGTTTGAAATAAATAAATAGGCCTGATTAGCGTCTAACTGATCTAGCCCAGAAAAGGTAACTTTTGATGTGGTGCGCTTCACTAGTTTATCTAAGTATTGCGCCACTTCATTTTGCACATCTTCAACGGTGCTTACTTTGCCCCATTTTTTGCGTAACTGACTTCTTACCATTGGACGTGCAATAAAAGGCACTGCCGATAAAAAGCGCGGTAAATTATACTTTGCTATTACATCAATAAACGCATCATCGTTAATCAAACGTGTAAGCGACGCCGCAACTTCGTCGTCGTTGTATGGGCGTATATCTGCGTATTTATCTTCTAATTCACTCATTACTACATCTACAATGTTAAAAAACGGCACGCTAAAGCGCACCGTTTATGTCTATATCCGATTATAACTCAGCCAATCTAAAATGCGAAATAACCAAAAAAACGATTTTTTATTTTAGCAACTTGCTTTAAAGCCGAGTTTAATTACCTTCTATGACCACAGGCTTGCTTATAAGTGCAAAAAAACTGATCAGTCTAGCAAAATACCATGTTCTCAATCTGCTAGTGGGCAGACCACTACTACATAGCCCTCTAATCATTTGGTAGTAATAGCATTAACAAAGCCTTTATTTCGTAGTACCTTAAGCCCATATTTTAGATTTTTGATGGATCGTAAGCCTCTTTTTTACGATTTTAACTCTTTCAGATCCACTTATTTTAGGGCTCATAATGAACATTACTATTCTTGATAACGCAACGTTAGCTAAAACATCTCTTTCGTGTATAGAACAACTTGGTAAATTAACGACTTATGAACTTACCAGCCCAGAGCAAGTTATTGAGCATTGCCAAGGCGCTGATGTATTAATCACTAATAAAGCAGTTTTGAATCGCGATACAATTAGTCAGCTAACACAACTGAAATTAATTTGCGTAAGTGCAACCGGTACTAATAATGTTGATTTAGAAGCCGCTAAAGAATTTGGTATTGCCGTAACTAATGTAGCTGGCTACTCAACCCCTTCAGTTGTTCAACATACATTTTCTTTAATTACTAACTTACTGGGTAACACCCACCGCTATCAGGCGGATTGCCAGCAAGGCGCATGGCAAAAAAGTGAAATGTTTTGCATACTCGATTACAGCTTTAACGACTTGCAAGGTAAAACATTTGCCATTATAGGCGGCGGTACGCTAGGCAAAGGCGTTGCTAAAGTGGCTGAGGCATTTGGCGCTAATGTTATTGTTGCAGAGCGTAAAGGGGTTAAATGTCGCGATGGTCGTACGCCTTTTGAAGACGTCATTAAAACAGCCGATATAATCAGCGTACACTGCCCGCTTACAGATGAAACACGTAATTTAATCGCACTTAATGAGCTTAAAATGATGAAGCCAAGCGCTATAATTATTAATACAGCACGTGGTGGTATTATTAACGAAGCCGACTTAGCAACAGCGCTTAAGCAAAACCTAATTGCTGGAGCGGGTGTTGATGTACTAACTAAAGAACCTGCTGAAGCTTCAAATCCACTTGCTAATTACACAGGCAATAACTTATTACTTACTCCACATATTGCATGGGCAAGTACTGAATCTATTGTGCGTTTAATTAATGAAGTAAGTTTGAATATTGCGGCATTTACTAAAGGTGAATCACGCAACCGCTTGGTTTAATCATTTTATTGTAGTAATCAAATAAGCTAAAAAATGGCTGTTTTTACTAATATATTTAATATTTTATTAGATAAAAACAGCTTAACTGACTTAACAATCTGATTCATAACAACTTATCAATATGGTCTACTCTTTGCTTTAATACAGTTAATAACCAATTAAAAATCTTATTAAGGTAAATAAAAATGAAAAAATCACTTTTAGCAGCCGCTTTAATCGCTCCATTTTTAACAGGCTGTGTTATTGCCGTGTCAGATGGCGAAGCTGAGACTCATTGGGCAGGGAAAAACTCATCAAGCTGGCAAGCACAGCATAAAAATAATCGTGAAGTTATATCGGAGCTAAAAATGGATAGCAGCTACCAGTCTGTTTTAACGCAATTAAAAACGCCTAATTTCACTGAGCTATTAAAAAAAGATGACGATGTATACCAAGTACTTTTTTATGTAACGCATAGCAAGCATTCAGATTCAAAAACAACAAAAGATGAATGTACGCCACTTGTATTTAAAAATGATAAGTTGGTGGGCATTGGTGACACCGCTTTAGGTATGATCACGCAGTAACCAATAAAAAACTTAATATACAAAAACGCCAATATATGAATATTGGCGTTTTTGTATATTAAGTTTTTAGCGTGCGACTATTCTATCTCGCCCTGCATCTTTAGCGGCATATAAGCCTAAATCGGCCTCTTCTAATAATGCTTGCTCAGCATACACTTTACCACTTTGTGTAGTGGCAATACCTATACTTATAGTGATGTGGTCTGCATTTAATGAAGCTTTATGTTCTATATTCAAAGCATTTACAGCATTGCGTAATTTATTAGCAAACTCCATAGCTTCATGCTTATCAATTCCTGGTAGCACAGCAGCAAATTCTTCTCCGCCATAACGAGCAATAAAGTCACTGCCACGTTCACATTGAGCTGCAAGTGCTTGCGCAACATTCTTTAAACACTCATCGCCAGCACGGTGTCCGTAGCAATCGTTGTAACGTTTAAAGTGGTCTATATCCATAAGTAACACCGATAGCGGTGTTCCACTTCGCTTGCTGCGGCGCCATTCTCGAGATAAGTTTTCATCAAGGTAGCGTCTATTTGGTATTTCAGTCAAGCCATCTATCGAAGCTAGCATTTCTAGCAAATCATTTTTTTGCTTTATGAGGAGTTGGTTGCGCACTCTAACGCGAACAATAGAAGGGCTAAATGGCTTGGTTATGTAGTCCATTGCACCGAGCTCTAAGCCCTTTGCTTCATCATCATGGCTACGATTGGCTGATATAAATATAATAGGAATAGACTGAGTTATTGGGTTTTCTTTAAGCTCCACAAGTACTTGATAGCCGTCAATTCCAGGCATAATTACATCA
The DNA here is from genome assembly GCF_014164345.1 of Pseudoalteromonas sp. SG43-5. Taxonomy (NCBI): domain Bacteria; kingdom Pseudomonadati; phylum Pseudomonadota; class Gammaproteobacteria; order Alteromonadales; family Pseudoalteromonadaceae; genus Pseudoalteromonas; species Pseudoalteromonas sp. SG43-5. Next base: position 272,579 of record NZ_JACJFA010000001.1, read on the forward strand.
AGGATTATTAAATCAACTTGCGCTGTTTTTACAAAGGTCAGTGCTTTTTCACCACTTTCAACTAAGAACACGTCGTGTTCTGCTTTAAGTGTTTTTTCAAGTACTAATCTGTTGATTGGATCATCATCCACAATAAGTACTTTAGCTCTTTTCGACATCCCTAACCCCTAGCCCTTTTATAAAAACAATTACCTGTTCTAGCTGTATGATAAGCTCTTGTAGTGTAATCTCAATAGGCTTATTAGTTGTTTTAAGCGTTCTTTCACACAATAAAGCACAATGTGATAATCGTCTAAAACCTAAATTACCTGCTACACCCTTGATACTATGCACTAAACGTACCAAATCATCCTTATTGGTTGTTTCTTCTAGTTGCGATAGCTGGGTTTCACACAAGCTAGCAAACTTATCAATCATCGTATTAAGTAGTTTTTCATCCATACTAAACTGCGTTAAAGCAAATGATTTTTCAAAAAAGCTTGGTTTAACTAAGTTTAAATCAGCAATTGCATCAATAAGTACTTTAGCAACAACCGGTTTAGTTAAATGTTTATTCATGCCGCACTTTAAAGAACGTTCTACATCAGCAGGTTCACAATGAGCCGTTAAAGCAAAAATAGGCAGTTGCTTTGCGTCAAACTGTTGACGAATCAAAGCGGTTGCTTGACAGCCATCGATTTTCGGCATTTGCACATCCATCAATATTAAGTCAGGCTTCAAAACTTGCAATAATTCCATACCAATTGATGCGCTTAAAGCCTTAACAACATTTACGTTTGCTTGGCGCAGAACACTGCTAATTATTTCTAAGTTAAGCTGATTATCATCAATTGCTAATACAAGTAGACCCGATATATCAGCTTTACTTTCAGTTGCACTGTGTACTGCGGCACTTGTATTAACTATAGGCTTTTGCTGAGAGTTCAAACTAAATAGCCTTTGCCCTAATGCCGATGCTTTAACGTGATGCGCAGCTAAGTGCTCGCTTGTCGGTAAATTAAGTGTGTGCTGATGATTAATAATAATTACCGATGTTTCTTTAGCTGATAACGAATCATTAATCGCTTCAACATTTAAAAGTGCAGGTAAGTCAGCTGCATCAATTATTATTTTTTGAGTATTAGAGAGCTTAATTGGGTATTTTAGTACCTCATCTAAATTAATATTAGCAAGTTCGTTATATGCATTTGTCACCTGCTTAAGCTCTTTACTTTGATCAGATAAAATAGCCAATGTATTAGTCGGTAACACTGTGTTTTTAGTGGTATCAACTAAAAAGCTAATACTGAAATAAAATTCGCTGCCGTGGCCTTTTTTACTCTTTAAAGCAATCTCCCCACCCATTAACGATACTGCATGTTTAACAATAGCTAAACCTAGCCCAACCCCTTGGTGTATGCGGGTTGAAGATTCATCACCTTGAGTAAAAGCATCGAATAAGCGACTTTGATCAGCTTCATCTATACCCATGCCAGTATCGATTACTTTAAAGCAAATATGCTGTTGCTCTAGGCTATCGCTTTCAATAAGTTCCATTTTTAAAGTAATGGAACCTGTTTTTGTAAACTTAACGGCATTAGTTAATAAGTTACCTAATATTTGCTGCAAACGTATACTGTCGCATATCAAATCAGGTGCTATTCGCGGGTCAATATCAATAAAAAACTCAATACCTTTTCCTTCGCACAATGGAGCCGTTAAGCTTTCACAAATATCTACCAGCTCAACCATGCTAAAAGATGCTTGTTTTAAATCGGTTTGCGAACCTTCAATACGCGCAAAATCAAGCATTCTATTAAGCATTAATAACAAGCTTTGTGCTGCATGCTTAGCTTGATCCGTTTGTTGTAATTGCTTTTGCGTTAAGCCTTGCTCAATTAACATATCAAGCAACCCTAAAACAGCGTTCAAAGGGGTGCGTATTTCATGACTTAAATTGGCTATAAAGCGGCTTTTAGCTAGGGTTGCTCGTTCGGCATCTAGTTTTGATTTAGTTAAGGCACTCACATCCTGAATGTGTATAACATAATAAGCTGGATCGCGGTTTTCATCCCAGACAAGCGATACACTTAGTTGCAACCAGCTTGTTAAGCCCCCTTGAGCAAGCGTTAAATGATATACGCGTTTTTTGTCATCTAGCAATTGCGCTAAAGTGCTTTTTATTTGCTGCCATTGGGAGTCATCAAATAATGCTTTTAACTGCTCCCCAACGAGTACTGGCTGATCAGAAAACTGCTTTCTTGCTGCTTTATTAACTTGTAATATTGTGTGCTCAAGCGAGAGTAAAACCACGCAGTTAGCCGCAAATTCAATTGCACTTCTAAATTTAGATTCAGATGATTTTAAGGCCAATAATGTTTGTTGCTGCTCGGTAATATCGCGACCAATGCCCATGGTTCCTAACAGGTGTTGGTGCTCGTTATAAAAAGGAGCAATAGTAAGTTGATACGATTTTGTATCAGTTTCTATTCGCTGTTCAACACTATTTCTGTTTTGTAATACTTGTTTTTCAAGCGCATTTATTTGCTGATCGTTATCACCTAAATCATCTACATATTTACCAACTAATGCAGTTTGATCTTTACCGATATATGCCTCAAATGCTTTATTGCATCCTAAGAATGATCCATCAATATTTTTAAAGTAAATAAGGTCTGGCACACTGTTTAGCATAGTGTTGAGTAAAGCTAAGTGGCGCTCTTTCGCTTCGTAACTGCGGCTTAGTTTTTCTGATTGCAGCTGAACTTGGTCGTCCAGAGCTTTATTTGCACTTTGTAATGAATCAACTAACTGTTTGTTTTTAGTAAATACACGCTTCACTTTAGAAAACCAAGGTTGCCAGCTCAGTGGTACTTTGTAATTTAGCTGCTCTTCTTGTTGTGTCCCGTTACTCTCAAGGTATGACATTAAGTGAGTCATCGGCTTTATAAAAATGCGCTGACTTAACCAAAAAAACACGCCAAACATAATACTTAAAAATAGCGTTAAAAAAGTAAACTCTAGTAATATCTCATACTTAATTGAGCTTATTAATTGGGGTTTGTGCTCGTAAAATGCTGCGTGAATAGGTAACGCATCCATAGGCTGCATAAAGTAATTACTATCACTAGTTAATACTGTTTTTTGACTCTGATGATCGGCCAAGTCTGGCCAATAATTTTTTAACGCAGTCGCTTGCTCTATTATCTGTTTAGAGCTGGCGATAATTTGATGCGATTGGTTCATAAAAACGTATTCACCACTGTTCGGTGACACCTTTTTTAACCACCCAGAAATTGCTTGAACATCATAAATTAAAATAATGTAATCGGCTGAGCCAGTGCTTCGTTGTCGACCAATAGCAAAATACGAATTGTCATTCACTTTAACAATAGGGCTTGAAGTAAGTTTGTTTTGCGCAAATTTTGGCTTAAATTTTCCATTTAAAATTTCAGTAAGCATTAAACTTTGGCTTTTGTTGTGCCTGCTTACATAAGCAAAACCATTATCATCAACATACGCTACAGCAGATAATGACTGCATTAACGCAAGCGTTGTATTAAACGAAGGCCCTAATGTAATAGCCTGCTGCCACTGCATTAATGCCTTAGCAGATAACGCAAACTCACCTTTACCTACAATTTCCGTACTTTGATCAATAAAATGACGATAATAGTAACCATCATATTGATTTATACCTTCGAGCAAATCTTGGTTTATTTTGGGATAAGTCGCTTGCTCGTATAAGTTAAACATGGTGGTAAGTAGATTACTCACCGAGTCCATCCCGTGGGTAACTTGCGCTGAAACATTTGTAAAGTCAGCTTGGCGTTTTTCAACCGTCCGCTCAAGCTTTATATTATATAAGTGCAAGCACAGTAAAAAAGCGACAATCAATGGCACTAACAGCGCAATAAATAATGAACGATAATAATGCTTCAGAGGTAAAAAATTCAATGTACTGCCTGCCATTTGGCTCGAAAATCAATCGATAGACTATCGAGCCAATTTGTTAAGCGCAAGTTATAAATTTTCTTCTGCAAACGACGCTAAGCGACTACGCACAACACCGTTGAGGTTTATTGTTGCGCTGCCTTCAAAGTTTTTAAAGCGCTCTACTATGTACGTCAAGCCCGATGTTACTGGCGTTAAATAGTTACTATCAATTTGCGCCAAGTTACCTGTACAAATTAATTTAGTACCTTCGCCGCAGCGAGTAATAATCGTTTTAAGCTGAGATGCCGTTAAATTTTGGCTCTCATCTAAAATTACCACTGCATTTTGAATGCTACGCCCGCGCATAAAGTTAACCGATTTAAACTGTACATTAGCCTTCTCCATTATGTAATTTCGACTCGATATTGGATTTTCGTCGCCTTTGTGCAATACCTCCAGCGTATCAGTGATAGCTGCAAGCCATGGCGCCATTTTTTCCTCCTCAGTGCCTGGTAAAAAGCCTATAGACTCTGCTATTTCTGGCGTATTACGGGTAACTATTACTTTATCGTAAATACCTTTTTCGATGACCATTTCAAGGGCGCTGGCAAGTGCTAACAAGGTTTTACCACACCCTGCTGGTCCTGTTAAAATAACAAGCTCAATACTTGTATCCAGTAGTGCATCTAATGCCATCCCTTGATAAATATTTTTGGGCTTAACGCCCCATGCTTGTTGATGCATTAAACGCTCAACACCAATATCTTTGAGCATTATGTGCTCGTCATCGTACGATTTAACACGCGCCGCAAACTGATCCCCTCCATCAAGTAAATATTCATTACAAAATACATCAGGGATTAAGTTTTTAGGCACATGATGAAACGTATCGCGTCCGTGTTGCTGCGTATTACACTCCCCTACATGATCCCAAAAATCACCTTCAATTTTTTTATAACCACTAGTGAGTAAGCTTATATCGTCAATAAGTTGGTCGGTGCGGTAATCCTCAACATATTTAAGTCCGGCGCCTTTGGCTTTTAAACGCATGTTTATGTCTTTTGTAACAAGTATTACTTTTGAATCACTGTGCTGCTTTTGTAAGTACACGGCGCAATTGATAATACGATGGTCGTTTTCGTTACCAGGCAAACCAGAAATAGAGTCGGCAAATAAATGGTCGTTTACAATAATGAGGGTACCTGCAGAGCTCGCTTTTGCCTTTTTGTTACTCGGCAGCGCCACGCCTTGTAGCATTTGTTCGGGCGTTGCATTTTTAAGAACTTCATCTAATCCACGAATAGCGACGCGCGCATCACGGCTTACGTCGTGTTTTCTGTCTTTTATATGGTCAAGTTCTTCAAGCACCGTCATCGGAATTACAACGTCATGCTCTTGAAAAGACAAATAAGCGAGTGGTTCGTGAAGTAGTACGTTGGTATCTAGCACATACATTTTACTTTCAAGGTTCGAAGCTTTTTCCATAGCACTTTCCTTACGTTTTATGATTTTTATGCTATACCAAAATAACTAAGTAAAACGGGCAAAACTTAAACCTGCAATACTTAATTGCTAAGGCATAATGTAAGTTTAGTCTATTTGTCATAAAAGTCCGTTTTATTACAAACTGTAATTAGTTTTGATTTACCTAAAAAAGAGTCATAGACAAGCTGTTTTAATAGTAATAATTAACACTTACAAAATTAATTAAAAGTGAGCCAAATAGCGCCTTGCAGTGGTGTTAGCTTACAGGTAACATAGCCGCCTTTTTCATCATAGACGAGACATACATGAATTTTTCCTTAGGTCAGCGTTGGATCAGTGATACAGAGTCAGATTTAGGATTAGGCACCGTTGTTGCCATTGAAGGCCGTCAGGTCAGCATATTATTTCCTGCCAGTGGTGAAAACCGTGTTTATTCTAGTGCAGAAGCACCTGTTACCCGTGTGGCATTTAATCCTGGCGATGTGATCAAAAGCGTTGAAGAATGGGAATTAGAAGTAGAGTCTATTGAAGTACAAGGCGAGTTACTTTGCTATCACGGCACCCGTGTTGATAATGGCGAAACGGCTAAACTTAAAGAAACCTTTTTAGATCATTTTATTAAATTTAATAAACCACAAGATCGTTTATTTGCAGGCCAAGTAGATCGTTTTGATCGCTACACACTTCGCTACCAAACGTGGTTACATAAATTTGAACGTGAACAATCGCCTATTAAAGGTTTAATTGGTCAGCGTGCTAATCTTATTCCGCACCAGCTTTATATTGCACAAGAAGTGGGTAAACGTTTTGCCCCACGCGTACTTTTATCAGATGAAGTAGGCCTTGGTAAAACAATTGAAGCGGGCATGATACTACATCAACAAATTATTAGTGGCCGTGCAAGCCGCGTACTTATTGTGGTGCCTGAAAATCTACAACACCAATGGTTAGTAGAAATGCTACGCCGCTTTAACTTACGTTTTTCTATTTTTGATGAAGAGCGCTGCGATGAAGCGTTTGCAGATTCTCCAAACGTATTTGATACAGAGCAACTAGTACTTACCAGCCTTGAGTTTTTAACCAAGAAAAAACGTTGGTTTGAACAAGCAACGCTTGCTGATTGGGACCTTTTAGTAATAGATGAAGCCCACCACCTAAGTATCAATAACGGCAAGCCAAGCTCAGAATACCAACGTATGGCAGAGCTTAGCCAAGATATTCCGGGTCTTATTTTGCTTACAGCAACGCCTGATCAACTTGGTCACAGCAGTCACTTTGCGCGTTTACAATTACTCGATCCGGATCGTTTTTACGACTACGACGTGTTTAAAGAAGAAGAAGCAAATTATAAAGACGTAGCGCAAGCTGCAAATCAATTACTGCAAGAGCAAGCTCTGGACGACGCAGCCAAAGCCACGCTAATTGAGCTATTAAAAGAAACCGACATTACTGATATTCTTGAAAAAGCACAGCAAGGTGATTTACCAGCGCGTAAAGAAATACTTAACATGCTACTCGATCGCCACGGCACAGGTCGTATATTATTCAGAAATAGCCGCAGCGGCATTGATGGCTACCCTAGTCGTAAATTACACGCCTACCCAATGGCATTGCCAAAGCAGTATAAAACGGCTATGTCGGTTCTTGGTAACATGGGCGGCATTCAAAACCCTGAACTAAGTGCACACCGTGCTCTGTTTCCTGAAAAAATATTTCAAGAATTTGAAGGCGAAAGCGCAAGCTGGGGTTTATTCGATCCACGTGTAGATTGGTTAATCGACACCCTTAAAACACTTAAGCGCGAAAAAGTACTGCTTATATGTGCTAAAGCTGAAACAGCTATCAGCCTTGAGCAAATACTGCGTGAACGTGAAGCAATTAAAGCGTCGGTATTTCACGAAGGCATGTCGATTATTGAGCGTGACCGCGCTGCTGCATTTTTTGCAGACGAGTACGATAATGCACAAATATTACTGTGTTCAGAAATTGGCTCAGAAGGTCGTAACTTCCAGTTCTCGCATCACTTAGTGTTGTTTGATTTACCACTAAACCCAGATTTGCTCGAGCAACGTATTGGTCGATTAGACCGTATAGGCCAAACACAAGATGTGAACATTCATGTGCCATATTTTGAAAACACCGCTCAAGAAGTACTGCTACGTTGGTATAACGAAGGTCTAGATGCATTCGAATCTACATCAACAACGGGGCAAATGCTTTATAAAGAGTTCCGTGATGACCTACTTGAATATATTTCTGCGCATAACTGCGATGAAGACGAACTCGATCCATTACTTGAGCAAGTAGCACAACAAAATGCGGTACTGCGTAAAAAAATGGAAAGCGGACGAGATCGTTTACTAGAGCTACATTCATCGGGTCAAGGTGCTGCCGACTCGCTTGTGACTGATATAGAAAAACTCGATAACCAGTTTGAATTGCCAAGCTACATGATCAACGTGTTTGACACATTTGGCGTAAGCCAAGAAGATAAAGGCGAAAACACCATTATCTTAAAGCCAACGGAACATATGTTAAATGCATCGTTCCCATCGCTTAAAGAAGACGGTATGACGGTTACCTTTGATCGCGACACTGCACTTTCGCAAGAAGATGTACACTTTATCAGCTGGGATCACCCTATGGTGCAAGGCACCATGGATATGATTTGTGACGACGACTTTGGTAGCGCATCAGTAGCATTACTTAAAAACAAAAAGTTACCGCCTGGTACCTTTTTTGTTGAGCTTATTTTTGTTGCAGAAGCAATGGCACCAAAAGTATTACAAGTTGGTCGCTTTTTACCGCCTACACCAATTCGTATATTGCTCGATAAAGCAGGTAATAACCTAGGTGAAAACGTGGCATTTGAAGGCTTTAATCAGCAGTTATCAGCCGTAGGCCGCCAAACAGCAAGTAAGCTTGCAGGTGCACTACAAAGCGCTGTTCACCCAATGATCACTACCGCTAAAGATATGGCACAAGAAAAACTTGAAGTTATTCGCGCAGCGTCACTTGCTAAAATGCAAACATCACTCAGTGAAGAGCAAGAGCGACTTGTTGCCCTGAAGCAAATTAATCCGAATATTCGCCAAGAAGAAATTACCTTCTACGATAAGCAACGTAACGACCTAACTACGTATATTGAAAAAACGCAGTTACAACTTGATGCAATTCGCTTAATAGTGGTTTCACACTAAATATTTAGTTTTTAGTCTTTTGAGCCGACTCCAGAGTAAATTTAGAGTCGGCTATTAAGCTTAATTGATATAAATAGCTGTACCTTTTTAAACTTCATTTAAAAACCACGTGTTCTTATTTTACTATGAGCCACTTCTACCCTCTCTAGCTATATATTAAGCCCTTTGTTGAACTGTTGATTTTGCCCAACATAACCATATCTAAAAACTCAAGCTGCACTCTATACAACTATTCTGTGAGATAGTTGATAGGTTTATTTTCCCTTGCATAAAGTTGTTTTTTTGTTAACCTACTCGCCTTCCATTTTAGTCTTTTTGAGGTGTTTATGGCGTTTCTATCTCGTTCGATATTGGCGTTTTCCATAGCGCTCTCAAGCACTAGTGTCTTTGCTCAAGCCCAATGCGATGTTGAATTACGTCATGGTTTAATTATTACTGACGATGCAATTCGCATATTAGATAAAGGCCAAACTCGTGTCCAAATTAATAACAATAACCAACTGTTTATTCGCGGTTATTGGGTTGATTTAAGTGATGACGAAAGCAAAGTACTCGAACAGTTTAGTAATGGTATTCGCCACACAGTCCCCGAATTAGTAAACCTTGCTACCGATGGTGTTAACTTAGGTTTAAGCGCTATTGAACACGTAGTTGAAGGTATGTCAGACAAAGAACCTGAAGTACTTAAAACACAATTGCAGTATGTAGAGCGCGCGCTAATGGATAAGTTTAAGCGCGGAGATGACTTCTTTTTTATAGCTCCTCAATCACTTTCGCAAATAGATGATTTTTTCACTAAAGAGATCAGCCAGCAAATTCACTCTGCTGTTCATGGATCGTTAGGTGCTATTTTGGTATCACTTGGAGATGCGTTTAAATCGCGTGAAGGTAATATAGAAGATCGCATTAACGACATGGGGCAACGCATGGATATTATCTCAAGAGAAATTGATAAGTCGCTACAAAAAAAGGCGCATCAATTAGAGCTTAAGGCTTCTGAGTATTGCGAATGTTTAAATGCACTCGATGTAACCGAGTCTCGCTTACAGGCAATAGTACCTGGTATGGCCGATTACGATTTAGTGCAAATAAAATCTTAGAGTACGTATTCGTTTTTAGAATAAAATAACACCGAGTATAAATATACTCGGTGTTTTGCTTTGTAATTGATTAAATGATTGATTTAAACTAAGCGCTTCTACTTTTTATTCTAAATTGGTGAGCCCGGCGGGATTGGCAGCACTTTAAAGTTGTTTGGCCATTTCCCTTTAATTAAAAACTGATTTACTTGCTCAGCTAAATATTGCTTAAACGCACTCTCGCCAGTACTTGTATGGCTCAGCATTGAGTTTTGGTTAAAGTCTTCACTCAACTTAACTAAGTAGTAACGTAGCTGCGCCTGTACTTCAGGGCTTGCACTATCGCTTGCTACTAAATCAGCCATGGCTTTTGCAGTTAAAAATTGCACGCGCTGAGTTATTTTACCTGTCATCGTATTAGGTGATGACGCGTTAAACACTTGGCCATATAGCTCCTCAAGTAACTCATCTAAACTATAAAAGTCATTACTACGTGCTTGCTGCTGCGCTAGGCGGTTTAAACGCTGTGCATTTAATAAAAGCGACAAGCTGTGCTGCACTGCAACCTCGGGTAATGCCATTGCATCGAGCGTTAACCCTGTGCGCCCCACTATGCTCTCGCGCGACTTAGACTCGCCATACGCTTTTGGCGGAATTAGCGATAGTACCGATTCAGGAAGTAATAAGTTACTTGGCTTAAGCGTTGCAAAAATGGCGTTTACCGCTTCTTGCTGTGTTTTTTTATTAACGACTTGTGCGCCTTTTACGGGTGAATCACCACGTGTTTCGTATTCGTAATCAACACCGGCTATAAGTTTCACTGCAGCCTCAACCTGAAAACGGTGAAACAGATAAAGCGGAACTAATTTTTCCTCTAATTGCGATAATGAATCGCCCGTTTTAATATTATTAATACCAAACTGCGAAAGCGCTTTTTTACGTACGTCGAGTACTCGTAAAAGCTCCTGAGAAGGATTAGTGCCGTTATCCCATAGATGGGCTGTTGGATGTGCGCCACCTTTAGCACGAGCGTCGCTATCTGATATAAACTCAAGGCCTTTAGTTTTGTTCTCCTTTAAAATAGCAGCAAGTTCTGCGCTTTCATCTTGGTTAGTAAAATCGCTATAGCCATATTTAATTACCTGGGTATCCCACACGCCCATGCCTGTTGCATAGCCGCGCGTTACATCAAGCTTACCTTGTTCATTAAAACTAAGTAGCGGATGTGGGTAATCCATTACAGAAGCTCTATCACCTACCGATGCCGCAAAGTTATGAGCAATACCTAACGTGTGGCCAATTTCATGCGCGCTTAATTGGCGAATGCGATCAAGCGCCATTGCTTGCAAGTTTTTAGCAACTTCATTGCCTTTTAAATAAGGAGCAGCGAGTGCTTCAGCTATTAAAATATCTTGGCGAACACGCAATGAGCCAAGTGTTACATGCCCTTTAAGTATTTCACCTGTACGCGGGTCAATTACAGAACTACCGTATGACCAACCACGCGTTGCACGGTGTACCCATTGAATGACGTTGTAACGAATATCCATAGGGTCGGCGCTACTTGGCAGCACTTTTACTATAAATGCATTTTTATATCCTGCAGCAGTGAATGCGTCGTTCCACCATTTCCCACCTTCAAGCAAAGCGCTTTTAACGGGCTCTGGAACGCCAGGATCAAGGTAATAAACAATTGGTTTAACAGGTTCACTAATAGGTAAACTTGAGTCCTTTTTAGTTAGACGATGACGCGGTATATCACGCACATACATAGACTCACCAAGCGGCGCTGCGTAATCTTTATGTTCTATACTCCAAAAACCTGATTGCGGATTAAACTTACGAGGCGTGTAGTTATCATCTGGTAATTGAATAAGTGAATGATGCATATGAACAGTAAGCGCATAAGGGTCGGCACTTACTTGGCGAACAAATTCACCTGGTTTTGTGCCCTTAAATGTAAGTACGGCTTCAAGCTCAGTGTTTTTTACAAATGCTTTTGAGCGATTCATATAAACGGCGCTACGTGATTCATCAAGGCTAAAGTTGCCTTGCTTACGTGCAGCAAGTGTGCGGCTTACGCCATGTGCATCACTTAATAAATAAGGCGTATAATCAATAAGTGCTGTGGCTTTATCCTCTGCAACCACTTTAAAACCAGCAAGTATACTTGATGCAAACGCTTCTTTAATACTTTGCTGTTCAGCCTTGTTACTTGTATTAGCACGATAGTAAGTATTTACAGCCCGCAGCATTACTTTGTCGCCAAAACGCTCAAACTGCACAAGGTGAGTATTACCAAGCTGACCTCTATCAAGGCCTATATCGTTAGAGCCAATACCGTAAGGTAAACTTTGTTGCAGTAAAAATTGCTGTTCAAACTTATCTACTTTTAAATAAACTTTGCCGTTTTGGGTATCGTAAAAAAACGAATAGTAGCCCGGAAAATGATTCATTTGCTTAGTAAATTCATCAATTGACTTAATTGCTGCGTGCGCTTGAGTTATGATAGTGCACAGCACAGTAAAGAATATGTAACTTAGTAGTGGTATTTTTTTCATAATCTTATCTTTGTTGTTTGTGTTTTAAGTACGATTAGGTGGTCCCATTATAGGGTGCTATTTAAACAATACAGTTATTTAAGACGAATTTCAGCGCACTAAGCTAATCTCTCTCACATTATGATTGGTTTTAACACGTTACCAGGAAAATAAAATGCGTAGACTCCCTCCAGTATTACTAGAAGACGGTTGCCCAAGAGAACTTTTATCATTAATTCGAACAATTTTAGCGGCATGTAAAGAAATTTCGTTTCGCGTTGGCCAAGGCGCGCTTTCTGGCGTATTAGGCTCAACCCTTGATGAAAACATTCAAGGTGAAACTCAAAAAAAGCTCGATGTATTATCTAATCAGCTGTTAAAAGATATTTTACTGGAATCAGGTACGGTTAAAGCAATCGCCTCTGAAGAAGAAGACTACACAGTAGCAGGTAACCCAGACGCTAAATTTATAGTGGCATTTGATCCACTCGATGGCTCGTCAAATACGGATATTAACTCACTTGTGGGTACTATCTTTTCTATTATGGAAGCGCCTGAAGGCTCTGACGCTGCTGATCAAAGCATATTTATGCAGCCCGGCCATAAGCAAGTTGCTGCAGGTTACGTACTTTACGGGCCATCAACAATGCTTGCGCTGACTACAGGTAAAGGCACGCGCATGTTTACTCTTGATAAAACACAAGGCAGCTTTTTACTTACACAAGATTTTGCCGAAATCCCTGCTGATACAAACGAATTTGCCATTAATACGTCTAACCAACGCCATTGGCAGCCAGCTATGCAAAACTATATCAATGATTTGCTAGCAGGCGATACAGGCCCGCGCGCTAAAAACTTTAATATGCGCTGGATTGCAGCAATGGTGGGCGATGTACATCGCGTGCTTAGCCGTGGCGGTTTATTTACTTACCCTACCGACACCAAAGATCCTAAAAAGCCAAATAAATTACGCCTACTTTATGAAGCAAACCCAATGGCTATGTTAGTAGAGCAAGCTGGCGGTATCGCATCAACCGGTACCGAGCGTATTATGGATATTCAGCCTGATGCAATCCACCAGCGAGTAGCCGTTATTTTAGGTTCTAAAAACGAAGTAGAAACGTGCTTGGGATATCATAAATAATCGCTTAAAACGGTTGTCCTCAATTTAAAAAACCGCATTCAATTGAAGTGCGGTTTTTTTTAGGTGAGGTTTTACACCTCGCTTTTTAAACAAATCAAACTTTTACTAACGCAACTATTTGAGCAAGCTTTTGATGATTAAGCTCTCCCATTTGCTCGCTATTACTGAGCGCATAAATAAAACCTTCATGCTCAGTACAATCAATGTCATCTCGCGATTCAATTACGTTTGCCCAAAGCTCCAAATCATCTAAGTCTATTTCGTTACTTAAACAGCGTTTAAGCACATCAATTAAAACCTCGGTTGAGAGAGTATAGTGAGCTTTATTGCTATCAGCAGGGCTTGAAACGATAACCGATATAGCTTCGTCCCTTTGCTCTCCAAATGTAATAAATTCAGCTAATGCTTTTTGTGTATTCATAATATTTGTTATTCTTGGCTCACTGTTACTAAAAAGAATTATAATGACTCAACTTAACTGCACTCAGTGCCACAGTACTCTAACGTGTAATGTAGACGATATATCAGCGTGTTGGTGCAATGAGCTGCCGGCTATTTTACCGCTTGATATCACAGCAACAAGTTGTTTATGCCGCAAGTGCACGCTTAATAAAATAAATACTTTTTTAGAGGGTGTTTATACACAACCTATTAAAACCCAAATAGACTTTGCAAAGCAATATAGAGGTAACGACAATTTAATTGAAGGGCTCGACTACACCATGCAAAGTGGTTACATGGTATTTAGTAAGTGGTTCTTTTTAAAGCGTGGTTCGTGCTGCAAAAATGGTTGTAAAAACTGCCCTTATGGTTTTAAAAAGTAAAAGCTATTTAATACAACTACGAGCAAACATTGATTTTTATCTTCTCATTTTCTTCTCTTTCACTTCTCCTTGTGAGTAATATTTTTAAATGCAATTATTCACAAAGAGGTTTAGAGGCGCTGCGCTTTTAGAGTAAGTGATTGTATAAAAATAGTATTCAAATACGAGTAAGCACTGGTTTTTACCTTCTCATTTTCTTCTCTTTCACTTCTCCTTGTGAGTAATATTTTTAAATACTGTTATTCACAAAGAGGTTTAGAGGCGCTGCGGCTTTAACGTGAGCAAGCTCTAAACCCACAACACATCTACTTTTCTCCTGTGGCGATGGGTAATGAATCACTTGCACCCCACTCACTCCACGAACCATCATAAACGCTTAAATTACTGTAACCACATTCAGTAGCAAATAACGCTAAAGCACACGCTGTAATACCTGAGCCACAGCTAAACTGTAACTGCCGCGCATCATCAACCACGTCACTAAATATCGCTTTAATTTCGGCAAGTGGTTTGGCTTCACCTTTATTAAGTAAATCCATAAAAGGCAACGAGCGACTATTTGGGATATGCCCGCTACGCATGCCTTTTCGGGGTTCACTTTCTTCGCCTGTAAAACGCTTATAAGCACGTGCATCTAGCAATACAATGCTGGGCTCATCAATTGCGTCAACCACTTGTTGGCTATTGATAAAATACTCAGAATTATAGCTTGCCGTAAAATCACTTTTACCTAACGATTTGCTATAACCTTGCTGTGTGGCGTAACCGCTCTCTAACCACTTTTTAAGGCCACCACTGAGTACTTTTACGTTGTGATGCCCCATAGCTTTAAACATCCACCACGCCCTTGCTGCGCTAAATAAACCGCCATCTTCGTATACAACTATAAACGAATCGTTATTTACTCCTGCATTTTGCATCACGTGGGTAAACTGCTGCTCGCTGCATACCGTACTTGGTAAGGGATTTGATCTATCGGCCAACTCGTTTTTTATGTCAAAACGTTTAGCGTTGGGCAGCATTGCTTGTGGCGAATAAGTACCCAAAACACCTGGGCGCAGCATACCTGCATCAAATATCACTAATGCAGGATTATTAATTTGCTCGTGTAATTGCTGACAGCTAATTAGGTTTTTCACTACGATTCCTTATCACCATGATATTTAGCAAACTCATCATTACCCGTAAAACGCGCTTCAATCGCTTTAATGTGTTTATCTTCAGTGTGTTTCCAAACGCCAGGAATACAATATACATGTTCAATAAAGCTAAAAAACTTATCCTTTAATAATGTATTTGGTTGCCAGCCCTGCATTACTTCGTTCAGATTTGCTGCAAGCTGCTCGGCAGTGCTCGCATGCTTTACCAAGCCCTCAATGTTGTAACAGGCTTGTCCAAGAGTTAAAACTCGTTTATTTAGCAGTAATGCTTCTAAGCCGACCGTTGAATTAATCGTTAATACGGCTTCTGCGCACTTAATCAAATCACTCGTTTGATTTCCATTAGCAAAAATTGCAATCGGATCTTTTTCATAAAGATGAGCGTAATGTTTATGCCACGACGGATGCTCTTTAAAAACCACTTTTAAACTTGGATCATTTAAGCTTTTGACGGCTTTAATCACCTCGTCGTAAAACATGTCCATAGAGTTTATCCACGGAGAAAAGCTAGCTAATTGAGTATCGTGAGGTACTTGAAAAGGCGCAAATATATAGCGTTCTGGCACATCGGCGCACTCAAATTCACAGCGCTTTTTATGATCAGCTCTTGGAATTAAATCCGGCGCAGAAAAGTTTAACTTATTTTGTGGGTCAAAATTTAGGTAAAAAGAAGGGTCACGGCTTAACGACGCATTATAGTTAATACCATTAGGGTCTAAACTGCTTGTACCGGGTAGTAAACCATTTTCATAATAAAACTGCTTTACACCTAATGCTTTTGCAGCCATAGCAACGGTTGTATTTGGAAGTTTATTGCCATTCCAAATAACAATGCAGTCAGGATTAGTCTCGGTTAATAAGGCTAAATACTTAGCGTATCGTAATCGTTCAAATAAAACTAACCCAGCACTGTAAACAGCAGCAATAATAGGACTATTCCAGATAGCATTACGTGCTCTTTTGCGTTTTAGCTGAGAGTTAACTACATCAGTAAAATTAACTTGAAACGCATCTTTTAAATACTTAACAGCAGAAAGCTTAGGCGCTCCCATGATGTGTAATTGGCAATTCATCGACAATTTTTTGATTATTTTTTTATAGTATTTTGCGTGTACATTTTTGCGAGAAATAAATAGATAAGCCATACAAGCTATATTTGCCAATTGTTGTTTTTATGAAATAATTCTATGTGGACAATGACATCAAAGCAAGGTTCCCTTTACTTAATAATTACTTTGAAAGCTTTATAGTTACATTTTTATAATTTCATCACGAAGTGGCGCCATTCTAGAAAGAATATCGTTTTGTAAGCTATGGCTAACATCTTGCTCATTCATTGCATTTATAAGCAAATCAACAACATGATTAAAATCTTTCTCTGTAATATGCATACCAGTATGAATTGCCACCATAGAGTCGCCATCGTATGTACACGGGCCCTCTACTAACATGCACATATGATTAATAAATCCTTGGCGGAAATGCGCTATATTACTGTGTTCAAAGTAATGAATTATCTGCTCGTCATTGCCTATTTGATAGATAAAGCTATCAACAATTCTGCCTATCCCAGCTTTACCATCCAGCTTTTGATAAAGTGAGAGCTTAGTAGAATTTGCACACCCACTAAGCAACCCTAAACAAATCAAAAAAATACCAACGCTTTTCATTACCAATACCCTGTTACCGATAAATACCAACCTGTTTGATCGTCAGCCCCTGCAATGCTTCCTAAATCAAGGTAAGCCGCAGTCACACTCACATGCTTGTTAGGCATCCACGCTACAAATAAGTCTTTCCAATCTTGTTCGCCTAAGTTTAAGTTATTTGATTTTTGACGATACTCAACACCTACGGCTATTTCGCGACTAAAAAATAGTGCTGTGCTGCCTTCAAATAATACTTTTCCGCTAGTATTTTCTCCACCGTAACCAAGTAGACCAAGTTGATTAGCTTCACTGTATCGTGTAGTTACGTTCCAAAACCAGTTATAGCCAGCAATAGCCCCTAAATGTAATTTACTAGCAGCGAGGTAGTAGTCAGTACCGCTAGTCTCTTCTGCGCCTACAAGTGTTGCTATACTGCCATCATCTAGTGATTTATGCTGAATCCCTAAGCTAAGCTGTGGCCAATCACTGTAAACAATATCGCCGTACAAACGTATTTTAGCACCTGTAATTGATTGCTCTATTTCAGCATCAAGTGCTGGTACATCAAAGCGCTGTTGGGCATAACTAAGCTCAACACGATTAAATAAATTAAGTTGTGCACCACATACGTCAAGTGTGTAGTCGGTTACATCTGCGCGACTACAAAAGCCATTTACCGAAAATTCATCATCACTTGCGTACCCAGCAAGTTGTGCCCACGGTACAATCCCCCCGCCGCCACTGCCTTCAATTTGAGAAACTCCCGGCGTAGCTAGCAGTTTTCCATTGCTTGCAATGCTCGGCACACTAACTATTAAAAACAAACTTGCTAATAAGTATTTAATTTTTTGCATAGTATTCCTCCAGCCATTCTTCTAATAGTTCTGCTTTTAAAGGCCTACTTAAGTAATAGCCTTGTGCATGGTCGCACTGCATGCCTCTAAGTAAATTTAATGAGCCAAGCGTTTCAACCCCTTCAGCTACAACCGAGAAACCTAGCTGATGTCCCAACGTAATTGATGATTGCACTATAAATTGATCTTTTTGCGATTCATCAAGTTTTAGGATAAAGCACTTATCTAGCTTAAGCTCATCAATAGGCAGCATTTTTAATCTACCAAGTGATGTTTGCCCTACACCATAATCATCTAATGATATTTTAACGCCAATTGCCTTTAGGTTTTCGAGCGCTTTAATACCTTTTTCTTCGTTTTCGATCATATCGCGCTCAGTAAGCTCAATAGTGATCAGCTTAGAATCTAATTTGTACTTTTTAAGCGTGCGAACTAATGCAGCGTGAAAGCCCGGAAATGCTATGTCTTGCGCAGATACATTTATTGCAGCCTGTAAGTTTATATTTTTAGACTGCCAATCAGCTACTTGTGCTACAACCGTATTAACAACCCACCCAGTAAGTTCAACAATAAGCCCCGACTGCTCAGCTAAGTCAATAAACAGTTCAGGATTGACCCAGCTACCATCTTTTCGCTGCCAGCGAATAAGCGACTCAACTTTATCTATTTTTTGCGATTTCAAATGTAATTTTGGCTGATAAGTCATAAACAATTGACCATCGTCATCACTAATAGCCTGCTTTAATTCATCAAGCATTATTAAGCGTTCTAAGTGCGCTTCGTCTTCGCCATTTTGATAGTAATGTATGCTCTCTTGTGTGTTTGCAGCACTTTCAACTGCAATTAGCACACGGCGCATTAAGTCATCACTTGCAATACCTTGTGTAGGATACTGCACAATGCCTGCACTAAAGCGTAAATTAATTTTTAGTTTTTGAATGGTGTAGCACGCTTGTAATTGTGCCATTAAGCCGACAATACCGCTTTTGTGTTCACGCGCTGCCGCAGTCGGAAACACAGTTAAAAACTCATCGCCGCCAATACGGGCATGAAAGCCCCCTAACTCATCCGAAAACTCACTTATTCTGCAAGCAACCGCCTTTAGGCAGTCATCACCAATGCGCGGACCGAGCTTATCGTTTATATGGCGAAGACCTTTGATGTCTATTGCAACGAGCGTGTACTCGGCTGATGAATCTAACTCATCATCAAGCACCTCAAGCATGGCTGAGCGGTTATAAAAGCCTGTTAGGGAGTCGTGTCTGGCTTGAAAGCTAATTTGTTGCTCGCGCTGATTAATATCATTACCCATGCTATCAAACGCTGCGACTAGCGTGTCTATTTCGGTACTTTGCCTTTGGCCTTTAAATTCAAATGCATAATTACCTTGTGCAAATTGCCTTGCTATTACAGCTAGTTGAGTAAGTGGCGTAGTTAAATTATTTGCAAATATGCTGCTTGTAATAACACCTACAAACATAGTTAAAATAGCTAAAATAATAAGTGTAAAAAGCAGTTTTTCGAAATCACTATAACTTTGTGTTAAATCGGCACTCAGTAAAATAATTATGGGATGGGTCAACAACGATGGTAAGTCTATTTCTCGGTTACGAAACACTAAATACTCACCAAAAAACCGCGATGTGGTTACGGTACTAAAATAGCTAACAGGTTCAAATTGCTCAGGACGATTAGCTAATGAGCTAATAACAATATCGTCAGCACTGCCTATAAAACTTACATCCATGCCTGTTAAGCTTTTTAGTTCATGGGCTACATTGTCGTCAATTTTAAAGCCCACCAAACTATAGGCTACTGTACGTGGCGCTTTTACAGGTAATAAAATAATTTGATACAGCTCGTTATTAAGCACCACAAAACTAGACTCTTCTGGCGCACTTAAAAGCTCTTCCATCAAGGGCTTTAAGTTGTGTGCAAAAACGTCTTCGTCAGTATTGGCGGAAATTAGCTTACCCGATAAATCAAGTAACAACATTAATTCGGCATCAATACGCTGACTGTGATTAAACAACACGCTGCTGATTGTACCTGCATCTCGCGTTGCTACAGCTTGCTTAAAACCAAAATCGGAGGTGAGTACTTTTGCAGCGGTTAACAGTAGGCTTTCTTTTGACTTTAAATATTGCTTATAAACATTTTGCGCTACGGTAATATCTTGATTTACTTTTTCTTCTTGAAATTTACTCGTAGACCACCAAAAACTAAACAAGCTGACCATAGTGGTTAATAACACTAAGCCAACACATAAAATGGTTATGCGATTTCGTAAACTATTAGTCATTACCAGCCTTAAACTTACTACCAAAGGTATTTCTGGGTGCTGGAGTTGATGTGTTTACTGTTATCTGTAACTGTTTTTGAGAATTAATTGTTATCATTTTTTTATTCTCCAATGGTGCTGTTTGTAATGGATGCCACACACTCACTTGTGCAGGCAGTGTATTAATAGGCAAATTTACATAGCCTTTTTTATCTGTTTTATATACGAATTCGCTGTTAGCTACATAAATATAGCCAACCATAGAGTCATGTATATTACACCCCAAAACAACAACCCCTTGTTGCTCAAACGTAATGGGCTCTTTTGGTTGGCCTGAATATAATCTTAGTTGAAAAGGCTTAGCTTGTGAAAAAGAATAAACATGATGGCGAATATTATCGCTGTTAGGAAAGTTAACTTTTTGACCCTGTTGTACAACTAATAATTCGGGTAAAAACTGCTTATGGACTTGATCCATTATAGCAATGGGCAAATTTGATGGTGTGGCTTGTTTACCAGCAATATTAAGCTCAACCACAGCACCTGATAACTTTTGGCCGTGTTGATCTTCTATTACTAATTCAACATTTGCACTTAAAGCAAACTGACTAAAAAACAAACCTATAGCTAAAAAGTAATGACTTTTAGCAAACTTTTGCAATGCCCGTTCAAACATAACAATACCTAAACATTAATATTAGGTTAAGTTAATTAGAGACGAGCACTAATTGCAAGAATTATAGCCCAGTAACTAAAAATAAAGATTTAGTTACTGGCTTTATTAGCACTTAAGTGCTGTTATTTAACAATTAATCCGTAATCGTTATCTAAAATAGTAATAACTTCTTGGCGAGGATCTTCAGGGATCACGATATCTCTGCCAACAATTTTACTCGCTATGCCAACATAGGTATTTGACACTTCAAGCATTACTGATTCTGGTAAAATATAATCTTTAGCTAACTGCTCACGCTCACTCATGCGATCTTTATTTAATAATACGTCGCTCTCTGGCACGTTATTAATCAGTAATTGACGAAAGCCTTCTTTAGAATTTTCAACAATTTTACCGTCTTTGTAAGCGGCTTCATCCCAAATACGTGACGAATCAGGCGTGCCTACTTCATCAATATATATAAGCTGTTGCGCGCCATTTAAACCCTCTACATAACCAAACTCAAATTTTGTATCTACAAAAATTTGGTTAAGCTTCGCTAGTTCATCACTAATTAATTTAAAACCTTCAACTAACAGTTTTTCGTATTTGGTTACATCATCTGCCGATTTAAAGTTAAATACATCTAAGTTATTAGTAATATTAGCGCGAGTAATATTTACATCATCAACAGGCGGAATATCAGCAACGCCTTCAATAATACCTTTTGTTGACGGCGTAATTAACACGTCATCAAGCTTTTGGTTCGCTTTTAAACCCTCTGGTAATTCAATACCACAAAAGTTACGTATGCCTTTAGCGTAATCGCGCCACATGCTACCCGTAATATATTGGCGAGCAATTGCCTCTACCTTTACTGTACTGGCTTTACGTACAATCCACACATACGGATGCGGAATATCTACAATATGATTGCCCGCAAGACCCGCTTTATCAAATAACTTAAACCAATGGGCTGCCACTGAGTTTAGCGCTATACCTTTACCTGGTACGCCATTTAAACCGTTTTCGCCCTGCCAAATGCAATCAAATGCAGAAATTCGGTCTGAAATAACCATAATAGCAAGCTCAGTACCTGTCGGTACTTGGTAGCCTTTATCTTTAATTAATCGTGCGCTGTCTTCATCAGTTAACCAATAAACTGAACGAACTTTACCGCTGTGTACTTCACCTTTGGTACGAATGGGTAAATCATCGTTTACGTCTAAAACTTTATAGCTAGTCATGCTATCTCCGGGGTTAGGGATGCTCTTTGAGCAAAGTATGGTATGGGGTTATATGGGCTGTATAATAATCTAGCCAACCTCAAAGCTCAATCGGATGCTTAAAACAAATAAAGGCATATATTTATAAGCGAGTCGCAATGGGGTAAACTTAATGTGCTAACCAGCCTGAGGAGATAGCTTGAACTACTTAACTGCCACTAAAAATAAAAAATACTTAATGTATATTTCTCAGAATTATTCATACGCTATCTTGAGACCTATTCAGGCTGCAGTACTAGCTAATGGTGGCGAAGTGCGCTGGTTTTTACAAGGCACAGACGTAAACCCAAGCTTTTTACAAAGCCACGAGAAACAACTTAATTCGATTGAAGAGATTCACGAATGGTCTCCCGATGCTACCTTCGCTCCAGCTAATTTAATACCTACATTTTTTCCAGGAATAAAAGTAGCCGTTTTTCATGGCTTTGATGCCCACAAAAGAGATACAGATGGAGAAAAAGGTCACTTTGCGATTAGAGGGTGTTTCGATTTATATTGTACGCAAGGGCCTAATACAACAAAGCGGTTTGCAAAATCGGCGCAAAAACATGGTCATTTCAAGGTAGCTCAAACAGGCTGGCCTACCCTAGATCCATTATTTAGCAAAACAACTGATAACCCTTACAAAAGTGACGATCCCCGACCTACATTATTAATATGTTCTACTTTCTCACATAGACTAACACTTGCGCCTAGACTCTATGAAAAAATTAAAAGCTTTGGTACACAAGGAAAGTGGAGGATATTAGTTCAATTTCATCCAAAGATGCAAACAGAGTGGGTTACTAAATATAAAGCGTTAAGTAATCAAAATTTAACTTTTGTGGAAACTGATAATGTACTCCCATTACTCCAAGTCGCTGATGTAATGCTTTGTGATACCTCATCGGTTATGCAAATGTTTTTAGTACAACACAAACCCGTTGTAACCTTTTGCACAAGACAGCCCTTCCCTCACCTTCTTGATGTTACTCAGGCCGATGAAGTAGAAGCGACCATTGAACATGCGCTTACTAAACCTAGCGATTTAATGCAAAATATTGAAAGCTATTGCCAAGAACTTCATCCGTATACCGATGGTCAATCTAGCCAGCGCGTATTAAATGCAGCTAATGAATTTTTGCAAAGTAACGAAAAACTAAAGCCAAAACCACTTAATGTAATAAGAAACTTTAAAATGCGTAAAAAGCTTAATTATTGGAAATGGTAAAATAAAGTAATGATCAACCTAAAAAACGTAACTTTTAAGTGGCATAAAAGCGATAGCTCACCCACGCTCAACATAAAAGAGTTAGTTATCGAAAAAGGTGAGCATATTTTTTTACACGGTCCTAGTGGCTCAGGTAAATCGACCTTATTAGCGATTCTTGCTGGCATTAATACAGCCACCAGCGGTGAGGTATCAATTTTAGACCAAAACCTAACTACATTAAGCAATACCACCCGTGATGTTTTTAGAGCGGATCACATTGGCTACATTTTTCAAAACTTTAACCTGCTTCCTTATTTAACTCCTATTGAAAATATAACGCTTGGGTGTGAGTTTTCAAAAAGCCGAAAACAAAAAATATTAAAGAAATCATCAAATAAAAACTCTGCCTTACAAAAAGAAGCGATACGGTTATTAAATGCTTTAGGCCTTACTGCCCAGTATCACCATAAAGATGTAGCGACACTGAGTATTGGACAGCAACAGCGCGTTGCTGCCGCTCGCGCATTTATAGGCAGCCCTGAACTAATAATTGCTGATGAGCCCACATCTGCACTCGATACAAATAACCGTGAGAGCTTTATAAAGCTACTGTTTGAACAAGCAAAGTTATCTAATAGTACGCTGGTGTTTGTGAGCCACGATGAAACACTAAAGCCTTTATTTAACCGCTCCATTGATCTTATAAATTTGCAGGAGCAGGTATGATCATCGCTAAACTTGCTTACAAAAGCTTATTAAATCGCCGCGCAAGTGTACTGCTTACATTATTCACTATCGCAATTAGTGTAATGCTACTTTTAAGTATTGAGCGTGTACGAATTGATGCTAAAAGTAGTTTTAGTAATACTATTTCGGGCACTGATTTAATCGTCGGTGCGCGTACCGGCGATATACAGTTGCTGCTTTCGTCCGTATTTAGAATTGGCCATACTAATAACGGCGTAAGTTGGAAAAGTTACGAATACATAACAAGTCAGCGAGGCGTAAAATGGAGTATACCTATAAGCCTAGGCGACAGCCATAAAGGCCAAGCGGTACTAGGCACAACACTTGATTACTTTAGCCATTATCGCTTTGCGAAAAAACAAAATTTAACCTTTAACAAAGGCCACCCTTTTGCTGCAATTAACGAAGTGGTGCTAGGTAGTGAAGTTGCAAATAAATTAGGTTACAAACTTAACGACTCTATTGTTATATCGCACGGTATGGGGAACACCAGTTTTCATCATCATGACGATAACCCATTTAAAGTCGTTGGTATTTTAAACCCTACAGGCACGCCTGTTGATAAAACGCTGCATATTCCTTTGGCTGCAATCGATTTAATTCACGGCGGTAAAGCGAGCCATGAGCATGAGCATGGGCATGGGCATGGGCATGGGCATGGCGAACATAACAACCTAGTTGGGCACCCAAAACAAATCACAGCTTTTTTAATGGGATTCAAATCGCCTTTATACACACTACAAATTAGACGCAATATAAATCAATATAAGCCAGAAGCCTTGCTTGGGATTATGCCAACCGTAACACTTAAAGAGTTATGGGAAATGCTCGCCATAGTAGAAAAAATACTTTTGCTATTCTCAGCTGTTGTCGTGTTAGTAAGCCTACTTGGCATGTTAACGACATTGCTTGCAAATTTAAGTCAGCGACGTCGCGAACTTGCTATATTGCGCTCAGTAGGCGCTCGCCCTTGGCATTTATTTACACTTATAAGTATTGAGTCATTACTGACAACTTTACTTGGTTGCCTAGTGGGTAGTGCGCTTTACTATTTAGTTATTTTTTCAGCCAGCGGTTACTTACAAAGCCATGCCGGTATAAGCGTAAATCTCACAATGCTCTCTTACTATGAACTGGGCTTAATCGGGGTTATTATGGCCGCAGGTTTTGTTATTGGCTTAATACCCGCTACTCGCGCTTATTTTTATTCACTCAGCGATGGCATGAGTATAAAAGCATAATTTTTAGGTATTTTATGACATTTTTTAAAACAGCTTTTCAATACATTGCTGCTATTAGCTTATTATTTATAAGCGTAGCGAGCTATGCTAATCCACCAAAAGAAATTTTTTGGGAAGACTTAATTCCCAAAGGTCATATGCAAATAGACACTCAAGCACAAGCTAATCACGAAGGCAGCGATCAAAACTGGGTGCAACCCGATTTAGATGCTCCAGTGGTAAAAGCGCTTGATGGTCAATCGGTAAGTTTGCCAGGTTTTGTTGTGCCACTTGAGGGCGATAGCGAAGTCATTACTGAGTTTTTACTCGTGCCTTATTTTGGCGCCTGTATACACGTACCACCACCACCGCCAAATCAAATAGTCCATGTAACGATTAAAGGTGGTGTGCCTATAGATAGTCTGTACGACGCAATCGTTGTAACCGGAATAATAAGCACAGAAACATGGTCGGGCGAAATCGCGCAGGTAGGATATAAAATGAAGGCAGTCGGTGTAGCACCGTTCGAGCTTTAAAATAAAGGGCCCGCTTTTAAAGCTGGCCCTTAAATCTCATTAAATTTAGAGTCAGTAAAATTCAAATAACTACTTTTGGCAATTTGAGCAAAAAATAGTACTGCGTTGCCCTAATCTAATTTCTTCTAATTCGTTTTCGCACGTCATACATGGCTTACCTTTGCGCCCATATACTAATAACTCTTGGGCAAAATACCCAGGCTTACCATCACTTTGTGCAAAGTCTTTAAGCGTTGTACCACCTTGTGTAATAGCCGCCGCAAGCGTGTCTTTTATAATAGGGATAAGTGCTTGATAACGTTTGAGCGATACTTTTCCCGCTTCTCGCTTTGGATGTATACCCGCTTTAAATAACGATTCATTCGCGTAAATATTACCAACACCAACCACCACTGCGTTATCCATAATAAATTGCTTTACGGGTACTTTTTTATTGCGCGATTGTTCGTACACGCGTTTAGCAAAAAAATCATCGGTAAGCGGCTCAGGACCAAGCTTAGAGAGTAGCTTATGCACTTCACCGGGCTCTTGCCATAAGCAACAACCAAAACGACGAGGATCGTTTAAGCGCAGCGCTTTACCGTTGCCAAAAATAAACTCTACATGGTCATGCTTTTTAAGCGGCTCACTTTTATCTACTACACGCAAATTACCTGACATACCCAAATGTAAAATAGTGCTCCCAAGCTCACAATGTAAAAGTAAATATTTAGCTCGTCGCTCAATACTTGTAACAATTAGCCCTTCAAGTTGATACACATCATCGGGCACTGGCCAGCGCATACTGGCATTGTAAATATTTACCTTTGTAACAACTTGGTTTTGTACGTGGGGAGTGATACCCATTCGGCTCACTTCTACCTCTGGTAATTCAGGCATTAATTAGACTCACTTTGTGAAAAATCAAAACTAGGGAATAACTGCTGAGCAGTTTTTAAATCGAGTGCGAGTATTCGCTGGCTTCTCTTTTCGAGTAAATAATATTGTCCATCGCCTTTGTAGAGCAAATAAACCCACGGCATACTTTCGCCAGCCAACTCAAATGTAGCAACGTATAAAGGTGCATTAGGATTAAAAACAACAGACTCATTAACCCCCATTAGCGCCGCGCTTTGCCATTGGTTAACTAAATCACTAAGCTGCTGCTCAGAAGCTTTCCACACGAGCGGTATATCTTTTTGTAGTGGTGTTGTACGCCAACTTGTTCCTATTCGCTCAATTTTTTGATCAACAAATTGCAGTGTAAGTACAAAACTTTGCTGGGGGAGTACAGCTTGTAACGCTGGTTTATCCTCCCCTCCTAAAAATTGCTTATGCCAGCCATTTAAAAAGAAGATCATAATCAACATCGAAAATATTATAACGTTGTTCCAACCTTTACGGCCCAGTCGCATATAAATACACCTAATAAATTCAAGATTTTAAAGTGTAACTAAAACTTAATTGCGCTGTCTATATGTTAAAGGCCGCAGACTTTGTTAGAATATCGGCAAATTTAAAGGAGTTCCGTCAATGTCTATGTATGTAGTGGGCCATAAAATCCCAGATTCAGATTCTATTTGTGGTGCAATTGCACTGGCTTATTTAAAAAACCAAATTGATGAGCCAGCAATTCCAACTCGTCTTGGTGAAGTTTCACCTGAAACTCAATTTATCCTTGATAGATTTGGTTTTGAAGCACCAGAGCTTAAGTTAAGCTACGCTGGTGAAGATGTGTATATTGTAGATCACACAGAAAAAACACAAGCACCTGATGATATCGACCAAGCTCGCGTTGTTGGTGTGGTAGATCACCATAAATTAGGTGACTTAACATCATCGACTCCGCTTGAATGTTGGATTCGTCCTGTTGGTTGTTCAAACACCATTATTAAAATGATGTATGACTTCTACAACGTAGAAATCCCTAAA
This sequence comes from Pseudoalteromonas sp. SG43-5, assembly GCF_014164345.1. Classification (NCBI taxonomy): domain Bacteria; kingdom Pseudomonadati; phylum Pseudomonadota; class Gammaproteobacteria; order Alteromonadales; family Pseudoalteromonadaceae; genus Pseudoalteromonas; species Pseudoalteromonas sp. SG43-5. The sequence goes on from NZ_JACJFA010000001.1 coordinate 300,257, forward strand.
GACATCGCTGGTATCATGATGTGTGCAATTTTAAGCGACACAGTTATATTTAAATCGCCAACATGTACCACAGCCGATATTAAATGTGTTGAAGCGCTAGCTGAAATTGCAGGCATCGAAGACTTTAAAGAACTTGGTATGGATATGTTCCGCGTTAAATCTGCGGTAGAAGACACACCAGCACGTGATTTAGTAATGCGTGACTTTAAAGATTTCAACATGAACGGTAACCTAGTAGGCATTGGCCAGCTAGAAGTAATCGACCTTGCTGTTTTTGACGATATTAAAGCAGACCTTGCAGCCGATATTGCTAAGCTAAAAGTTGAGGGCAACCGCCACTCTGTATTTTTACTGCTTACCGATATAATGAAAGAAGGCTCAGAAATGCTAATTGTATCTGACGATGCAAACTTAGTTGAGCAGGCTTACGGTGTAAAACCAGAGAATGATAAAGTATGGTTAGATGGTGTACTGAGCCGTAAAAAGCAAGTAGTACCACCACTACAAGATGCATTCACAAAAATCTAATGATACCAATTTTATTAAAAACATGATTATTTTATCGCATTAAATAAATCACTAATTTAATGCTATTGGTATAACGTTTTTTGATTTAAAAGCCTTGTTGGTTATGCCAACGAGGTTTTTTATGTCAATTTGCTAATCATAGTTTAAAAACAAAAAACCCAGCCTAAGCTGGGTTTTTAAATTCTAAAAGAAGAACTAAAATTACTTAATTTTAGCTTCTTTAAAAAGAACATGTTTACGAATCTTTGGATCAAACTTTTTGATTTCCATCTTCTCAGGCATGTTACGTTTGTTTTTGTCAGTAGTGTAGAAAAAACCAGTACCGGCAGTTGAAACTAAACGGATTTTATCGCGCATGATTCAGATCCTTAAACTTTAACGCCGCGAGCACGGATTTCTGTAAGAACCGTGTCGATGCCTTTTTTATCGATAATACGCATACCTTTAGTAGTAGTGCGTAATGTTACAAAACGTTTTTCACTTTCAACCCAAAAACGGTGTGTTTGTAGGTTAGGTAGGAAACGACGTCTAGTCGCGTTTCTCGCGTGTGAACGGTGATTACCAACCGCTGGACGCTTACCTGTAACTTGACATACTTTAGACATGTCTATATATCTCCAATAACTTCGCTCGAGCTTAATTTAATCTAAGGCCGTGTATTTCCGCCCTAGAGATAAATCGAAGGGCGCTCTTTATACAGCTTTTACAGGCAAAGATCAAACACTGATCTATCCAATCAGCTCATATATGTAAATTTGATAGCGGCTAATTATAAAGATCGAATGCCCTTAGGGAAAGTAAAAACTGCATTTAAATTAAACTAATTTGCCAAAACACGTTAAACAGCTCATTTTTAACACACTTATGTGTCTAACAAAGCTAAATCAGGCCTCGCTCGGCAAACGAAACACAGGTTTCTCCACCAACAATGATGTGATCGAGCACACTTATGTCGACCAATTGCAGTGCTTGCTGCAATTTATTAGTAATAAGTTTGTCTGCTTGGCTCGGTTCTGCAATACCACTTGGGTGATTATGCGCAAAAATAACAGCGGCTGCATTATTTTTAAGGGCAGCCTTTACCACTTCACGTGGATAAACACTGGCAGAATTAATTGTGCCATAAAAAAGTATTTCGTCTTTTACTAATCTATTTTGGCTATCTAGGTATAACACCATAAATACTTCTTGTTGCAAGCCTCGCATTTGAATTGTTAGATAGTCATAAACTGAGTTTGGCGAATTAAACACTGCATCTCGTTGGCAACGCTCCTGCATATAACGTTGGCTTAGCTCTAATACAGCTTGTAGCTGCACATACTTAGCGGTCCCTAACCCCTTTTGAGAGCAAAACTCCTCAATACTGGCATTAAACAAATTATGTAGGGTTTTATTTTCATTTAATAGATGCTGAGCCAACTCAATTACATTCATTCCTGGTAACCCTGTTCGTAAAAATATGGCAAGGAGCTCAGCATCAGTAAGCGCTTTAGCTCCTTTGGAGATGAGTTTTTCACGAGGTCGAAGTGAGTTTGGAAGTGAAGTAAGTTGCATTGTTCATCCTTGAGAGGCGAAAGTGTCTTATAAATGTAATGCAAATTTAAAATTTAGCCTGTTATTTCGAATTAAAAAACTTCGCTGTACGGGTAAAGATTTGTTATTTTAAGCCCAATATTTAATAAAAACTGATGAACATTCATGACTAACTTAACAAACAAAAAAATTGTACTAGGTATTACCGGCGGTATTGCAGCTTATAAATGCGCAGAACTCGTTAGGCGATTAAAAGACGCTGGTTGTGAAGTAAAAGTAGTTATGACTGAATCAGCTAAACACTTTATTACACCACTGACCATGCAAGCCGTTAGTGGAGAAACAGTCTCTGACTCATTACTAGACCCTTCTGCTGAAGCTTCAATGGGGCATATTGAATTTGCAAAATGGGCTGACTTAATTTTAGTTGCCCCAGCTACCTGCAATATTATTGCAAAAATGGCAGCCGGCATTGCTGACGACCTACTAACAACGTTACTGCTAGCAACACCAGCAAAAGTAGCTGTAGCACCAGCCATGAACCAGCAAATGTATGCACACGCAGCTACACAAGCAAATTTAGCCACATTAAAAGCACGTAACGTACTTATTTGGGGCCCAGGTAAAGGTGAACAAGCCTGTGGCGATATCGGCGCTGGGCGCATGTTAGAGCCACATGAGCTAGTTGCACTATGTACAGCAAAAGAGCAACCGCAATTACTTGCAGGAAAAACAATTACAATAACGGCAGGCCCAACGCGTGAGCCTCTCGATCCGGTACGTTTTATATCAAATCACAGTTCTGGAAAAATGGGTTATGCACTGGCAGAAGCCGCTTTGCAATTCGGTGCTAAAGTTAATTTAATTTCGGGCCCTGTCACTATAAAAGCCCCTACTGGCGTAAACCTTATTAATATAGAAAGCGCTGAGGAGCTATTAACTGAGTCACTTACCTATGCATCACAATCTGATGCTTTTATAGGTTGCGCTGCTGTTGCGGATTATCGAGCTGCAAACATTGCGACTCAAAAAATGAAAAAGCAAGGCGACGAACTCACCCTTACTTTAACTAAAAACCCTGACGTAATTGCTGCTATTGCAAACCTTACACAAAACCGCCCTTATACGGTTGGATTTGCCGCCGAAACTCAAAATGTAGAAAGCTATGCTAAAGGTAAACTACAAAATAAAAATCTAGATATGATTTGCGCTAATGACGTATCAAAAAGTGGCTTAGGGTTTAATTCCGATCATAATGCTTTAACACTGTACTGGCACAATGAACAACTAGAATTACCAACAACAAGTAAAATAGAAATAGCTCGCAAGGTGATCGAACAGCTGGCTAAACATCTATAAAAAGGCTGGAAACAAACTGAATAAAACATTAACATACGCCAATCATTTGAACAAAAAATGACTAGGGTTCTTAACTGCGCCACTAAGAATAACTAATAAAAAGGAATGTTCATGCCTGCGACAAAAAGAAGTAATCGCAAAGAGCAAATACTGCAAGCACTCGCACAAATGTTAGAAACTAATTTAGGACAACGCATCACCACAGCAAAACTAGCTGCTGAGGTGGGTGTGTCTGAAGCCGCGCTATACCGTCATTTTCCGAGCAAGGCGCGTATGTTTGAGGGCTTAATTGAGTTTATTGAAGATACCCTTTTATCTCGTATAAATATTATTATTGAAAACGAAAAAGAAAGCCAAACGCGCATTTATAACATTCTATTATTACTTCTAACCTTTGCTGAAAAAAACCCAGGTATTACTCGTATTTTAACGGGCGATGCTCTGCAAGGTGAGCAAGAACGTTTACGCGAACGTGTACAAACCTTGTTTGAAAAACTAGAAACTCAGTTTAAACAAGTGCTTCGTGAGCGCAAATTACGTGAAGGTAAAAACTTTCAAAGTGATGAGCTTACACTTGCAAACTTTTTACTTGCCTACGTTGAAGGCAAAATGAATCAGTTTGTACGTAGCGACTTTAAAGCAAAACCTAGTGTTCAATTTGAAAAACAATGGCTTGAGCTACAAAAAATTTGGCTGTAATGTTTGCTAAATTAATAAATTGAATACTAAAAAACGACCTGCGGGTCGTTTTGTCGTATGTAGCTGCCATTTATCTGATCCGCTCGAATTATGAACCAAACTCGTTACAATGAAACAATGTCATAATACGAGAATCAATAATGAAAACAAAACTCACCTTATTAAGCACGGCACTCGTTGCCAGCTTAACTAGCACCGGCATACACGCCAAAGAATCGCTACAATTTAAAGACGTATTTAGTTTTAAATCAGCTAAAAGCACACAACTATCTGACAATGGTCAAGTACTCACTTTTAGTGCAACGCCGTATCGTGGAAATGCAACTGGTCAAGTTTACTCACTACAAAGCAATACACTCATCGCAGAAGTAGAACGCGGCACTAAGCCTCATATTAATAAAGCCGCTAACTGGGTCGCCTTTACACAAGTACCTACCTTACTTGAAAAAGAAACAACCAAAAAAAAAGACACACTTAAAAACAATCTGGTACTCGTAAACACACAATCAGGTGCCCAACAAAGCTTTGCTAATGTAAAAGATTACACGTTATCTGATGACGGTATGTGGCTTGCTTATCGTTTAAATAAAAAAGACGATGACGCAAAAGTAGAAGATAAAACCGATAGCACTAAAAACGAAGAAGACAACGCTATCACGCCCGATAAAAAAGATAAGAGCTATGCGCTTGTTATCGTAAATTTATCTGATAAACGCACACATACAATAGAAAACGTATTTAGCTACGCTATTAACTCAGCTAACAGCCAGCTATTAGTGAGTCAAAGTTACAGCGATGGTAATAACAACCAAATAGCGTTAATTGAGCTCAGTGACTTTAATAGCAGCGTATTAATTGATGAACCGGGCGTAATCGCAAATAAAATAGCGTGGCACCCCACTGACAATATTGCAGCGTTTACATTGGGTAACTATGTAAATGATGACACGCGCCGCCGAAGCTACACTTTACAGCTATATAAAAACGAGAAGCTCTCAACTATAGATTCACCTAATAAAGCATGGACGTTAGGGAAAACAGCCACCCTTGAATGGTCAGAAAATGGCGAGCGCTTATATTTTGAAAACCATCCTAAATTAGCAGCTAAAGTAAAAACTAAAGAATATACCGACGAAGCCTCACTGTACGACTTTGATACCATACGTGAGCATAAAGGTCTTAATGTATGGCACAACAACGATGCGCAAATAAAACCACGTGAAGAGCAACAATGGAACGAAGTTAATAAAAATCGCCATTACAGTGCGGTGTATCACGTTAACTCGCAAAAAGTTGCGCAACTTAGTACACCAAACATGCCTGAGGTTGCACTAAACCCTCAGCGAGATATATCTTTACTTGGCTCATCTAACATCCCCTACCTAAAAAAAATTATGTACGGCGGTTTTTTTGCTGATTACTTTGCAGTAAATATACACACCGGTAAACAAACTCCAATTATAAGTAACTACCCGTTTAGACCGAGCCTTGCCCCTAATGGTGAGTTTGCAGCTTATTTTAGCGATAGCCAAATACAGTTAAAAGATTTAAAAAATAATAAAGTAACACCGCTTACAAAAGCGATTCAGGCAACCTTTGCTGATGATAAACACGACTACCCATCTACTCAACCTGGTTATGGTTTTGCTGGTTGGATGACCGATAGCAGCCAAGTGCTTGCTTATAGTAAATACGATATTTGGGCGTTTGATGTAAAAACGCAGCAAGCTAAACGCCTAACTAATGGTAAGCAAAGCAATACGCAGTACCGTGTTATTAAGCTTGATAAAACCCAAGTGGGCTTTAAAAAAGGCGATACATTACTTGTCTCTGCTATTAACTTACAAACTAAACAAAGCGAAGTTGCAAAGCTCGACTTAACCACTAACACACTAACTAAGGTGCTTAGCGGTAATAAACGCTTTGATATGGTTAAAAAAGCCAAAAAGGCTGACAAGTACTTATTTACCTCGCAAACTTATAGCCAATTTCCTGATTACTACCAAACAGATTTTAGCTTTAGTTCACCAAAACAAGTGACCAACCTAAACCCACAAATTAGTAATTTTGCCTGGGGCGAAAAGCCAGAACTAATAAGCTATAAAGGCTTTGACGGTGAAGATTTACAAGGTGTACTAATAAAACCAGCGGGATATAAAAAAGGCGATAAAGTACCTGTGGTTGTGTATTTTTATCGTTACATGAGTCAGCGTATGTTTGATTTTCCAAAAATGGAATTAAACCATCGCCCTAATTTCCCTATGTTTACCTCAAACGGTTATGCGGTATTTTTACCTGACATTCGTTTTGAAATAGGTCACCCGGGTAAATCGTCAACGCAAACCATGATAAACGCCACCCAAAAATTAATAGATTTAGGCATAGCCGACCCAGATAAAATAGGCTTACAAGGTCACTCTTGGGCAGGCTATCAAAGTGCGTTTATGATAACCCAAACAGATATGTTTAAAGCGGTTGTATCTGGCGCGCCAGTATCAAACATGACAAGTGCTTACAGTGGCATACGTTTAAAATCAGGTCTTGCTCGTCAGTTTCAATACGAAACAGGGCAAAGCCGTATAGGTAAAAACTTATTTGAAGCACCAGATCTGTACATAGAAAACTCACCGGTGTTTTTTGCAGATAAAGTAAATACCCCTATTTTAATTATGTTTGGCGATAAAGACGATGCAGTGCCTTGGCACGAAGGCGTGCAGTACTACTTAGCGCTTCGCCGCGCAGGTAAAGATGCAACCTTTTTACAATACGAAGGTGAACCACACCACTTGAAAAAGTTTCCTAATCAGGTCGATTTTTCAGTACGTATGATGCAGTACTTTGATCATTACTTAAAAGGCAAACCTGCTGCTAAGTGGATGACACAAGGCGAAGCATTCGTTGAAGAGTAAATAACCCACACAAAAAAGCCGATATTGCATAAAACAATATCGGCTTTTTTGTTTTTAAAATTTGTATTTCTTATACCAATTCGCTTAATTAAATAAGCTATTTTGAGGCTGGAAAAACGTGTTGATAGCTAGGCAAAAAATTCGCTATTTAGTTGTTCTCGGCAATTGCTCCTGCATTGCTCTACCTTCTGCATCCATGCAGTCGTAAATGAGAATTTTTTAACGCAGGTAACGACACGTTTAGCCCCGCAAAATGATTAAGTATTATTGCGGATTGGTATTAAGCTACAAACACAACTCTCTAAATGGTAATGTGGCTGCGCCAATTGATACCGGAAAATTATCAATATTAGATACCACCAGCTTTGGCATAGGGCGTTTAGCGCCACGTCTAAATTGTGCATAAACCTCAGTTCGTGCAATAACTTTTTCAGCCAACTCTTTTGGAATATGGCCACCAATAATAATCGCTTCAGCATCTAATAATGCAGAGCAACAGGTTGCCACTAAATCAAATGAGTCTTGAACTTTAAACAACCACTCTTCAACGCCAGGCCAATCGGGGTCAAAGTTGTCATGCAGGTCGTAAATAGAAGTAACCGCTACGCCATTTTTTTTCAAAATACGTTTTAGTAATTCAAGATTGGGGTGGGCATATAATTTAGGCGGTAGCATGTCGCCAAGCTCACCTGCGTTTCCGTATGTACCGCGCAGTACGTCGCCATTATTTACAATACCACCACCAAATGCGGCCGACACAAACATATAAACAAAGTTTTTATACTCGCGTCCAATACCAGCAACACCCTCACCTGCGGCTGCGCCTGTAGCATCGTTAACAACCCAAGTAGGGAGTTGAAAATGCTGCGACACAATATCGATAATATCAACCTGCGACCACTCTTCTAGCATATGGTGGGTATTCATTTTCCCATCCATTGAGCTAAAAAAGCCAGAGATACCCACGCCCATTCCCAGTACTTTTTCACTTGGAATGTCACGCTCAGCGCTTATATCTTCTACCAGCTTTTGTGCACATTTAAGCACATTATTAATGCTCATATCCGACATTAGCTGCATATGGGTGTAAACCACCTTTCCCGTAAAATCCATTACAGCAAGCGAAATAGCATCAAGTAAAATAGCTAAGCCAAAGGTAAATCCGTAATCGGGATTAAGGGCAATGCCAAACCCAGGCTTACCTTTTTTATTAGGAATTAGCGTATCAGTTTGTACAATTACACCGTGTTGGGTTAACGACTTGAGTAAACGCGACACAGTTTGCTGTGGAATACGAGTTGCGCTCACAATATGACTTTGGGTTACGCACTTTTCCCAAAACACCACTTTTATAATATCGCGCTCAATATCTTGAAATAGCTTTTCGCCTTTTCCAAGCTCAAAACCAGAGCGTAATAAGTTACTGTTGTTTAACGAAAACATAGGTATTAACCCTAACAAAATTGGAGCACAAGATTACGTGAAACCATTATAAAGAACAAGTGGGCAAACTGCGCCTACTCAATCACTATCACTCTAAAATCATTCACATTTGTGTTAGTTGGCCCAGTAATAATTAAATCATCAATGGCTTTAAAAAACTGATGGCTATTATGACCTTCTAACTGTGCGTGTAAGTTTTCGCCAGCGTCTTGTGCGCGAGCAATTGTACTGCTATTTATATACGCACCCGCTACATCTTTACTACCATCTACACCATCGGTATCACAAGCAAGTGCGTAAATACCCGCTTCGCCATTAAGTGCCTCAGCCAACGCCATTAAGTATTCTTGATTCGGCCCGCCATCGCCATAAATATCAGCAACGGTTACGGTAAGCTCGCCACCAGAGAACAACATAACGCGCTTGCCTTGCGCTTTTTGATCAAGAGCGATAGCCGCATGTTGCTTTGCAACCTCTTTAGCCTCGCCTTGAATATCATACCCTAGTACCTGAGTTTCCCAGCCTTGATGCTGTGCAACACCTATTGCGCTATCAATCGCATGCTGCGCATTTGCAACAATAAAGTACTCCCCCACGGTGTCAGCAACTCGTTCTTGCTCTGGTTTTAATAAATGCGCTTCAACCTCTGCTATTACCGGCCAATTGTACTTTTGTAAAATAGCCAGTGCATCGGCTTTGGTACTGCCATCGCTAATAGTAGGGCCTGATGCTATATCACTTGGTTTGTCCCCTACTACATCTGAAATAATGAGCGTAACGTAATCCGACTTAGCGGCCTGCGCTAACTTACCGCCTTTAACAAGTGACAACTGCTTACGCACTACATTTATTTCATCAACGCTTGCACCACTTCTAAGTAAAAACTGATTAAGCTTTTGCTTTTGTGAAAAAGGCACATCATCAACAGGTAGGCACATCAACGACGAGCCGCCTCCCGAAATAATAAACAAAATAGGAATATCAGCCGGATTATTTTTTACAAGCTCCAATAACTCTTTGCCAGCTGCTAAGCTGTTATCGTCTGGTGTTGGGTGGTTTGCACTAAGCACTTTAATTCGCCCAGTATCGCCGCTACTTTCGTAGCCATAACGCGTTACCACTGCGCCAAAACATTTATCACCATAAAAGCGATTAACTTCGGCAGCCATTTCAGCGGCGGCTTTACCCGCCCCTACTACACACAAACCTTTGCTTGCATCTATATTTTCTAAATACTTACTCATGCAAGCACTTGGTTTACAGGCATTTACCGCAGTGGTAAATAAATCAATTAAAAACGACTTTTTAGAATCCATTAGTCACAGCTCACGAAAAAATTGAAGGAATAGCTAAACAAATTAATATCATCACAACAAACATGCTAAGTAGCATAACGATATCTTTGCCAGTTAAAATTGAGTTTGATACGGTCTCGGCATTTTGTACTTTTGTGACTTCGTTTACCTCTCTTGGAATTAAACGACTCGTAACATAAATAATCACCGCAGCGCTTACAAAACCAATAAAGTTCCACCAAAACCAAAAAACATCTGGCGCAAATACCGACACCAACAAATTAATTAATACACCACTAATTAAGCCAATATTGGCATGCAATGCAGCACTGCGTTTACTTAATACAGCAACTAAAAATACCGCCAGTATTGGGCCATAAAATAACGAGCCGACTTTGTTAATAGCTTCAATAATGGTCGGCGCAATGTCACCGGCAAAAAGTGATAGTACTAAGGTAATTGCGCCCCATGCTAAACCTAAGTATTTAGCTAACTTTAAGTAAGATGGTTGGTCTAGCTCTTTATTAGATATACGGCTGTAATCTTCAATACTTACCGCCGAAAGTGAATTAATTGCAGAGCTAAGTGACGACATCGCTGCCGACAAAATAGCGACAACCAATAAACCAATTAAGCCATGCGGGAGGTAATCTAAAATAAATATAGGCATCATCCAATCAGGGTTATCTGCTGGAATTTTTGCTAAAAATTCAGGGTTACTCATTGCCAGAGTGCCAACAATTAAACCCGACACGCAATATAAAATAGTAATAGGGAAGCGCACTACACCATTTGCTAAAATCATGTAGCGTAGGTTTTTAGGATCTTTTGCACTGAGCGCACGTTGCGCTTGCGTTTGGTCACACCCATAGTAAGAAGCGTAAAGTACCACACCACCAAAAATCATCGGTAAAAAGCCAAAGCCATCACCACTAAAACCAAATGAATCAAACTTAATCGCTTCTAATCGGCTCGAATCAACATTGGCAATAAAGGTATCAACCCCACCTAAGTGATATAGTCCAAATCCAATACAAGCAATAGTACCCAGTACAATGATGATCATTTGAATTGCATCACCGTACACTACAGCTTTCATCCCACCTTGCAGTGAATACAAAACGGTTATAACACCCGTTAATACAATAGCTTGCCATGCTTCTATTCCCATGGTGCCTTGTAAAATAAGCGATACCGCGTAAATCATAATGCCGGTGGCAAACGCACGGCTAAATTGAAACACCACACTAATAAGCACACGGGTTGAGCGGCCAAAGCGCATTTCTAAATAATCGTAAATACTGACAATGCCGCTTTTATAAAGCTTGGGTAAAATAGTCGCTAAAATTAAAATCATCGCCAGCGGAACACCCAACTCATACGAGAGCCATTGCATACCACCGCCTTCACGCAAACCAACAAATGCAGGAGCCGAAATAAAGCTAATAGCCGAAAGCTGAGTGGCCATTACCGACAAAGCCAAAGGTTTCCAACCTAAGCTTTTACCCCCTAAAAAGTAATCACTTTTGTTGGTTTGTTCGCGTAGCATAAATCCCATTACCAATAAGGCACCAAGATAAAGAGCAACTATTGAAAAATCTAATATATTCATAATTTATTCGCGTATTCACAATATGAAAACACTGCGCCTTTTCAAAATTAAAATACCAAACGGCTACCTGCCCTTACCTTTTTGAATAAACGAGCCTAGTCAAAAAGATAAACCTGTAGCTAACTTAGCTGAAAAATGCATCACAATGCAAAAAGCCTATTAACCCCAAAGTGAGTTAATAGGCATAAAGCATTTATTTAAAAGTCGTATTTAACTCTTAAAGTAACGCGTCGTGGGAGAATTGGGCGACCTACAAAGTATGGGTTATCTGCCGTTTGGCTGTTACCTAGACGAGGCGAACCTTCAGTAACACCGTCAGAATCAAACAGGTTAAATACCCCAACGCTTAAGCGTACTGTTTGCTCTGGTGCAACTTGCCAGTTATAGCCTGCATCAAATCTAAATAAGTGGAATGAATCAAGTTCTACCGAGTTTGAGTCATTTGCAAAGTTTTTACCGGTAAAGTTATGGTAAATCGATGCATCCCAGTTATCTGCGGTGTAGCTAATAGATGAGTTAAATAGTATTTTTGGTTTACGACGTAATTCGTTACCAATAATAGAAGGGTCTGAGTCAAATTCAGTAAATTCGTGATCGGTATAGGTCATGTTGGCATCAACAGCCCACTCATCGGTAATATCGTAACGACCGGTAAGCTCAACACCCGTTGCTTTAGTTGATTGCATAACTGGCAGCTCTAATACGCCCCCATTACCATCATTTACAAAGTCTACGCTGCGTCTGTCTTTTAAGTCAGTTCTAAATAACGCAATGCTGCCGCTAAAGTCGTTATCAAAAAACTTAACACCTAGCTCGCCTTGCTCAACAATTTCAGCTTCGTAGCTGGCAGGCTCACCTAAATCATTAAACTGAATACCTCTAATTTCTGGGAAGAAAAACCCGCGAGATGCATTGGCATATACATTTAAATTATCAGTTAAGCGATATAACGCCGCTCCTGATACAGCAAATTCAGACGTGTCGACTTCGCCGTAAGTCATTACACCACTGCCCGTAGTGTTAACTTGTAAGTTAGGTGCAAGCGTTGGATCATCAGAAATCTGAACTACTTGGCTGCCTTCACGACTAATTTTTCCTTCAATTTCTTCGTAGCGAACACCAAAGTCAAAAATCCAATCGTCACTTTCCATTTGATCCGCTACGTACAATGCTCTGCGGGTAGCGCTAATGGTTTGGTTAGTATAAGAAATGCCTGGGCCACTAATACCATTTTGAGTGTACTGAACCTCATCGCCATTAACATCGGTATACGTTAAGTCGATTAAGCGAGGGTTGTTATTAAACTCACCTAAGTAAGTTGTAATAACGTTATCGTCGTCGGCTTCACTGTGCGAGAAAAATGTACCGACTGTAATATCGTGGCTAAAATCACCTACAAAAATACTTTTGATGATATTAAATTCTGCAGAAAAATCTTCAGCTGGGCGGTCGCGGTCTAAAATACGGTTAGCAAATAGTGAGTCATCACTTGCAAGTGCGACACCTGAATTAACATAAGAAAACTCAGCACCGCTTGCATCACCTAGCCCTCTGTTAGCTAAGAAGTCGTCTTGGCTTTCAGGTACATTAATAATACCGTCGCCGTCTAAAAATAAATTAAATTCGTGTTGGTATTTAGCGTATTTACTGCGCATATTAATGGCAAAATCGTTAGCGAGTTCTTTTTCAAACACTACTGAAATAGAGCCACCTTTAGTAACTACACCATCGCTGATTGGCGATTCATAACGACCATTTGCTGTATCGTACGTTAAGTTAGATACTTGCGCCGTTTGCAGTGATTCGACTTCACGACCATCGTTACCAATTAAGCGCTCGCGGCTGTCGCCATCAAGTGGAATAGGTAAGTAAAACTGAGCTTGGTCGTCAATGTACTGTCCGTAAACAGTAAATGAGCCAGAGCCATCATTAAATTCTTTACGAATATTACCACGCAACTGTGTACCTTTAGTCTCAAGGCCTGTATCTAAAGGGCCCTCGTCGTAACGGTAAAAACCAGAAAGCGCATAATATAAGCCGTCTTCGTTAAGTGGACCGCTCGTTGCAAAATCTAAGCGAGTACGCCCTTGGTCAGAAAGCTCCATTTGTACGGTACTTTGCGGATCATCACTGCCCGTTTTAGAAATATAGTTAATAATGCCGGCCACAGAACCTTGGCCAAATAAATTAGATACACCACCACGCACAAACTCTACGCGCTCAATACCCAAATCATTACGGTAATACACATCAAACGCCGATGAGTTTAAACCAAAAACACTCAAACTAGGTGAACCGTCGTACGACAGTGGCGTAAACTGAAACTGACCCGATGAAGGTAAGCCTCTTACTTGTAGGTTAGTAGCGACTTCACCGCCACCGCCTTCTACTTTAATACCCGGAATATAGCGAAGCACATCCGCTTGGCTACTTGAAGACAGCTTCACCAGCTCGTCTTCACTAATAGATGTTACTGATTGTGGAGTGTCTGAAATAACACGCCCTTTACTGGTACCAGAGACGATAATACGCTCAACGTTGTTAGCTTTTTTTGCTGTATCTGGTGCAGCTTCTTCTGCTGCATAAGCGCCCTGTGCGAGGCATAAAGATACAATAGAGGCGATCGTTGTTTTATTCACGGGTATTCTCCAATTGTGCTAGTTGTCTGTGTGTATTTACTTAGAGTGTGGCTAAGCAAAGCCGAAATAATCAAGTAAACATGTTAGTTTTTTGTTACTTCGAACAGGATTTAAGCACAGAAAAAAAACATTTACAACCCATAATGAGTGCTTTAATATTATCCAAATCGGAAATAACACACAAAGAGCACCCAATATGACTACTATAAACAGCGGTAAAATTGACTCAGCAACGGCTTCATCGCTTGCAGACCTTGCTACTAAAACACTTATAGCAAACGACTTAGGTGGCTATACAGTACCAACACATGGCCTATACCCGTTTCAGTGGAACTGGGATTCAGCCATTACAGCGCTAGGCTGGATGAAATCAGACGAAAGCCGCGCATGGCAAGAAATTGATGTGTTATTTTCAGGCCAATGGGATGATGGCATGGTGCCGCACATCTTGTTTCATAAAGATTCTAATACTTATTTTCCTGGTCCTGACGTATGGGGTTCGGATAAAAAAATTAAAAGTACATCTATTTCACAGCCGCCAGTAGTCGCCACCGTAATGAAAGAAATGCTTGCCAGCGCGAAAGATAAAGCACTTGCAGAACAAAAAGTTAAAGCGTTATTTTCACAAGTAGTTGATTATCATTTATGGTGGTACAACGACCGAGATCCTGAAAAAACAGGTTTAGTAGTAACCTACCACCCGTGGGAATCGGGCATGGATAACAGCCCATCGTGGGATGACGCTCTTCATGCTGTGCCATGTGTAGATTGGGAATATACGCGCCGTGATACAAGTCATGTAGATTCTTCTCAGCGTCCACATAAAAGTGAATACGACCGATTTTTATACCTTGTAGACTTTTTCAAACGTAACAACTTTGACAGCAAAGTAATCTACGAAACCTGTCCGTACAAAATGAATGACCTAGGTATTATTGCTATTTTGCACCGTGCAACCAAAGATTTACTCAAAATGGGTGAACAGCTTGGCTTAAACGATGCTCGCACTGATTACTTAGCACAGCGTTTACAAATAACAGAGCAAGCCATAAATACTTTATGGTGTGAACAAAGCCAGTACTTTTACTGCAGAGATGTATTAACTAACAGCTTGGCTAAAGTTAAAACATCAGCCGCGCTATTAACTGTATATGCAGGTTTAACAAGCGATGAGCAAACTAAAATAATTAATACAGCCACCGAAGATTTTATTGAGTCAAGCCAGTTTAGTGTGGCTTCTACTCACCCTAAAGAGGAAAAATACGAGCCACAACGCTACTGGCGTGGCCCGATTTGGTTACACATCAACTGGATGATAGCCATAGGCCTTAAAGAAGCAGGCTTTGCAACAACGGCTGACAAAATTCAAGATGACACTCGCAACCTAGTTGTTAAGTCAGGCTACTACGAATATTTTAACCCAGAAACAGGTGCAGGCTGTGGTGGTAAAGATTTCTCGTGGACAGCTGCAATTGCATTACATTGGCTACTTGACTAATAACTAAGGCAAGATCATGAAACACACAATATGCTTTGGTGAAGTACTGGTTGATTTACTTTCAAATAAATTGAGCCAAAACAGCAACGAACACGAAGCGTTTACAAAGTTTGCAGGCGGTGCGCCTGCAAACGTAAGCGTTGCTATTGCAAAGCTAGGCGGTAATGCCTACTTTGCAGGAATGCTAAGCACTGATAGCTTTGGCGACTTTTTACATAATGCATTAAAAGAGCAAGGTGTAAAAACCGACTTTATGCGTTTTACCAACCAAGCAAAAACAGCTCTCGCGTTTGTATCACTCGATAACGATGGCGATCGCACGTTTGAGTTTTACCGTGATAACACCGCCGATTTGCACTTTAGTAACGATGACTTTAGTCGCGAATGGTTTGAGCAATGCGATATTTTTCATATTTGCTCAAACACATTAACCGACAAAAACATCAGAAACACCACCGCTTACGGTGTTAAATTTGCAAAACAAAATAACTCAATTGTGAGCTTTGATATTAACTTGCGCCTCAATTTATGGCCAAGCGATGCCAACCCTCGCGAGCATATTTTACCGTTATTAAAAGACTGCTCAATTATTAAAGCCTCAAAAGAAGAGCTTGAATACTTAGCGGGTGAGCAATCGAGCGATGAGTTTATTGCCCAAACACTTAATAACGGTTGTGAGCTATTTGTAGTTACCGATGCAGGCAACCCTATGCATTGGTATACAAAAAATGCCAAGCAAACTCTTCACCCTAAAAAGGTTACTATGGTTGATGCCACCGCTGCAGGAGATGCGTTTGTAGGTGGACTGCTGTATCAACTAGGCTTACAAAACCTAACACCCAGCTCTTTTAGCGAGCTTTGCAACACGCCCGAAACACTAACAACTATTTTTGAATTTGCTTCGTTATGTGGTGCCCATGCCGCATCTTACAAAGGGGCATTTAACTCCCTACCTAACCAAAAGTCTCTACACGATTTTAGGAGCGAACTATGAAAAGCACACCTGATAACTTTAAAAGCCGTGAATTTTTAACGCAGCACATTAGCGACACGTTAGCGTTTTATGAGCCAAATATTGACGATGAACACGGTGGTTTTTACCAAAACTTTTCTGATAACGGTGAGGTATTTGATAAACACACGCGCCATTTAGTAAGCTCTACTCGTTTTGTATTTAACTATGCGCGTGCGTACCAAACCTTTAATGACGAAAAGTACCTAAACCGTGTTAAATCGGGAATTGAGTTTATTCGTAAGCATCACCTTGTTGAGCAAACAGGCGGCTATAACTGGTTATTAAAAGTTGAAAACGCTCAAGCTACCGTGCTTGATAACACCAATCATTGTTATGGCTTTGCATTTGTTATTTTAGCGTACAGCTGGGCATATCGCGCAGGTGTTACAGAGGCGCGCGAATACCTCAACGATACATTTCAAACAATGGAAACACATTTTTGGGATGCAAAAGCCGGTTTATATAAAGATCAGCATAACAGCGACTTCACAAAATGTGATTCATACCGCGGCCAAAATGCCAATATGCATACTTGTGAAGCACTTATTGCCGCTTATGAAGCCACAAGAGACGAAATATTCTTAAACCGTGCGCTCACACTTGCCGACAACATGGTTAACCGCCAAGCTAGTTTAATGGGTGGGCTTATTTGGGAGCATTACGATATAAATTGGCAGGTCGATTTAGAGTACAACAAAGACGATCCTAAAAATTTATTTCGTCCGTGGGGCTTTCAACCTGGCCATCAAACAGAGTGGTCAAAACTGCTTATGTTTTTAAATAAGCATAAGCCACAAAAATGGCTTATTGAACGCGCTCAAGCCTTATTTGATAACTCAATAAATGTAGCATGGGATAAAAAGCACGGCGGTATTTGCTACGGCTTTGCCCCTGATAAAACTATTTGCGATGACGATAAATACTTTTGGGTTCAAGCCGAAACTCTGTGTTGTGCAGCGTATCTTTATCAAGCAACAGGGGATGAAAAATATCAGCAATGGTATGACAAAATTTGGCAGTATTCGTGGCAGCATTTAGTTGATCATAAATACGGAGCCTGGTTTAGAATTTTAACCGCTGACAATAAAAAAATAGACACGATGAAAAGCCCAATAGGTAAAACTGATTACCATACAATGGGTGCCTGTTTTGATGTGCTCGAACTATTAAAGTAACTATGTAGTTATAACTTTTACAGTGTTGTGTAGACCTTTTAACCGCCAGCTTGGCGGTTTTTTTTGCGCTGGATTTAATTCACCTCAAAAAGGGTTATCAACTTAACAAAATAATATTTTTTTACAGCCATTTTTTTAAACCTAATCTTTTGAATACCACACCAATAATAGAAAATTTTGCACGCCAGCAGCGTATAGTAATATTAAAGATATAAAAATAAGAGAACAGGTAATGCCCAACGAGAAAGATCCCCACGCCATATGCACAAGCGAACAAGTTGCTTGGCCACGTATTGCCGCAATTGCTGCAATGCTAAGCTTTTCATTACCCACATTTATAACCGGCTTAGAAATTCATCAAAGTTCAAGTGTGAGTAATACACTTTGGGCATTAGTTATTGGATCTATCATTTTAACCGTAATTGGCGGTGCCATGGGCACAATAGGTGTAAAAAGTCGCTTAAGCTCTTATCTGTTAGTAAAAATAGCCTTTGGTAATGCAGGTGCTGGCATTGTAAATATAGCTTTTGCTTTGTCATTAATTGGCTGGTTTGGAGTAAATATTGACTTGTTTTCGAATGCAGTAGTACGCCTACTGAGCGCTGAATTTAATATTATTATGCCTGAGTGGCCAATTGATATAGCTGCTGGCTGCGCCATGCTCATAACCACATTATACGGATTTAAAGCTATTAATGTACTGGCCTCTATTATGATCCCCATTTTAGCTGTTGTGACCGCAATGATGCTATTTGGCGCATTAGATAACATGCCATTTATTGATTTTATTAATTTAGAAAAGTCAGCAGACTTATCACTTGAAGATGGTGTAGCCGCCATTGTTGGTGGCGTTATTATTGGCGCAATTATCTTGCCCGATATAACCCGTTTTTCTAAACAAAAACGTGGCGGCATATACACCTCTTTTATTGCTTATATGATTATTGAACTGCTCGTTATTTTTGTAGCTGTATTTGCAGCAGCCGCCATGCAAGAAACCGAAATACTCAGTTTAATGCTTGCGCTCAACCTAGGATTTTCGGCTTTTTTTATTGTGATTGCAGGAAGTTGGATTTTAAATTCACTAAACTTATACAGTACCGCACTCAGTGTAGAGGCAACTTTTCCGCATTGGCATAAAAAGTGGGTTATTGTTTTATTAGGGCTCGTAGGAATTGGCGCGGCATTTATAAATATTTTAGATATGTTTATTAGCTTTTTAGCATTTTTGTCAGATATTTTTGTGCCCGTTGCAGGCGTTATTATTGTTGATGCATTATTTATAAAGCCTGATGCGTACAACGCCAGTACGCTTACCAATAACGCGCGCTTTTCTGTACCTGCATTTACGGCTTGGTTTGTAGGTGCGGCATTTGCAGTGTGTAATGGGGCGATATTTAACGTGTCATTGAGTGGCATTACTGTTATTGATGCCATTATTTTAACCGCAATTATTTATACTTTTTTTGTAAAATTGATTAAGCCAAAACCGGTTAACAAGCACTAAGCACTTATAACTAACCAAGGCGCTTAATCAGCGCCTTGTTCGTCTTCTTCTATTTTCATTTCGTCTCGCCATCTTAGTTTTTCAAGCGGGTAGCCTAAAAAGAACTTGGCTCGCTCAAGCACGATACGTGTGGTTAATTTTTTAATCGTATAATTACTACTGCCCGTTAACTTATCGCACATTGCGTTAAGCGCCTGAATATCTGCAAAACAACAAAAAGAAATATAATCAATATCACCACTTAACTGCATGCAATCCATTATTTCAGGGATATCGTGTATTTCAGCTAAAAACTTACGCCTAGCAGCTAAATTATTGTCCTCAAGAGTAAATTCCATATAAGCAAACACATGTTCACATATTTGTTCAAGATTAATATCGGCATGAAATGTACGAAAATACCCAGCTTCTTTTAATGCTTTAACGCGTTGAAAACAAGCGCTGGGAGAAAGGTTTACTCGCTCTGCCAGCTCTACATTAGTGAGATCGGCAGTAAGATGCACTATTGCTAATATTTTTTGGTTATATCTGTCTATTTTTATCGTTTTTTTCATAACTGGTTTCACATTGAAAAATAATTAATTTTGTAAACCTATTGTCAAAATGTACATAAAACTTAGCGCCTGCTAGATATTTTCACAATATGTTTGTGCTCATTTGAGGTTTTACAAAATATTATTTTGTCTGAAAAAGCGACAATGTTTGTACGTTAAAAACATTACCTTAATCGTGACATTAGGACATATAACATGAGCAGATACAATAGAACAAAATTCCATAAAACGCTTTTAGCATCGGCGGTGAGTTTATCGTGCTTGTCACACGTTAATGCACAAGAACAAAATAATACAGCCAACACTATCGAAAAAATTTCTGTTATCTCTCGAGGACGTGTTGAGTCAATTCAAAACGTGCCAGACTCTGTTACCGCCTTTAGCGCCGATACGATTGAAAAATCTCGTATTACCAGCTTTCGTGATGTTGCTAATTTAACGCCTAATTTGTCGCAACTTGATAACTTTAGACCCGGCCTTGCGCGCATAACTATTCGTGGGTTAATTACACCGCAAGTGGGCGATCCGCCGCTTGCATTTGTTGTTGATGGTGTAACTGCCCCCGATTTAGAGTTTATTAACCAAGACTTGGTAGATATTGAACGCATTGAAGTTATGCGTGGCGCGCAAGGCGCACTGTACGGCCGTGGTGCCATTGGTGGTGCGGTTATTGTTACCACAAAAAAACCAATTGAAGACTTCGAAGGTAAAGTTAAAGGATCAATTGGCAACGGCAATACCTATAACCTAAGTGCGGTTGTATCAGGTTCACTAAACGATGAAAACACCGCTTATTTTAGAGCCGGTGGTTACATTAAAGATACCGATGGCCTCATTAAAAACACCTACACAGGCGATAAAGCCGATCCATTAAAAGAACAATCTGTATTTTCTCAATTAGAATTTGAATTAACTGAAGACACATCAATAAACCTTAAAGGTAAATACACGTCGAGCGAAGCGGGTTTTGCTTACTATCAAGGCGTAAACGATGACACTATTGAAGACTTCTCAATTAATACCTCGCAAAATATTATTAACGAAGACGAGCGTGATGTGTATGAGCTAAGCGCTAAACTTACCCAACATTACGATTTAGGTAAGTTTGAGTTTGTTACCGCTTACAGCAATTCTGAAAATGAACATTTTTACGATGGGGACTACTCAGCTGATGCAACTTTTATAGATGGAGATGGCTTGTTTAGAGCCCCATTTGGAACTGAAGGGTTATACGACATTGAATCGTTAACTGTTGAATCTCGCTTTATATCTCAGTCAGATCAGGAGTTTAGATGGTCTGTGTCGGCATTTTATCAACAGCGCGACCGCGACACTGCGGTACTTTTTTATGATGACTTTACGGATGCACAAATACTCACCCGTAAAGACTTTGCAAACGATGAACCTTACTTATCTATTATCGATAATAACAGCAGTGATGCGTGGGCTCTTGCGGGGCAATTTAACTACGATATTACCTCGCAGTTAGAGCTAACCGGCGCACTACGTTACGATCACGATACCCGTGAATCGTTCGACCCAACTAATAAAACAGATACTTACGCTAAAAAGTCGTTTAGCCAACTACAGCCAAAAGTAACTTTAGGATACCAAGTTACGGATGACTTTTTACTTTATACGGGTTATTCGCACGGATTTAGAAGTGGCGGCTTTAATGAGCCTGCAGAAGGAATTAGCCGTACCTTTGATCAAGAAGTGTCTGATAGCTACGAAATGGGTTTTAAAACATCTTTGTTTGATAGCAAAGTAACCCTTAATGGAGCTGCGTTTATTATTGACCAAGACGATGCTCAGTTTACGCAGTTTAATGTAGATACCTTCACCCTCGAAAATCTATCAATTGATGAAGTACAAACCAAAGGCTTAGAGCTAGAAGCCGCCTATGCAGCCACCAGCAATTTAAGCATAAACCTAAGCGCCGGTATTATTGATTCAGAAATAAAAAGCTTTGCACTGCGCCCTGAGCTTACTGGCAGACCACAGTTTTGGGTTCCTGAATACAACTACAGCATATCGGCCAATCATAATACGCAATTAAACGGCCAGTGGTCACTGTTTTCCCGCGCGGAGGTGTTAATAGAAGGACCTAAAACCTTCAGCATTGATATTCCAGATGTAGAGTCATCACGCTACACCTACCTAAATGCGGGGGTTGGTGTTAAATCTGAGCAATGGACAGTGCAAGTTTACGTAGACAACCTCACTGATGAGCGTGCCATTGAAGATATATTTTTATATGGCGATGGGATTACTGAACTTGCGCGCCAACCTAATAAACCACGTAGTTACGGCGTAGAGCTAAGCTACGACTTTTAATTTCAACTCTCAAATAGCTGCTTTAAACAATCTTAAGGCAGCCTCTTTTTTTAGATAACCAATAGCGATACACACATGCAAATTCTTAATCGTGAACAACTAATTGATATTTTATACGGCTGCGCCATTTTAGGTACCGGTGGTGGCGGTGAGCTAAGTGAAGGCATAAATTACATTGACGAAGCCCTTGCACTAGGTAAAACGTTTAAACTTATTAGCGCAGATGAAGTACCCGCGGGTGAGCTTGTATGCACACCTTATATTTTAGGGGCAATCTCGCCACTAACAGATACGGAAGAGCGCGCTTACGCTAATCTCCCACGTACAGGTAAGCATTCTATTTTAGCGGCCTACGATCGCGCCCTTGAGTACATGAATAAAGAATCTATTTATGGAACTATTTGCTGCGAGCTAGGTGGTGCTAACACTGCGGTATCGTTTTATTTAGCCGCTATGTTTGACGGCTATATTATTGATGCAGACCCTGCTGGGCGAGCTGTTCCTGAAATTACCCATTCAACCTACTACTTAAATAACTTACCCGCGGCGCCAATTATTACCGCTAACGAATTTGGCGAGTGCTTTATTTGTGAAAACGTTATGGATGACTTACGTGCTGAAACCGTAGTGCGTGCGCTTGCCAAAATTAGCCGTAACGACATAGCAGCCATTGATCATATTCTCCCTATTGAACAAATGAAAGATGCGGTTATTCACGGCACGATAAGTAAAGCATTAAAGCTTGGAAGAGCAATGCGTGAAGCCAACAACTCAAATGAAAACACTATTAATGTAGTTGCCGAGCAAGGTAAAGGGTTTGTCGCGTTTGAAGGCGTTGTTAGTGAGTTTGAATTTAAAACACTTGAAGGATTTACTATAGGCGAAGTTATGCTTGCTGGTACTGGCGAGTTTGCAGGTAACAGTTATAAAATTACCGTTAAAAACGAAAATATGGCAGCGTTTTTAAATGGAGAAGTCCACGTTACCATTCCTGATTTAATTTGTTGCTTAAACACACAAGCGGGTACACCAATCACTAACCCAAATTATGAAATAGGTATGCCTGTATCTGTTATTATTTTGCCAGCACCTGTTGAATTTACAACACCAAAAGGGCTTTCTATATTTGGCCCTAATTACGCAGGCGTTAAGAGTGATTATCGTCCTGCTATAAAGAGTTAACTATTCAGCTTTAACCTGAATTATTATAAAGCTTAGCGTGGTTAGCACTTAACCCGTTAAGCTTTCATATAAATAACTCACTTCCAATCTGTAGTACACTTTTAATCAAAGTAAAAAACTATAATAAAAGCCTAATATAAGTAATAATCACTAAATTCAGAGATTAAAGAGTCGCTCATTATGCTAAGTTTTTGGTACAAAGAGTTTCCACAGTACCCTAAAGATCACAAGGACTTTTGGCGCACTCGCTTAATAGCCCACTCCTTGCTAATAACTACATGTTACTTTTTAGTTTTAACCCTGCTCAATCTTTTTTATTTTGAAAGCTACGACATAGCACTTATTGATGCTTTTGGCCTTTTTATATCGCTCGGTATTTGTATTTGGTTTAATAAAACAGCTAATGTAAATGTAGCCTCCTGGGCCGTTACATTGATGATTGTTAGTTTAATTTTAATGTTTGTGATTTCAGTTGGTGGCCATGCCCACTCTTTATTTTGGGCCACGCTTATTCCGCCATTCACATTTTTTTTAGTTGGCAGAAATTGGGGGAGTATATTTAGTGCAGTCGCTTTTGCTATTTGTGCGTATCTTGTGTACTTACAACAACAGCAAACCGTAACAATTGGCTTAGGCTCTTTATTTAATCTTATTGAAGTAGGTCTTGCTCATATTTTGATTTTTAGATTTTACGAAAAAACACGGTTTTCGGCATACACCCGACTATCTATCCGTAACCTAGAAATTCAACACTTAGCAGAAACCGATAAGTTAACTGGGCTTTATAACAGGCAAAAATTTGATTTTGAATTGTCACAGTTAATTGCTAAAAACGACGTCTTTGAAACCTCACATTGCTTACTTATTTGCGATATAGACCACTTTAAAAATATAAACGATACCTACGGGCATTTAGTTGGCGATAAGGTACTCACTGAATTTGCAAAAATATTAAAAAAACGAATGCGAAATGACGCACTTATTGCGCGATGGGGTGGAGAAGAGTTCACTATTATTTTGTCGAACACCTCTTTAAATGATGGTGCGAAACAAGCTGATGACCTGAGAAAATATATTGCCGAAAATACAATTACAAATATAGCATTTACTATAAGCATTGGCTTAGCAACGATACAAAAAGACGATACAGTGCTAAAACTATTAGAGCGGGCTGATACAGCGCTATATAGGGCTAAAAATAATGGACGAAATAACGTATGTGTTAGCGATAAGGATTCAACCGTTATCGCTCAATCAACTTACTTAAATGGCTCTATAGCCTAAACTTATGTTTTATTCGATTATAAATGAAGACAAAAATCCTCTGTAACCCGCATTTTTAGCAAGCGTTTTTCACCATATTTCCTAATGTAAATAGGGACATTTGATTGGTTAAATATACTCTGATATTAGCCCCGCCAATGGTTAAGAAAATTGCAGATATTTAAGGGGATGATTAGTTAGAGAATAGTAACTAAAACTTGTAAAGTCACTTTTAAGTTTCAGAGTTTAATTAAATATATCAGGCAGCAATAAAAGCTCAAAGCTGCCTGTGGAGTTTCATCTCAGAATGCTAAAATTTCATCCTGACTATTTATTGTGAAATCTATTAATAAATTTACCGAATGAAGACTTATACTGTGGTAGGTTTGAAAATTCTAACATCGCTTTATAAGCAGGATCATTATCAGGCGAAGGAAACAAAGAATTAAAATCACAGTCTGTACTATAGGTATTTGGTGTAAGGCGAAAAATGCATACTACAGTTTCAGCCAAGCGATTTTGATGATCGCTATGCCCCCCTCTAAAAAATCTTGCATGTTGAGCTTGAGGTCTTTGAGCTTTAAATCCAAACTCTTCAAGTTCTTCACAATCATGAAGAGATGATTGGATTGAATTTGTAACGGCTTGACAGGCTATAATGACAGGCCAATCTTCAGGGTCTTTAGGCCAGTCATCATAAGTCATTTTTTGATAGGAAGAAATTCCTGTATCTTTCTCTGAAGAATATATATTAGTTGCAAACCATAAGGCCACATCATCATTTGTTGTAATATCAAGCCCGTGGCTTGGCAAGCCATAGTGTTGGGCCAATGCCAAAATCGCAGAATCAAGTATACAAATAGGTGACTTAGATTTTTCTCTCCATTCATCAATTAAGTTTTGATCTCCTTCTCTCATTATTTGTTGCTCAATGAAATGTTTGAGAATGAAATGAACATCATCATAATCGTATTTTAAATCCCTTGCAGCAGAAGTAATGAGGGACGGCTCAATACAACAAGAATCACCAAATAGTACTTTTTGTATCGATGGTTCTCTTTTTATTAAGTGCATACGCCTCTGACCACGAAAGAAAATTCCTTCATCATGTCTTTTGGGTATCATTTTAATGTAATTACGAACTTCTTCCATACTGGAAACTTCAATAACCGGAGCGCAATAATGTTTGCACCGAACAAGTGAAGAAGGCTTAAGTCCATCATAAAAATCTTTATAATGATCGCGCATTACGTTTTTGTTGCCATAAAAGGCATAGGATTCAGGTTTGCGTGCAAAGAAAGGGGTACGATAGTACTTATCAACAACAAACCCAGGTAAAAATAAATCATTATCTAAATTTTTGGTCTCAAAGAATAATTTATTCGGCTGATTTGCCATGTTTGTTTCATCAATAGGAAGAGAACCAAGAATTGTTGAACAGTCTTGCGCCTCTAGTAATGGAGCAATTAGAGAACTAGGTAATGCAATCAAACCGCTTGAATTTAGATCCTTTGCTTCTTGAGGAGAAAAACCAATCCGAGAGGCATATTTAATATTTAAAGATGAGTGATGAATTTGTCTAATAGCTGCATAATAAGCAAAATATTGTACATTCATTGAACCACCTAACCATGCCCCAAGCGATGCAAAAGCATAATGTAAATGGGTTGGTAATTGTCTTGGGTATTCTGAAAGAGTATCAATATTTTGAGATGAAAACCCTTTATCATTAAGTACTTTTGTTGTCTGACTTATTTTATCTTCAATAAGAGTACTGTGTAACTTAAGTACATTTATCAATTGAGTTAAAATAGTTGAATAGGCAATCGGCCATAGACTTTCCTCTTCCCATATCAACTTATCTCCGACTTCATATACCGCAAACTTCCCTCCTCTAGGAGAGGACTTTACTAACAAGTTTGAATGACCTTTCCTTTCGATTGAAGGGATTTTTGAAAATCCGTCCAGCATTTGAGTAGGAACATCAATTTTTCGCAATATTCCTCGAATACTCGCAATCAAATAATCGCGCTTGTTATTTGAAGCAATAATAGGAAAACCAAAATGACTGAGCGGTGCTTCTTCATCCAATTGACGAAGAGCTTCACTTAGCAATCCAAAATCCGCTGAAAGTAATGGAAATCTAATATCTTTAAACACTTCAAAAAATATGTCGAGCAATTCCTTGTTGTTCATTTACACTCCAATAAATTTAGTACATTAACGAGAATGCAGAACAACTCGTTTTATATTATTATCTAACTAATACAATAACTTTAACGGTTTTTAGTACTTGTAACAATTAAAATAACGTATAAACAATTCATCAAGCAATGCCTTGTTTTAGCGAGCAGTTGCTAATGTATTTAATGTGCATGAAGTTAGTATTAATTATTTAATGATGAACGACCATTTTGTAGCTTTTACAACTATCAGACTTGATAAACACCTGTTTACCAAAAGAGTTAATGCAGTTAGAGCTATGTACTTTTAAATTTCCCTGCTTTTGATAAGAATGCTTTTGTTTTTGGTAATTTCTTTAATTGACGATGTAAGTATTGGTGGTCATTTATCAATCGACCAATTGCAGATAAAGACAACTCATCTAAATGTTCAACTGCTTCAAGAGCACTTAATAGCCTTTGATCTTCTTTTTCCCAATCTTTTTTAAATTGTGTTGGCTTTTGGGCGGTGTTTGTCAAACTAGTTGTCGCGATCACTATGTTATGCACTCTCCGCTTTGACGATTTCTTGTTCAGGGTTTAAGTACACTTCTTTTGGTAAATCCCAATTACGAACATTACCACTCCAGCGCTCAGGGTGAGCATCCTTAGCACCTTGATATACCTCTTTTCTATTAGCCAATATTTCACCCGCCAATCCAGAATGTCTCTGATGTGGGCTAACGTATTTGATGCCACTATGCTTGTGGTTAAAATTATACCAATGACTAAATTTAAGCACCCAGTCACGTGCTTCTTCTATTGTTAAAAATCCTTTATAAGGATAACCAGGTCGATACTTACACGTTTTAAAAATTGATTCTGCGTAAGCGTTATCATTACTCACTCGTGGAAGATAGATTAAAAACAACATATGTCGCTATGAGTCGTCCTACCCATTTACTTTGTGTCGCAATGAAAAGAGAGCGAGTAAGTTGTGTTACATGTACCGGGGAAAAGAAAGATAATTGTAAGTGGGAAGTAATACCACAAACTGATAGGACACTTTAAAATGACAAAGCTTAACAAAATTTGATAGGCAACAACAGTTCATTACTGACGTTGCCGTTTATTTAATTAAGGAAATAAAGTCAAATACTTAAGATGAAATAGCCATAGTCTGTTGTTAGTTTTCGTATTTAGATACCCGCTTAATAATTTCTGGAATTTCTTCATACGATTCATACCAAATTATAGTGACTCCCAGTTCCTTCATTAGTTCTTCGTTGAGAGTGTGGTGTCTATCTAAAAATTTTTCTGCTGATTCAACATTTTCTATTTTAGATACGGTTTTCCCTTTTTCTTTTTCATAACAAAACTCTTTTGAGGAAAGACGTTTCATAAATGCAAAATGTTTACTTCTTTCAATATTTTTAGATGAAATCTCAAGCAATCTTCGAAGGTTAGGGTCTGTCATCGACAAACCAACCATCAGGCAAGTATTTTCTCTGAAAGAGTTTAATTGAACTAAATTAGACCAGTGATAAGAGTCGGAATAAATTTGATGGTAGCCTTCTTCAGAAAAAACTAAAGTGGATTCATCCAGCCCATCGAATGATTTCCTCTCTTCTGGCAAAAAGCCATGAACATGATAAATTGGCAACTCGTCAGGATCATAGCTTTCGTTATCTGTATAAATACACCGATGATGAATTGCATTATTTGATAGCTGCCTCTCAATCAAATCATCAAAATTATAGGTAACAACTGATTTTACTTTAGCTCCTGTTCTGCGGGGTAGACACATAGCAGCTATTGACTTGATTAACTCTGAGTCTATTTGAAAGTTGGTGTTTCGTAATTTATAAAGATTTTTAGTTACTGCCTCTATAAACAGCTTTGCTTCACCATCTCTCTTTGAAAGCCCTTTGCGTAAGTATCTTGCAGCCATTAATGCTGAAGGCTCATCTATGCTATTAAGCCTTTGAACAAGTTCACCAATATCTTTCTCTCCGATAGCCGTATCATCATCAAACTCTTGAGTTAAATAGGTAACAAAAAGAGAATTGAGTAACGTATTCCAATCAGGCATTCCTGCGCTACTTGAAACTCCAGCACCTAGCAATAGTGAAAACTGTCCTTTTTTATAACACTGTTTAAGGTTTTCTATTATTTCTTCGCGCTCTTCTTTCCAATCTCTTATGGGTTTAGATATTGCTGAAGAAAGCCTTAGAGCAAATAAATTATTTGCAATTTTGTTTACTACTTTCCTATGTTTAGCTGCTACTTTATTTAACTCTTGCGGCCCCCAAAAAGTAACTCTAAACGGAAGATTATTACGTGATAATTCTTCATGAAACCTATAAATAACTTTTTCTGGAATTGGTTTAGCTGAAATAACTAGAAGATTAGAAAATTTTTGTTCAACATATTCATTTAAAAATTGATGAGATAGCTTATCTAAAAACCTTCTTATTGAGCCTGTAGCAAGGTTAAATTTTATTTCAATAACCGTTGGGCCATCAAAAGAATCAAAGCCCTCTGGCGCAATTGCATCCCCAAACCTTGATGATTCAGTAGAGATCAGAAACCTTTTATCTTGGTTCTCTATGTGATGTTTAAATAGATGCTGAATAAAGGTTTCAAATGAATAGTAACTCTTAGGTCCACCTTCATCTATCCCTGAAATTATGTCATCAATAATCATTGTTCGATTGATACCCTTAAAAAACTTACAGCTTATTATGGAGACTTTCCAGTAATGTCCGTCTCATAATTTCCATTCAATTAATCTTAATATCCCATATTTTCATGGAATTAGGAATCACAAGGTTTAAATTATTACTCCAATTTGGATATTGCGGAGACATCTTTCTAATATGACTAAATTAATAACTAGGTTGTTTATTAATCAAAATGAATGACCTTTATGGCTTTTGAGACAGTCAGGCTTGGTAAAAAATCTATTTACCAAAAGTGTCTATTCAGGTTTGACCTAATGCATATCAAGTTTAGTGGCTCAATATTGTTTTCATTTAATTCGAATTGTCTTCATTTGTATTCGAATAAAACACTTAGGCGTACTGCCCACAAGCGAATCCACAGCTCCACGCATACTGGAAGTTGTAGCCACCAAGCCAGCCCGTTACATCGGTTACTTCACCTATAAAATATAAGCCTTTAGCTTTTTTAGCTTCAAAGGTTTTTGAGCTCAACTCGTCGGTATCTACACCGCCCAATGTTACTTCTGCTGTTCTATAACCTTCTGTGCCATTGGGTTTAATTTGCCACGCATGAATATAATTTACTAACTCATTTATTTGAGCATGGGTAAGCTGATTAATATTACAATCTGGTATCGCTTTGCTTTCGTGCAGTATTTCTATAAAGCGTTTAGGTAAAATAGTTGCAAGGCTATTTTTTAAGGACTTTTGGGCTTGCGTTTCTCGCCAATCAGCAAGTTGCTGCCTTAAATCAATTTCAGGTAATAAGTTTATAGTTACAGCCTGCCCTGCTCTCCAAAATGAGCTTATTTGCAATATTGCTGGGCCCGATAACCCTCGGTGAGTAAAGAGGATGTTTTCTTTAAATACGGTGCCGTCTTCGCTTGAAACTTCACAAGGGATACTAATTCCCGAGAGCCCTTCAAAACGCTCTTTATCATGCTGATGCAAAGTAAACGGCACAAGTGCAGCCATAGTTGGTAACACGCTTAAGCCAAACTGCTCTGCAATTTTATAACCTATTGGTGTAGCCCCTAGTTTTGGCATAGTTAAGCCACCTGATGCTATAACTAACGACTCACAGCTTAAGGTTTCTTGCTCTGTGGTAACGCTATAGCCGGTTTCGGTTTTTGATACGCTGATCACTTCACTGCGTAGTTTTATATTTACCCCGGCCCACTCACATTCGGTCAGTAAAATATCAACAATGTCTTGTGCATTGTTATCGCAAAAAAGCTGACCTAGTGTTTTATGGTGATACGCCAAGCCATGTCTGTCTACCAGCTCAATAAAGTCATGCTGTGTATAGCGACTTAAACATGATTTAACAAAATGAGCATTTGCGCATAAGTAGTTATCAGGGGTTGCGTTTTCATTTGTAAAATTACAACGCCCACCACCACTTATTAAAATTTTACGACCTGGTTTTTTCCCCATATCAAGTACTGTAACGCTTCGGCCACGGTATCCAGCTTGCGCTGCACACATTAATCCTGCAGCTCCCGCACCTATTACAATTACATCTACTTGACTCATTATTTTACCCTACTAAAAAATTTTTCCGATTATAGCAAAGTTTGATAGCTAACAACGTAGCATTTAAATTATTAGCAATAACACAACAAAAACGCATCAGTAATAAGTCGGGAATAATTACCCGCACAATAAACCAACCCTTTATACTTATTTTTAATTTATATGACAAATACTAAACAACGAGTAAACCGCTAAAAACCTGAGTTATAACTAAATGAAAGAGGTACATAATAAATTGATATTTTAACCTAGTTAACAGATCGTTTACTTTTGTTCCCGCATCGTGATCCTACATCACGAAATAATAAATAAAAATCTAGGGATAATTATGACAACAAGTAAAACTTTTAAAAGATGCGCAATTGCAATTACAGTTAGTACGCTTTTTGCTGCAACATCTGGCATGGCTCAATCAGTTTCAAGTTCAATGGCTGAAACATCGGCTAAACTACAAAGCCAAGGCGGTTTCGAAACTCAGTTCATTATTAAATATAAAAATAATAACGAAATGGCGAGCCTCTCAACTGCAGACGCAAGCCCAGCTAGCATGAAAAAGCGCGCACAAAGCTTTGTTAAAAACTTCGCTTCTAAAAAAGGCAAAGTAAAAGCAAAATACGTTCGTGCAATGGCACTTAATAATCATCACGTAATGCGTGCTGATAAAAAATTAAGTGCGGCTGAGGCCCAAGAGTTTATGCAAGAAATGGTTGATTCTGGCAATGTTGAATACATTGAAGTGGATCAAATGCTAAAGCCGTTTTCAACTCCTAACGATCCACGTTTTGATGACCAATGGCACTACTACGAGCAAGCCGGTGGTTTAAACTTACCGACCGCATGGGATACCGCAACGGGTAGCGGTGTAGTTGTAGCTGTACTAGATACGGGCTACCGCCCTCATGCTGATTTAAACGCTAATATTTTACCGGGTTACGATATGATCTCTAACCTTTCGGTAGCTAATGACGGTGGTGGTCGCGATAGCGATGCACGTGATCCTGGTGATGCAGTTGCTGCGAATGAATGTGGTACTAACGGTGCACAAAACTCTAGCTGGCATGGCACGCACGTAGCCGGCACAGTTGCTGCGGTAACCAATAACGGTGAAGGTGTTGCAGGCGTAGCTTATAACGCAAAAGTAGTGCCTGTTCGTGTACTAGGTAAGTGTGGTGGTTTAACCTCTGATATTGCAGACGGTATTATTTGGGCATCTGGTGGAAGTGTTTCAGGTATTCCTGCTAACTCAAACCCTGCTGATGTAATTAATATGAGTTTAGGTGGGAGCGGTTCATGTAGCTCTACAACTCAAAATGCAATTAACACAGCACGTAGTAACGGCACTGTGGTAGTTATTGCTGCAGGTAACGATAACGATAACTCAGCAAACTACAACCCAGGTAACTGTAACGGTGTAGTAAACGTAGCCTCAGTGGGCCGTAATGGCGGCAGAGCTTATTACTCAAACTACGGTAGCAATATTGATGTTGCAGCACCAGGTGGCGCACAAAGCTTTGCAAACGACTCTGAAGGCGTTCTATCAACTTACAATTCAGGTTCGTCTACACCTTCAAGCGACAGCTATGGCTTTTCACAAGGTACATCAATGGCTGCGCCCCACGTAGCAGGTGTTGCGGCACTTATTAAGCAAGCAAAGCCAGATGCAACGCCTGACGAAATAGAAAGTATTTTAAAATCAACTACCCGTTCGTTCCCTGCAACATGTACTAGCTGTGGTACGGGTATTGTTGATGCTGCCGCAGCTGTTGCAGCAGCAAGTGGCGGCACTACTCCACCTACCGGTGGCGATAGCGAGCTTATTAATGGTGAAGCTAAAACAGGTTTAAGTGGGGCTGCAAATGCACAAGCATTTTACACGATGACAGTACCAAGCGGTGCAACTAACGTAACATTCACTATGAGTGGTGGTACTGGCGATGCTGATTTATACGTACGTGCAGGCAGTAAACCTACAACTACTACCTATGATTGTCGTCCATATAAAGGCGGTAATAGCGAAGAGTGTTCTATTGATAACCCTACTGCGGGAACTTACCACGTAATGCTTAACGGCTACTCTGCGTATTCAGCTGTTAGCTTAGTAGGTAATATTACTGGTGGTTCATCATCGGGTGGCGGTTCAGGTACTCCACAAGCAGGTGGCGGCACTATAAGCGATGTGTCAGCCAATACTGGGCAGTGGAAACATTACACGTTAGATGTACCAGCTGGAATGAGTACGTTTACAGTAACAACATCGGGTGGCAGTGGCGATGCTGATTTATTTGTAAAATACGGTAGCCAACCAACAGCAAGCTCATACGATTGCCGCCCTTATAAAAATGGCAATGCAGAAACATGTACATTTACTAATCCACAAGCAGGTACTTGGCACTTAAGCGTTAACGCTTATAGCACTTTCTCTGGTTTAACGCTTAGCGGGCAATACCAACCGTAATTTAAAGTTTGAGCCTTTAATAAAAAAACCGATGTTGCTGCCAACATCGGTTTTTCAATAATAACTAGCAGATTAGTTAAAACTAAAATCTACACTTTATTACTGTTATAGCTTCTCTAGTACTGATTCTGCGCGGCTTACAACAAACTCTTTGTCTTGTTCTACAAATAAACCTGTTACTAGCGCATTTTCAATAATCATAGCGTAACGCGTTGAACGTATACCACCAAAACTAGCAGTATCTTTATCAAGCCCTAACGATTTAGTGAAACTTCCATCGCCATCCCCAAGCATTGTAATTTCTTGCGCGTTTTGTGAGTCACCCCATGCTTTCATAACAAATGCATCATTAACTGATACACAGTAAATAGCATCAACACCTTTTGCTTTAATTTTATCAGCAAGGGTAATAAATTCAGGTAAATGGGCATTTGAACACGTTGGTGTAAACGCACCAGGAACTGCAAATAACACGACTTTTTTACCTTCAAACAATTCTTTATTTGTAAGAGATTGCATACCGTCGTCAGTTAATTGCGTTAACGTCACTGCTGGTAATTCTTGGCCTTGCTCAATCATGGTAATTCCTTGAAAAGATTAATACAGAATAAGTAACAATCGTACTACGTAGCCTACTACTATGTATAAAAAGTACGGCTAACTTAGTAGCTCAAAACAGCCTACCATAGAACGAAGAATACGCGCTGTATTAAGGTAAATTCAAATCATTTATAAAACTTGAAAAATCATTACCTAGCTTTTCATCTCGCAGACTGTACTCAACAATTGCTTTTAAGTAACCTAACTTATCTCCACAATCGTGAGAGCGACCACTCATATGAAATGCTTCAACGGTTTCTTGTGCCATTAATGCGTCAATAGAATCTGTAAGTTGTATTTCACCGCCAGCACCTACAGACGTTTTTGCAAGTAGAGGCCAAATATTCTTACTCAGTACATATCGCCCTACAACAGCTAGATTAGAAGGCGCTAAATCTGCATCAGGTTTTTCAACCATTGCTTTAATTGCAGCACTTTTACCTGGCATTAACTCAACACCGTTTATATCAGCAATACCATATTTACTAACGTCTTCTTTAGCTACCGGCTCAAGCATTATTTGGCTTGCTTGAGTTTCTTTAAAGCGTTTAATCATGGCCGCTAAGTTTTCAGTTTCTTGATCCGCAGTATAGGCATCAAGTATCACATCAGGCAGGAGCACAACAAAGTTGTTATCACCAACTATTGGTTTAGCGCATAAAATAGCATGTCCAAGCCCTTTAGCTTCACCTTGGCGTACACTCATAATAGTTACATCAGGCGGACAAATAGAGCGAATTTCATCTAATAAAGCTCGTTTAACACGCTTCTCAAGAGTCGCTTCTAGTTCATAACTTGTATCAAAGTGGTTTTCGATTGCATTTTTAGAGCTATGCGTAACTAACACAATATCTTTAATACCAGCGGACACACATTCGCTGACAATATATTGAATTAGAGGCTTATCGACTATTGGGAGCATTTCTTTTGGGATAGCTTTTGTCATAGGGAGCATTCTCGTCCCTAAGCCAGCTACTGGAATTACAGCTTTCATATCTGTCCTTAGTGATTAAGTTTGTAAATAATATCAATTCGCTTAATTAAGTGATCTATTTTTAGGATGGAAAAACGTGTTGATAGCTAGGCAAAAAATTCGCTACTTAGTTGTTCTAAATAAGAATTTTTAACACCGGTAGCGACACGTTTAGCCCCGCAAAATAATTAAGTATTATTGCGTATTGGTACAAACTAGCAGATACAAAATAGATACCAGCTGAATAAAGTTACCTCTTTTGAAGAAGTAAATTTGAAGCTGTTTATTAAACAGAGACTCTACATTTTTGGTTATTTAAAATGAGCAGGTAAGTTATGAAGTTTATTAATGATTTTGTTGTGGGGTGAGATTACATTAGCTAAACGAAAAAAGCCTGGGTTTGCTATAAATAACAAACCCAGACCAATAAATTTCTAACTAAAGGTCGCGTTACAAAACCTTTTTATAATTAAAGACCTGCACGCTCTTTAATTACTGCAATAAGCGGTGAGCTGGCAAAATTCCCTTCAGCCCAAGCAATATCAGCACCATCTGTTAACGCACTTTTTGATAAGTTTTTAACTATATACTCACCAGTATCTACTGCATTACTAGCAACAGCATGACGTAATAAGTTATTACCATTACATTGTACTGCATCATAAATATTACGAATTTTTACACGAGAGCTTTTAAGCTTGCTGCGTAATCGGTTTTTATCGTCTGCCGCAATATATTCACAAATAGATACTGCTAATTGATCTTCAGCATTTACAGGTGCTGTATACGAAAACGAACTAACAGCTACAACGGCAGTAAGTGCAACTAGCTTTGGTAATTTAAACATGACAAACCCTTTATAATACTTTGTTCTTATATAGACTATCGAATATTATATCAATCTATCAAAATTTACGCAATAATGTTAACGTTCTTTATATAAAGTTACGAATTTATAACTAGATAAATTCTTGTCATCCGGATGGTTTTCTTGCTCTTCTTTCACGTACCAATTAGCAACTTTATTGTAATCAGGAAACTGTGTATCGCCTTTAACATCTAAATCAATAAAAGTTAGATACAGGCGCTCTGCTTTTGGTAAAAATTGCTCATAGATATTACCACCACCAATAATCATTACTTCTTCAGCAGTAGCAACGAGTTCTAATGCGGCATCTGGCGTAGTTACTACTTCAATACCCTGTGCAGTATATTCGCTGTTTCGAGTAATAATAATATTACGGCGCCCAGGTAATGGACGACCTATAGACTCAAAAGTTTTACGACCCATGATCACAGGCTTACCCGTAGTGACCTTTTTAAAATGCTGAAGATCTGCAGGTAAATGCCATGGCATTTTATTATCTAGACCAATTACACGGTTATTTGCCATTGCTGCTATCATTGAAATTATCATAATAAACACCTAGTACTTTATTCTTAAACAAAGAAAAAGGAGCATAAGCTCCTTTTTAGTAAATTCTATTTAATTAACGCTCGTAGACAACTTCTACGTCGTAATCATCTTCATCCCAGTCATCCCAATCATCATCATTGCCCTTACCTTTAGTGGCTTTTTCATGATAGGTATCCCACTTAAATTCAACTTCTTCATCTTCCACTTGTACAAACTTCTCTTTAGGCATGCTATCAAGTAGTGTCATTATGTTGTGGATTAATGGTTGAGTGTTAAGTTTATTAATTGCTGAAATGTGATAGATATTTTCAGTTTCGCCCAGCTCTTCTGCAATCGATTCGCATAACGCTTTTGCTTCATCCTCTGGTAATAAATCTATTTTATTAAATACTAACCAGCGTGGCTTCTCAGCTAATTTAGGGCTGTATTGGTGCAGTTCGTTAATAATCGAAAACGCATTATCAACAGGGTTTGAACCATCTACCGGCATTACATCAATGATGTGTAATAACACACGACAACGCTCTAAATGTTTCAAAAAGCGAATACCTAGGCCTGCGCCATCAGATGCACCTTCAATTAGACCCGGAATATCGGCTATAACAAATGATTTATTTGCTTCAGGACGTACTACACCTAAATTAGGAATAAGCGTCGTGAATGGGTAATCAGCTACTTTTGGTCTTGCTGCAGATACACTGCGGATAAACGTAGATTTACCGGCATTTGGTAATCCAAGTAAACCAACATCAGCTAATAATAGTAACTCTAATTTTAAGTTACGTACTTCACCTGGTGTGCCTAATGTTTTTTGACGAGGTGCTCGGTTAGTACTTGATTTAAAACGCGCATTCCCCAAGCCGTGGAAACCACCTTTTGCAACCAAAATTCGTTGACCATGTTGCGTTAAATCGCCAAGTCCCTCTTGGGTATCAACATCCATGATGCGCGTGCCTACAGGCACCATAACAAACAAGTCATCAGCTTTTCGGCCTGTACAGTTACGGCTACGACCGTTAGTACCACGTTCAGCTCTATGGAAGCGCTCAAACTGATAATCAATTAAGGTATTTAAGTTTTCATCAGCTTGTAGATAAACACTACCACCGTCTCCACCGTCACCGCCGTCTGGTCCACCATCTGGAACATATTTTTCACGACGGAAAGACACGATGCCGCTGCCACCGTCTCCAGCTTCTGCGCGAATTTCTACTTCATCTACAAACTTCATGATTACTCACTTTAGGGATTGGCTTGTTTAATAACTCTATTATATACCCAAGCCAGCACAAATGCAGGCTCGGGTATATATTGGCTGACTACAAAACAAAAAACCCCGCAAAGGCGGGGTTTTTAACTACCTTACTGATTACTCAGTTACGATAGTTACGTATTTACGGTTTAAAGGACCTTTTTGTTCAAACTGAACTTTACCATCTGCTTTTGCGAAGATAGTGTGGTCTTTACCGATACCTACGTTAGTACCAGGGTGGAAACGAGTTCCACGCTGACGAACAATGATGCTACCCGCTAGAACTGATTCGCCACCAAAACGCTTAACACCTAGGCGTTTGCTTTCTGAATCGCGACCGTTACGAGTACTACCAGCTGCTTTTTTATGTGCCATTTCTAAGTACCTCTAATTAAGCGCTAATGCTAGTGATTTTAACTTCAGTGAACCATTGACGATGGCCCATTTGCTTACGAGAATGCTTACGGCGTCTAAATTTAACAACCTTAATCTTCTCACCGCGACCATGTGAAACAACCTCAGCTGTTATCTTGCCACCGTTTACGAACGGTACACCGATCTCGATTTTCTCACCATCAGCAACTAAAAGTACTGAATCAAATTCTACTGCCGCACCAGTTTCAACGTCTAATTTTTCAAGACGAATCGTTTGACCTTCAGTCA
The DNA here is from genome assembly GCF_014164345.1 of Pseudoalteromonas sp. SG43-5. Taxonomy (NCBI): domain Bacteria; kingdom Pseudomonadati; phylum Pseudomonadota; class Gammaproteobacteria; order Alteromonadales; family Pseudoalteromonadaceae; genus Pseudoalteromonas; species Pseudoalteromonas sp. SG43-5. Next base: position 338,586 of record NZ_JACJFA010000001.1, read on the forward strand.
CACGATGCTGTTTACCACCACTTTGGAAAACCGCGTACATAATTAACTCCGTCTGTGCACCCTCAAATCGGCGCAACTAAAATATTCTTCGATAGGGCGCGAAGTTTACGCTAACGCGAAATAACTAGCAAGCCTATTTTGTAATTAAAATGAATAAAAAGTAGCTGCTTTGAGAGCAATTCAATATTTACCCCATTTTATATTAATTGGCCCTTTTGCCAAGCGCTTTTTAACTCTTAGCCGAAATAAATTAATGTACTTAAATATGACCCTCACAGCTCAATATCTAAGCACACCATAAACTCTATATTGATTATCAATTAATCAGTTATCTTGGCTAATTCAGTCTAAATTAAGTACTTTAATAGTGTTTTTTCAATCAATCGTCACAAAATATCGAGCTAGTGCATTTTTTGTTGTACAATCTGCGCCGTTCACACATAAAAATTGGCTCGGAGATCAATGGATATAAAAGCTATCCAGGCGTTAATCGAAAGCGATATGAATGACGTCAATCAACTTATACATGCGCAAATGCGCTCAGATGTGGCGTTAGTTAATCAGCTTGGTTTATATATAGTTAGCAGTGGCGGCAAACGCGTTCGTCCAATGCTGGCTATTTTAGCAGCCAAAGCGCTCGGTTATCAGGGTAAAGATCACATAACACTTGCAACAATTGTTGAGTTTATCCATACAGCAACGCTATTGCATGATGATGTTGTAGATGAATCAAACTTACGACGTGGCACGCCTACAGCAAATGCTGAATTTGGTAATGCTGCTAGCGTATTGGTTGGTGACTTTATTTACACTCGCTCATTTCAGCTTATGGTTGGCCTTGGAAAAATGCAGATTATGCAAGTACTTGCCGATGCAACAAACATTATTGCTGAAGGTGAAGTATTGCAGCTGATGAACTGCAATGACCCAGATACGACTGAAGCCAGCTATATGCAGGTTATTTACTCTAAAACGGCTAAATTATTTGAAGCAGCTACAGGCCTTGCTGCCATTATCACAGAGCAAGACCAAGCGACACTTGATGCACTAAACCTATACGGTATGCATTTAGGTACTGCGTTTCAACTAGTAGATGACGTACTCGATTACAATGCAGATGCTGAGCAGCTAGGTAAAAACATTGGCGATGATTTAGCTGAAGGCAAACCAACCCTTCCGCTTATTTATGCTATGCAACATGGTAGCGAGCAGCAAACACAGCTCATTCGTGATGCAATAGAGCACAGTAATGGTATGGAGCATTTAGAAGAAATTTTAACTGCACTAAAACAAACTAATGCGCTTGAGTTTACAATGCAAAAAGCAGAGCTTGAGGCCGAAAAAGCCATTGCCTGTTTAGACTTTTTAGCTGAGTCTGACTATAAGCAAGCACTTATAAGCCTTGCCCGTATTGCGGTTGACCGCGACCACTAGTTTTAACTAGTTAAGTTACACAGTGTGACATTAATTCTGAGCAATAAAAAAGCCTGCAAATGCAGGCTTTTTTGTTGCTTAAAGCGGCTATTACGCCATGAAATCAACACCTTCTTTGATGTCTTTTTTCAGAGTTTCAAGCATGTCATTTTTTGCTTTTGTTTCAAATGCGCTTAGTTCGCCGTAAGAAAGAATTTCTTCTACGCCGTTTTTACCTAAACGTACTGGATGTGCAAAGTACTCTGCATCGCCATTTTCAACAGCAACGTAAGCGTAATCTACAACTTCTTCACCTTGTAGGCCTTTAACTAAAGACATACAAAAACGAGCTGCAGCAGCACCCATAGATAGCGTAGCTGAACCACCGCCTGCTTTAGCATTTACAACTTCAGTACCCGCATTTTGGATACGTGGAGTAAGTGCAGCAACTTCTTCATCAGTGAAAGAAACACCTTCAACTTGAGAAAGTAGAGGCAGAATAGTTGTGCCTGAGTGACCACCAATTACTGGTACTTTTACAGTTGCTACGTCTACGCCTTTAAGTTCAGCAACAAATGCTTCTGAACGAATAACGTCAAGCGTAGTAATACCGAATACGCGTTTAGCGTCGTAAGTACCTGCTTTTTTGAATACTTCAGCAACAATTGGAACTGTGCCATTTACTGGGTTAGTAATAATACCTACTAACGCTTTAGGACAGCTGGCAACAATGCCTTCTGCTAACGTTTTGATGATGCCAGCATTTACATTGAATAAATCAGCACGATCCATACCTGGTTTACGCGGCATACCCGCTGGGATAAGAACGATGTCAGAGCCTTCAAGCGCTTTATTTAAATCGTCTGCGCCAAAGCCTGCAACTTTAACATCTGTTGGGATGTGAGAAAGGTCAACCGCAACACCTGGTACTACTGGTGCAACATCATAAAGTGATAATTCAGAGCCAGCTGGTAAGCCTGTTTTTAATAATAAAGACAACGCTTGGCCGATACCGCCTGCAGCACCTAATACAGCAACTTTCATTGGAATTCTCCGTAATTTGAGGTAGGAAACATTTGTGGCTCTTAAGATAATGAAATTAGCGACTAAAAACAAATTTATCCTGTCTATTTCAAGTATATTTTCGACCATAGTCGTAAACTTATGTGATTTAACGCATCAAACTGGCAAGTTAACTAAACAACTGCTGCATAATTATTCATTTTTGTGTAGAATTTGCGGCATAAATAACAAAAACGAATAAAGACTATGCAACCACAAGATAAACAAGAAGCACTAGTAAAAGCATTTAAATCACTATTAAAAGAAGAAAATTTTGGCTCTCAAGGCGAAATAGTTGATGCGTTAAAAGATCAAGGTTTTGACAATATAAGTCAGAGTAAAGTTTCACGCATGTTAAGTAAATTTGGCGCTGTACGCACACGCAATGCCAAACAAGAAATGGTTTACTGCTTACCTGCTGAAATGGGTGTACCTACGGCTAAAAGCCCATTACGCCAATTAGTAATCGACATTATGCACAACGAAATGATGATCATCATTCGTACCAGCCCTGGTGCTGCTCAGCTTATTGCACGTTTATTAGATTCATTAGGTAAAGCAGATGGCGTACTAGGAACTATTGCCGGCGATGACACTATTTTTATCGCTCCTGCTAAAATATCTGAAATAGATGTAACACTTGAACGCGTTCGCATTTTATTTGATACGGTTTAATAGCAAATTAAATTTGTTTTAAAAACCCTATTGAAGGTGCAAAGAAAGCAGAGCCCATATCGGCTTGAGTAAAATCAAGCCAGTGGTCGTAGCAATCCCCTTCCCCTAAACGACTATTAAGTACTTTTTCAAATGCGGTGCCCGTACAAGCGCATGTAATTGATAACATTCCCTGCTCATACACGTCGCCATAAGGCATGCTTTGATTTAATAGTAGTGGTTGTCCGTCTTCGTCTTTTAGCTCACTTCGCGAAGCATGGCTGGTTTCGATCGCTGGGGTAATTAGCGTGTTATCAAGACGCGTACGTCCCATTATTTGCTCTTGCTCACTCAATGATAAATGCTGCCACATAGTTAAATCATGTTTATAACGCTGAACATGAATATAACTCCCCTGATCTTCAAAGCTACCAGGGTTGCTGATTAAAGCCGTAGCGCGCTTTTTTCTTCCATGTGCGGTGTCGCCACCATAAATAAAACCGTTAAAATCACGTCCATCTAAAAAGCGAAAATTCCGAATTTGCTCCACCAGCTCTACATCGGGGGCAAATAATTTTAAAATTTGCAGCGCAAATAAATGGTTAACGTCTTCACGGTCAGAGCGAATTTGTACAAATAAATCGCACGGTTGTACGCTCATTTGGTGATCGCTATGGGTTATATTAGGAAAGCTCTGTAATTCGCTTGGAATATATTCAGGGAGGATATGCGGCCAGTATTGCGCACCAATAGCAACCATACAAGAGAGCATTGATTCTGAAAATTGATCGCTAAACTCCTCTTCTATAGCGCTTACTTGTTTTAACTTTGCGCGAAGTGATTCGTCTTGACCATCAAACACATTAAAAAATAAGTGCAAACCGTGTAAGTTTGCTTCAGCACAAATCCCTGATTGCGCTTGCGCCATTGTTATTCCTTAGTTTTACAGATAAAAACACAGCGAATAACAAATTAATTACGATTCGAAAAAATTCACCGTGTGAGGTTTTATTTTTATTATAACCTGATCATTATTTTCAAATGACTGGCCATATTGTGCTGCAACTTCAATTTCTTGTTCATCAATAACAAGCGAATAAACATACGCCGAACCAATAAAGCGACGACTTATGATGGTAGCTCGCTTGCTGAATTTGTCACTTTGGTTATCTGCCACTAACTCTATTTGATGAGGGCGCACATATATAAGCCCTGCACTTACATTATGCTTACTCTCAACATAAGATTCGACTAAACCAAATGGTGTTTTATATTCAGTTGCGGTTAACATTTCTGCGCTTAAGTATATGCCCTGACCCAGAAACTCTGCAACCTCCTTTGAACATGGAGCTGCAAAAAGCTGCTCTGGCGTGCCTTGTTGTGCAATTTTACCGCAATGCATAATGGCAAGTGTATCTGAAAACGCAAACGCCTCTTCTTTTGAGTGTGTAACAAACACAGCAGATACTTGAGTTGCTTTAATAATTCGACGTATATCGGCAATTAATTCAAAGCGTACTTGTGTGTCGATGTTTGAAAAAGGCTCATCAAGGAGTAATAAACTAGGTTTATAAGCTAATGCACGAGCGATAGCGACGCGTTGCTGTTGGCCACCCGATAACTGGTGTGGAAACCTGTCAGCACAGCCAATTAAATGTACAAGCTTAAGCATTTCATCAACGCGTTGCTGCTTTTGAGCTTTGCTCATATTACTAAGCCCGAATGCAATATTATTTGCCACCGTTAAATGCGGAAACAACGCATAATCTTGAAACATCATGCCGATGTTACGATGCTCAGGTGAGACAAAAGATTGCTCATCACTCACTAATTTACCGTCTATAAAAATAGACCCTTGCTTGGCTTCAATTAAACCTGCAATCGCCTTTAATGTGGTTGTTTTGCCGCATCCACTCGCCCCGAGTAGACAAACAATTTCATCTTTACCCACTGTTAAATCTAAATCGTGAATAACCTTTGTGCCGTTATAGTGATAGCTCACGCCTTGTAAAATTAAACTACTCATTTAACTACGCTGCTCCATAGAACGATTAATAAAATACAAAGGAATAAACCCAACGATAACAATAAATAATGCAGATATTGAAGCAAGCTCTAATTGCTCGTCGCTCACATACTGAAATACATGAGTAGCTAAGCTTTCAAAATTAAACGGTCTGAGCAATAGCGCAGCTGGCAACTCTTTCATACACTCAATAAATACCAATAAGGCAGCAGTGAGCAATCCTCTTCGCAGTAAAGGTAGATGCACTAAACGCAGCGTTTGCCCTTGGCTTTTACCCATTGATTGGCTTGCCATATCAAGTGATGGACTAATACGTAAAAAACTCGACTCAATTGCTCCGTGTGCAATGGCGTAAAACCTAACAATATAAGCAATAATAATAGTAAGAATGCTACCTGTAAGCAGTAAGCCAATATCTAAATTATACGGCTCGAGCGCTGTGTTAATGGTGTTCTCTAACAATGTAAGAGGTAACAAAACCGCAATAGCGAGTACTGTGCCAGGCAGCGCATAGCCTGTGCTTGCTAAACGCCCAGGAATAAGCGGATACGTTTGCTTTGCCACACGCTGATAAAAAACAACAAAAATACTCAATGTAATGGTTATAACACTTACAACTCCAGCCACTTTTAAACTTTGCCAAGCGTAACTAAAAAACTCAACATTCCATGCTTTATCAAAGTAGGTAATGGCGTAATTTATAAGTACTGCAATAGGAATTACAAAAGCGATAAGTAAAATAAAGCTACAAAATGCCGTTGCGAGCCAAGCAGACTTTCCTTTTAATACATAGAGAGATTCGCTATTTACACTTGATTGTCGCTCAAATACCGCTTGGTTTCGGCGACTAAAGCGCTCTGCCATTAATGCTAAAAATAACAGTAATAACATCACACCCGATATTTTAGCGGCCGCTGTAAGTGAGTAATAACCAAACCACGTATCGTATACGGCGGTTGTTAATGTACTTACGGCAAAATAACTCACTGTTGCAAAGTCAGCCATGGTTTCCATACTTATAAGCGCAAGAGCCGCCACAATAGCCCCACGAGAGAGCACTAAACTTACTTTAAAAAAGCTTTGCCAAGGAGATAACCCCATTAACTGGCTAGCTTGCACTAATTTGAATGACTGCTCGCGAAGGGCCGTTTTAAAAATTAAAAATAAATACGGGTAAAGCACCAAGGCAATCATAACTATGGCGCCGGGTAGTGTACGTATATCAAAAAACCAATAGTCATTAGGCGATTGCCAGCCAAACCAGTCTCTCAGTGCTATTTGTACAGGGCCCGCATAATCTAATAAATCAGTGTATACATAGGCAATAATATAGGTGGGCATAGCAAGGGGCAGCATAAGAGCCCATTCAAACTGTTTTTTACCCGGGAAACTACAGTAAGCCGTTAGCCACCCAAGTGGCAAAGCTATGGCGCAGCTAAGGACGCAAACACCTAAAACAAGCAATACGGTATTGTTTATGTAATCCCAAAGCACGGTATCCCACAGGTGAGAAAACACCTCAGAGCTACCTTGTAGAGATTCAAAAAGAAGAAAAAACAACGGAGCCGATAGAATTAAGCCTGTCGACCACGCAAAGAGCTGCCATTTAGACAGCTTAAATTTATTAGTCATTAAAGATCGAACTTCACCTCATCAATTAGCTTAAGCGCTAACGGACGATATTTACTAATCTCATCAAGTGGCAAGCTGTCTTCTTTAAAACTACCCCAAGAGGCAACCAAAGTTGATAATTCAACACCCGACTTAACTGGATACTCCATATTTAATGAGGCATACATGTTTTGTGCTTTGCTGTCGGTCATATACTCTATGAGCTTTAATGCATTTTCAGGGTTTTTAGCGTATTTGGTAATAACCGCACCCGATACATTTATATGTGAGCCACGATTAACTTGATTCGGAAAGTTAATATTTACGGCCTCTGCCCAACCTTTTTGTTCTTTATCTTCTAGCATTTTGCCAAGGTAGTAACTATTACCTAATGCCAAGTTACATAAACCTTCTTTAACAGCTTTAACTTGAGCACGATCGTTACCTTGAGGCTTGCGCGCTAAATTAGCCTTCACACCTTCAAGCCACTCTTTAGTTTGCGCTTCACCATGGTGTGCAATCATAGAAGCTACTAAACCTAAATTATATGGATGTTTGCCAGAGCGCGTACAAATTTGTCCTTTGTATTTAGAGTCTGCTAAATCTTCATAAGTGAGCTTAGGTAACTCACCAACTCGCTCTTTTGATGAATACACATTACGCACTCTCTTAGTAAGCGCAACCCATTGGCCATCACCGTCACGAAAGGCGGCTGGAACATTGTTATTTACACTGTCACTTTTTATAGTTTGTGTTAATTTTAAATCTTCTAATTGAATAAGCGCGCTAAAGTTAGAGGTTAATACTAAATCAGCTTTACTGTGCTTGCCTTCGCGTTTAACACGCTCAATTAGCCCTTTTTTAGCAAAAACAACATTGGTTTTTATGCCTGTTTGCTTTGTAAAGTCTTCTAAAATTGGCTGAATTAAAAACGGTTGACGAAATGAGTAGATGTTAACAACATCGTTTGCAAAGACTGGTGCCGATGCAACTACCCCTAAAACAAGTGCAAATACTGTCTTCATTATTTCACCTAAATAACTGTTATTATCAACGAATTCTACCGTGCTCATTCTAAAAGTGCACACTTTAAATAAATGTAAATATGTAAATAACGCCCAAAAAGGAAATACGGTGTAAGAGATGTCTTACGGATGTGACAGCTAATGAGTAAAAAACAAGATAAAAAACGACCTAAAAACAGTTAAACACATGATTCATATGTGATTTATTTTTATTACTATTGCAAAAACACTAATTGAATGTAGTTTTATCTCTATTTTAGTTGCTCTATTGCACTATAATTTACGCATCAACCAAGCAATGACGCTTATTGAGTAAAAGGAAACGGACTGCTTACTCAACCAACCAATGATTAGGTTATCAGGACAACACGGACTTTAGGACAGGCTCAGGATGAGTATCACAACGCAATGTTGTAAAAAGGACAGCGTCAAGAAGATGCGAAAAGGATAACAACAAGGCTAAGTTGTTCAACAGGATGTTGAAGGAATAAATGGACAGGCCTTTAAGGCAACACAAGGGATTGGTTAAAACAAGGATACACTAGGAAGTGTAATTAAGGATTTGGTAATAGTATTTACCCTACAGGATGTTTAGGAATTTAAGGATACAGGCCCGGATGGCCTACATTACATAGAACTAAAAAGTAATATAGTAATAAACATGGATTAGTGAAAATTGGAGTTGATTAAGTTCAATTGCAGGATGCAGAAAATTAGAAGATTCCGCAAGCGCGCCTAGAGATAGAGCGCGCTTTTCTTTGCCTAAAATTTGGGTGAGTAAAGCACTGAGCAACTATCACTAATCTTTACTGAGTAATATCGCGTCACAGCAAATCAATGCTAAGACCTTAAAATACTTTATTAATATTTTAAATTTCGCTAAGTTTTTTATTAATTGCGCCGATAACTAAATAACGCAAGGATCATAAATACTCAATGGATATGAATTTTAAAACATCTCAAAGTAATACCTTTTTATGTAAAGTATCAGACGAAAGTACAGCAAAACCAATTGGTGTTTTTAGTGCGCAAATCCCCAGCGAAAATCCCTATAAAGCTTTATTTAACCCCAAAGGTTATAACTTTTTAAATATGCCAATGAATGAGTTTAAAAATATACTTAACGAAATTATTCAGTTAGAACGCGACATTCGTATTAGCAAGTGGGGTGAAGGTGCTCGACCTGATGAGTTTAGCTATCAACTTAATAGAATAGCAGACGCAATTGCAACGACTCAATTTAATGGCAAAATAGACATTAACTGCTACTTTTTAAAACGAGTTGAAGAAGCAAAAGAAATGATTGGTGAAGACTGTATCTCGTTTATTCAAGTGCATAATAGTATAAGTCAATTGTATAATACTGTTTTACAATTAACATCTGAAGAAGGCTTCAGAGCAATTCAAAATAAAGCACTTGCTCACTTAAAAAATCAGCAAGCATTTGCTTAACTTCGTAAAATTAACCTTCTAGCGGTCGGCCTTTATTGCGCTTACCCAATAAATACGCATCACGAAACTTAATAAAATGCTGCTCTAATTTTGTCGATGCATCCATTTCGCCCGCAAGTGCTAATACCATAATAGCCACTTCAGCAGTGCCTAGTTGATGCGCATGAGGGGCTACACGTAATCGGTAATCAGATAGTTTATCAGCAGTAACAGAAAGTACAGGCAAGTTATCTAAATAAGGGCTTTTGCGAATCATTTTTTTAGCTTCGCGCCACGTACCATCTAAGAATATAAATAGCGGCTTTTTACCTGATTCAATACTCACTTCTGTAATGGCTCTGCCCTCTTCTACATCTTCAGCAGGAAAGACGACCATAGGCTGATACTGCGAATCATTTATTAAAGCTAAAAGAGCGGGGTTAGGATCTGTTCTATCCCATCTAAATGCGTGGTTATCTGGCACTATTTCAGCAATTAAACGCCCTGTATTAGAAGGTTTAAAGCTTTCATTATGATACATCAGTAAGCACACAGCGGCCTTACAATCTGCATGCTCAACACCTTTGCAAATACAGTAGTGCTTAGCAATCAGGCATTGTTCACAGCGATCTAATTTACCGCCTCGAGCATTAAACTCTCGACGAGATTCACTTATTTGTTGAGCGCGTAATGCTAAAACTGAGTTTTTCACTGTATTTACCTTCAATTAATTAAGCGCGCATTGTAACGACTTCTTGTTATTTAATCTTATATTTATCTAAGTTAAAAATAGACATAAAAAAACCCAACCGAAGTTGGGTTTTTTAAGCAAATACTAAGAAGTTAAATTACTTCTTTTTAGCTGCTTTTTTGTTTGGTAAATCAGTGATTGAACCTTCAAAAATTTCAGCTGCAAGGCCGATTGATTCATTCAATGTTGGGTGAGCATGAATTGTAAGCGCTAAGTCTTCACCATCAGCACCCATTTCAATACCTAAACCGATTTCGCCAAGCATTTCGCCCGCGTTAATACCGATCATAGCACCACCGATTATACGGCCACTTTCTTTATCAAAGATAAGTTTAGTAGAACCTTCAGTACGAGCAGATGCAATTGCACGACCAGATGCTGCCCACGGGAATACCGCAGTTTCAACTTTTAAGCCTTGCTCTTTTGCTTCTTTCTCAGTAACACCTACCCAAGCGATTTCTGGGTCTGTGTACGCTATTGAAGGAATACATTTAGGGTCGAAGAAATGCTTCTGACCAGAAATAACTTCTGCAGCAACATGACCTTCATGAACCGCTTTATGCGCAAGCATAGGCTGTCCAACTAAGTCACCAATTGCAAAAATATGGCTTACGTTAGTACGTAATTGCTTATCAACATTAATAAAGCCACGCTCATCAACGTTTACGCCCGCTTTTTCAGCATCAAGTAAGTTACCGTTTGGAGTACGGCCAACTGCAACAAGTACTTTGTCGTAACGTACTGGTTCTGCTGGTGCGTTTTTACCTTCAAACGTTACGTATAAACCGTCTTCTTTAGCTTCAACACCAACAACTTTAGTTGAAAGCATTACGTTGAATTTTTTGCTTACGTATTTTTGGTAAATTTTGATAATGTCTTTATCAGCTGCTGGTACTAATTGATCAGCAAATTCTACAACATCAATTGCAGAACCTAGCGCACGGTAAACCGTACCCATTTCAAGACCGATAATGCCACCACCAAGTACAAGTAGTTTTTCTGGTACGTCTTTAAGTTCTAATGCACCAGTTGAATCAATTACACGGTCATCTTCTGGGATGAAAGGTAAGTTAACTGGTTTAGAACCTGCTGCAATAATCGCGTTATCAAACGTGATAGTTGTAGCGCCGTCTGCGCCTTCAACTACTAAAGTATTGCTGCCAGTGAATTTGCCGTATCCAGATACAACTTTCACTTTACGCATTTTGGCCATGCCTTCTAGTCCACCAGTTAACTGGCCAACTACAGAATCTTTCCAAGTACGAACTTGGTCAAGATCGATTTTTGGTGCGCCAAAAGTAACACCGTGAGATGACATTTCTGCTGCGTCATCAATCACTTTAGCTACGTGTAAAAGTGCTTTAGAAGGAATACAACCAACATTAAGACATACGCCACCTAATGTTTCGCGAGATTCTACTAATGTAACTTCTAAGCCCAAGTCAGCAGCACGGAAAGCCGCAGAATAACCACCAGGACCACCGCCTAGTACAACAACTTGAGTTTTTAATTCGTTGCTCATGCTTTTACCTTAATTGTTTGAACGGGACACTGCCCTAAAATTTAACTGCCATGTTTCTGCAAGGCAGAAAGAGTGAGCAGCGCACAAAGTGATGCAATTCGTACAAAGATTGTATCATTGCAAATGGTAAAAATCCCAGCTAAAAACAACTGGCTGGGATTTGATTCTATTTATTTTATTGCGTATACCAATTTTACTAAACTGGTTACATCACCAACTGGCGAATATCGCTCATGTAACTTGCAAGAGTCACAGTAAAGCGTGCAGCTAATGCTCCGTCAATAACCCTATGGTCGTATGACATAGACAGCGGAACCATTAGTTTTGGTTCAAACTCTTTGCCATTCCATTTAGGTTTCATTTCAGATTTAGATACACCTAAAATAGCAACTTCTGGCGCATTAACAATCGGCGTAAATGCCGTACCGCCGATACCGCCAAGGCTAGAGATAGTAAAACAGCCGCCTTGCATATCAGACGATGTAAGCTTACCGTCACGGGCTTTAACAGATACTTCCATTAGTTCACGTGATAATTCAATAATGCCTTTTTTATCAACATCTTTAAACACTGGCACTACTAAACCATTTGGCGTATCAACAGCAACACCAATGTTAATGTACTTCTTAAGAATTAAACTTTCGCCGTCGTTAGACAGTGAAGAATTAAATGTTGGGAAGTCTGCAAGTGCTTTAGCTGCTGCTTTCATCACAAACACAAGTGGTGTGATTTTAACGCCAAGCTTTTTCTTCTCGCTAAGTGCATTTTGCTCTTTACGGAATACTTCAAGGCTTGTGATATCAGCTTCATCAAACTGTGTAACATGTGGGATTTGTACCCAGTTACGGTGTAAGTTTTTACCTGATAGCTTTTGAATGCGAGACAGTTTTTTCTCTTCAATTTCACCAAATTTAGCAAAATCTACTTTAGGCCATGGAATAAGACCAAGCTCACTACCACCTGCGCTACTACCTGCAGATAATTGACCAGATTCAACTTGCTTAACTAGGTTTTTAACGTAGTTTTGCACGTCTTCTTTAACTATACGGGCTTTGCGACCAGTGCCCTTAACGTTAGCTAGGTTAATACCAAACTCACGCGCTAAACGGCGAACAACGGGTGATGCATGAGCATACGCGCTATTTTCTGTGAAGCTTTCATTACTTGCTTTTGCAGGTGCCGCTTGAGCCGGTGCTGACTCTGTTTTAGCCGCTGCTGCAGGTGCTGATTTTTCAGCTGGTGCAGATGCCGCTGGCGCACTGCCTGCAACTTCAAATACAAAAATTAATGAACCAGTCGATACTTTATCGCCAGCGGCTACTTTAATTTCTTTAACTGTACCTGCAAATGGAGCTGGTACTTCCATTGCAGCTTTGTCGCCTTCAACGTTTAAGATTGATTGATCTTCTGAAACTTCGTCGCCAACGGCAACCATAATTTCAGTTACTTCAACTTCATCGCCACCAATATCAGGCACATTAACTTCTTTAGTGCTTGGTGCTGAACTTGCTGTTGAACTATCAGCTGGCGCTTCTACAGGAGCCGACTCTTTAGCCGGTGCTGCAGATTCACTTCCTGCTACTTCAAAAACAAACACTAACGAGCCAGTTTTAACTGTGTCGCCAGCGGCTACTTTAATTTCTTTAACTGTACCGGCAAATGGAGCTGGAACTTCCATTGCTGCCTTATCGCCTTCCACGTTTAAGATAGATTGCTCTTCTTCAACGGTGTCACCAACAGCAACCATGATTTCAGTTACTTCAACTTCATCATCGCCAATATCTGGTACAGTTACTTCTTTAATTGAAGAACCTGTAGAAGCAGCTGGTGCTGCCTCTTCAGATTTAGCTGGAGCAGCGGCTGATGCTTTTTCTTCACCAGTGCTTTCACTCTCGCCTTCAAACAAAAATACTAAAGAGCCTGTTGTAACGGTGTCGCCAACGTTAACTTTAATCTCTTTTACAGTCCCCGCTTGAGAAGCAGGTATTTCCATTGATGCTTTGTCGCCTTCAACATTTAGTAATGATTGGTCAACATCTACTTTATCGCCAACGCTTACTAATATTTCGGTTACTTCTACTTCATCGTCACCAATATCAGGTACTTTAATTTCAATACTCATTGCAAACCTCTTATGCGTACAGTGGGTTAAGTTTGTTAGTGTCGATGTTGAACTTTTTAAGTGCTTCAACAACTACTGACTTCTCAACTTCACCGCGTTTAGCAAGTTCAGATAACGTAGCAACAACAACGTAGCTTGCGTTAACTTCAAAGTGACGACGTAGGTTTTCACGGCTATCAGAACGACCGTAACCATCTGTACCTAACACTTTGTAGTTGCTGCTTGGAATGAATGAACGCGCTTGTTCTGCGTAGTTTTTCATGTAATCCGTTGCTGCAACAGTCACAGAGTCGTTTAATACGCTTGTGATAAATGCTGTTTTTTGCTCGCTTTCAGGATTAAGCATGTTAAAACGCTCAACATCTTGACCATCACGCGTTAGCTCATTGAAAGATGTTACTGAGTAAACATCTGATGCAATACCATATTCTTCGCTTAGGATTGAAGCAGCTTTGCGCACTTCAGTCATAATAGTACCTGAGCTTAATAGCTGTACGTTGGCTTTTTTACCTTCGTAACTTTCAAGCTTGTAAATACCTTTACGAATACCTTCTTCAGCGCCTTCTGGCATAGCTGGCTGATGGTAGTTTTCGTTCATAAGCGTTAGGTAGTAGTAAATATTTTCTTGGTCGTCACCGTACATACGACGAATACCGTCTTGTACAATAACTGCAACTTCAAACGCGTAAGTTGGGTCATAAGAAACACAGTTAGGGACCGTGTTTGCAAGAATGTGGCTGTGACCATCTTCGTGTTGTAAGCCTTCACCATTTAGCGTTGTACGACCCGCTGTAGCACCTAATAAGAAACCACGTGCTTGTTGATCGCCCGCCATCCATGCCATGTCGCCAACACGTTGGAAACCAAACATAGAGTAGTAAATGTAGAATGGGATCATTGGTAAATCGTTAGTGCTGTATGAAGTTGCAGCAGCAACCCATGACGACATAGCACCTAACTCATTGATACCTTCTTGCAATACTTGACCTGAAGTTGCTTCTTTATAGTAAGAAACAATATCACGATCCTGTGGCGTGTAGTTTTGGCCATGCGGGTTGTAAATACCGATTTGACGGAATAAACCTTCCATACCAAATGTACGCGCTTCATCTGCAATAATTGGTACGATATTTTTACCAATGCCTTTATCTTTTAATAAGATATTAAGTGCACGAACAAAGCCCATAGTAGTAGATATATCACGCTTTTGCTCTTCAAGTAGTGGCTTAAATGCATCTACTTCTGGCAACGTAAGTTTTTCACTAAAACGTGGAATACGCTTAGGTGTGTAACCTTTAAGCTCATCACGACGCGCATGTAGGTACTTGTACTCAGGTGAACCTTCTTCAAGCTCTAGGTATGGTAATTCTTTTAATTGCTCTTCAGATACTAAGTCATCAAGACCAAGGCGTGAACGTAAATGTGCAACATGCGACATGTCCATTTTTTTCACTTGGTGCGCAATGTTTTTACCTTCAGCTGCTTCACCCATGCCGTAACCTTTTACAGTTTTAGCAAGAATTACAGTTGGACGACCTTTTGTTTCTTCTGCTTTTTTAAATGCAGCAAATAGTTTTGATGGCTCATGACCACCACGCTTAAGCGCAAAAATTTCGTCATCTGTCATATCTGCAACAAGGGCAGCTGTTTCAGGGTAGCGACCAAAGAAATGCTCACGCACGTATGCGCCATCTTTAGCTTTGTAAGTTTGGTAATCACCATCAATTGTTTCGTTCATCAATTGAAGTAATTTACCTGTAGTGTCTTTAGCAAGCAGAATATCCCAACCGCTGCCCCATACAAGTTTAATTACGTTCCAGCCAGCGCCTTTAAACAAGCCTTCTAACTCTTGAATAATTTTACCGTTACCCATAACTGGGCCGTCTAAACGCTGTAAGTTACAGTTAATTAAATAGCAAAGATTATCTAGTTTTTCACGTGCAGCGAAAGAAATAGCACCACGTGATTCCGGCTCATCCATTTCACCGTCACCTAAAAACGCATATACACGTTGGTTTTTAGTGTCTTTTAAGCCACGACCATCTAAGTATTTTAAGAATCGTGCTTGATAAATTGATGAAATAGGACCTAAGCCCATTGATACCGTAGGGAACTGCCAAAACTCAGGCATTAACTTAGGGTGTGGGTACGATGGTAAGCCTTCGCCATCAACTTCTTGGCGGAAGTTATCTAGTTGCGCAGCCGATAAACGACCTTCAACAAATGCTCGTGCATAAATACCTGGAGAAATATGACCTTGGTAATAAACTAAGTCACCACCGTCTACATCATTTGGTGCTTTAAAGAAGTGGTTAAAACACACTTCATAAAAAGCAGCAGATGATTGGTAAGACGCCATATGGCCGCCTAAGTCGAGATCTTTTTTAGATGCACGTAGAACGATCATAATCGCGTTCCAACGTATAATTGAACGAATACGACGTTCAAGATTTACATCACCTGGGTAAGCAGGCTCTTGATCTACAGGAATAGTATTAACGTAGTTCGTGGTAATACCCGTTGGCATATCAACGCCGTCTAAACGGGCTTGCTCTAATACTTGCTCAAGTAAAAACTGAGCTCGTTCAACACCTTCTTCGCGCACAACTGATTCAAGAGCTTGTAACCACTCTTGTGTTTCTAGCGCGTCTACGTCAATTTTATTGACTTCAGACATATGGAGGTTTCCTTATGTTTAAAATACGAATATTGTTAATTTAATATCACAGCTACTTAATTTGTGTGTTCAAAGTAGTTATGTACTAACTTAATTTTGTTTAGTGCGTCTTAAACTACGTTCAATTCGCGAATGTTCTTTGCCTGCTTCAAGTAGTGCTTCTTCGATAAATGCTAAGTGCGCATTACTTGCTAAACGGGCTTGTTCTGGATTACCGTCAATAACGGCATCCATTAATAAACGCCTGTGTTGGGCTAACTGACTGCTAATATCTGACTTTTTTAATAGAACAGTTAAATTTTGCAATACATTTTGCTCAAGCAGCGCTTTCATACCTCTAACTAAATGCAGTAACACCACATTGTGCGAGGCTTCTGCCACGCTAAAGTGAAATGCATTAATTGCTTTTGCTTTTTGCTGTAAATCATCATTAACTAAGGCAATTTCATCAAAGCTTTGTTTTACTTTGCTAAAATCGTTGCTGGTCCCGCGCAGTGCTGCGTAGTAAGCAGCAATCCCTTCTAATGCATGACGAAATTCAAGTAAATCAAACTGCGACTCAGGGTGTTTACTAATCAAATCAAAAAGTGGATCAGTAAGCCCTTCTTCGAGCTGATTTTTTACAAACGTGCCGCCACCTTGGCGACGCGTAACTAAACCTTTAGCTTCTAATTTTTGAATTGCCTCACGCAGTGACGGGCGAGACACTTCAAACTGCTTTGCTAGTTCACGCTCTGGTGGCAACTTTTCACCTGGTGCTAACGAGCCTTCAAGAATCATATTCTCAAGTTGCTGTAAAATAACATCAGATAATTTTGCCGCTTTAATCTTTAAAGACATGAATCAACGTCCGCGTTGTATAAATACCAAGAGCCCATAAAACGGGGCTTTAAGTAGTATGATTTACCCAAAAGGTAAATTGGTCATACCAAAAATTTTCAATACGGTATCAAAAACACTATTAGCTGTCAATTTACAGGTAGTTTGAGCAATTAAAGTAGCGTAACGCATTTTGAACGAAGATCAAACAATGCGCAATTTACAAAAATTGTTATAACGTATTTGGGATGAAAACAATTGGTCTGACCAGAATAAATTAGAATATTAGCTCTATTTCATTGTACTTAAAAACTGCAGGAAGAGATTAAAGCACCTTACATTGCATAAGGTACTTTATTAAAAAAGTATTAACTTAAGACAGCCCACCAAATAATGTAAGCAACGCTATAAGTACTAAGTAAAATAATACATTACGCTTAACAAGCTTAATCATACACGTGGCTTCGTAGGTACAGCCGTAATAACGCTTTTCAACTTGCTCTGCAGCAAGTGCAGTACATGTTACTACTTCGCGATTTGGAGACTTAAAGTTAAGCACGTAACGTAGCCAACAACTTGTGCCTTTATTAAAGTTACCTATTACTAAATAGCCAAAGCTGGTGATGCGTGCAGGCAACCAGTCGAGCCAAAACAATAGTTTATGTATAAGTTTAAAACGCTTAGCAAATATTACTTTATGATCTTCTCGTACTAAATCAGCTAAAGTACGTACCAGTGCATATAAAACCGCACCTGGCGCGCCTAAAACAACGAACCAAAAAATAACCGCACAGTAAAATCTAAAGTTTACCCACGCCAATGTTTGCCCAAAAGTCTCGCCACTTTCTTCGTCTTCTGTACGCTTTTGACCTATTTGCAACGCATATAAAGATGCAGCAGTACCGTCATCTCGCGTTAACGCATTTAAATACGACTTATATAAAGCACGCTGCTTAGCACAACCAAAGCAAACCAAAAGCACCGCGATATTAATAGCTAACTGCCATAGTACAAAATCAGATAAACAATAAATAAACGCTATTGCTATTACTGGAAGTAACAGCCAAATTAAAAAGCCCGGTGCAGAACTAAATAATCCTTTGTCACCTAGTAGCTTATTAGAGCGATTTAAATAACCATTTGCGTAATAACTTATCTGCCAGTAATTAGATCGAGCGCCTAAGCGCTCTAGTATTAATGCAATTATTATAGAAACTAAAATCATGGGAATAACTCTCTTAACTTAGTTGTTCAAGCATATTAAAAAACAATGGCCAATTAAAGCTACTGCCAGGATCTGTTTTACGCCCAGGGGCAATATCGCAATGCCCAACAATACGCGAAGGGGTAATTTTTGGATAGCGTTGCATTATAGATTTACTAATAATAGTTAATGTTTTGTACTGTGCTAAAGAATATGGAGCGGTGTCGGTACCTTCAAGCTCAATGCCAATGCTAAAGTTATTACAAGCAGGTACCCCCTCAAACTCAGATTGCCCTGCATGCCAAGCGCGCTTTTCAAAAGGCACGTATTGTATAACCTCACCGGTGCGCTTTATAAAACAATGGGCCGATACACGTAAATTTTTTAAGTCACTAAAACTCGAGTGAGCATTGCAGTCAATGCTACCCATAAATAACTCATCAACAAAAGGTGTACCAAACTGCCCTGCTGGCAAAGATATATTGTGAATAACCAGTAAAGAAATATCAGCCTCATCAGGGCGCTCATCAAAATGCGAACAAGGCCGCTGCGCTACAGTACTTAAAACACCGTTTAAATCTATTTTCATGATACGTTTATTATATAAATATCAAGATATACATAGTACTGATGCTAAAGGATTTATTAAAACAATGATAGTAACAAACAGGTATAAAACCCTACCTGCAAATAATTCAAACCCACACGTAGGTACTAATTTACGTCTGCTCATGTAACGTAAATTTTGAAATTAAAAGCGAGGTATAAAACCTCACCTACAGATAATACAAACCCACACGTAGATACTAATTTACTATACGCGCTTATCTTTATATTGGTGAAAAGGCAATCGCTTCTCTTTCTTTTATAAACATAGTAAAATTTGCCTAATTTATTAACGCTTATGAGCATTCCATGTCTATTTCGCACACTCTTATTACTCAGCTTGTTACTCTTGCACTTGACGAAGATTTAAATTATCAAACAGCACAAGAAGGCGATATTACCGCGCAATTGATCCCTCAAAATGAGCAAGCAAACGCCAAAGTAATCACCCGCGAAGACTGTATTTTTTGCGGAAAAGACATCATCCTTGAAGTATTTAAACAAGTAGACCCAAGCGTTAAGGTTAATGTACTTATTAATGATGGCGACGCAGTTAAAGCAAACAGCACATTATTTACAGCCACTGGTTCAGCGCGTTCAATATTAACTGCCGAGCGTACTGCACTTAACTTTGTACAAACGTTATCGGGTACAGCCACTACTACAGCACATTATGTAAAAGAGCTAAGCGGCACAACAACGCAACTACTCGATACACGCAAAACCATACCAGGCCTTAGAGCACTTCAAAAATACGCAGTAAAATGTGGCGGCGGTGCAAATCATCGTATTGGTTTATTTGACGCATTTTTAATTAAAGAAAATCATATAGCGGCTTGTGGCACAATAAACAAAGCCGTTGCTCAAGCTAAACAAAATCACCCAAACAAACCTGTCGAAGTAGAAGTAGAGTCCCTCCCAGAACTTAAGCAAGCAATTGAAGCTGGCGCCGACATAATTATGCTAGACAACTTTAGCGTAGAGCAAATTAAGCAAGCTGTAATTTTAACCAATAAGCGCGCAAAACTAGAGGTTTCAGGCAATATGACTTTAGAAACGCTCAAAACTTATTCACAAGCAGGTGTCGATTTTATATCAAGCGGGGCATTAACAAAAAACTTACAATCAATAGATTTGTCGATGCGTTTTGAACAATTTTAAAGCAATAATGGGTAATTAATACCGCTAATTAATTGACAAGTTAAGTAAAAAAGCATTAAATAACCCAAAAGGCTTACTTTGTAACAAATTGTTAAATAAAATCGCTTTTTTATAAGAAGATACGTGCTAAATACTAAAATAAAATGGTAGACTAATTCTGTTGTACTATTTTATTTAAAAAGATAGTCATAAATAACTAGTGCCTTTAGTTTTTAAAGACATAATTAAAAACTAAAGCAACTAAACTACTTACTTTATGCCTATACTATTTGTTGCTACAACATGTAGTGCACTTAGTAAACTTTTATAATTAGTACTAAACATAATGAATTCACATTCGGCTTTTGTGTTTCATACTCTAAAGCTAAAGTGTAATAAAATTAATTTTAAGTAAAACTGTAAAGTAAATCAGTTAAATTGAGTGAGGCATTTTGCCGCTTAAGTGATTTAAGTTACAAAAATCTATCCTTTAGGAGAGGAAACATGAAAACAATGACTCAAAAACAACAGGGTTTCACCCTAATTGAATTAATGATTGTTGTAGCAATCATCGGTATTCTTGCTGCAGTAGCACTGCCTGCTTATCAAGATTATACAAAACGCGCACATGTTAGTGAAGGTCTTAACTTGGCTGCCGGTGCGAAAGGTGCTGTGACGGAATATTATGTATCTGAAGGAACATGGCCGACATCTAATACTGACGCAGGGCTGCCTCTTGCTGCAAATATCACTGGTAATGCTGTAGATACTGTAACAGTTAGTGCAAATGGCGTAATAACAGTAGCTTATAATAGCAAGGTTGAAGCTGGTACAACACTCGCTTTAACTCCTAGCATATCTTCAAAAGGTGGATCGATTACTTGGTCGTGTGCTGCAGGAGCAACTAAGCCTGTACAAGCAAATTACTTACCTGCTAACTGTAGGTAATATATTTACCAAGCGCAGATTATAGAATCTGCGCTTTTAAGTAATCATCATGTCAATCAACTTACTTATATCTTCCCTCTTGTTCATATTTACCTTTTTTAATTGGTATACTAGTTTAGATTCACAAAGTCTAGGTATTAAATCGGCCGGGAGAAAGCTTTCGAACGCTTTGTCCAACGGTCCTTTTTTATATGAAGTGTCTGTATTTTTTATTGGGGGATTATTATCTATAATACTTATAGGCTTAGTCGCTTATGTTGTATCTAATAACTTGGAAAAAGTAGCTAAAAATAAAATCTCTCCTCTATTCTGTTTAATTTTGACATGGCTACTTTTATCAATAACAATTTTCAGTCTATCTAGCTACTTTTATCATGACTTATTTTTTAGTCACCCTAGCCTAGCAAATAAAACTTTAATAATAATAATGCTACTATTTTTTTCGATATTGTTATTGTCATCTTTTTTCATATCCAAAAACATCAAGATTACTTCATTCATAATTTTAATACTACTGGTTCCTGAAATAGCCTCCATTAATGTAAACAATGAGATACAAACGACTAGCAAACCGAATGTATTTATCATTGGTATTGATTCTTTAAATCAAGATGAAATAAATGAAAAACAAACTCCTTTTTTACAAAGTTTTATTGATGAATCAATATATCTACCAAATACCTACACACACGTAGCAAGGACATTCCCTTCATGGGTAAGTATTTTAACAGGTGACTACCCTTTAACTAATAAAGCTCGTTTAAATCTTACTAATTTTAACCAAATAGATTTAACTAAAGCATTGCCTTACTATTTAAAAAATGCCGGCTATACAAATTATTACATACAAGATGAAAGACGTTTTAATAATATAGATGAAAGATTTTTTTTCGATAAAGTAATTGGTCCACCAGCTACAGCTGCAGAATTTATCTTGTCTAAATTTGTTGACCTCCCTTTACTCGCTCTTACATCTAAATTGAAATTTTTTAACTATTTTATGCCACATTTACAGAATAACAGGGCTGTATGGGTTACTTATGATCCTACAAGGTTTAATAAAATAATAAACGTAAGCTTACATCCTTTTGAAAAACCTGTATTTGTGGCTAGTCACTTCACATTGCCACATTGGCCTTACAAGACAAACAATAAAACTAATCACTTAAAAAATAACTACCACAAATATTTAGAATCAATAAAAATGGTAGATGATCAAGTTGCAAGCTATATGTTCAATTTAAAAAGTAAAGGGTTATTAAAAAACGCTCTGATTTTTATCATTTCAGATCATGGTGAGAGCTTTTCTAGAGATATAGATACTCCAAAGCATAATGAAAATTCACAAATAATAAATTTAGCAGGTCATGGAACATCAATCGTTTCAAATTCCCAATATAAAACCTTACTTAGCTTTAAGTACTTTACAAACAATAAACTATCAGAATTTGGGGACGTAAGAACTAAACTAAACTATGCAATGTCAGACATTACACCAACAATTATTGATATTTTAAAGTTAGACGTAAAAAAAGAATTTAATGGTCAAAGTATTTTAAAAGTTAAGAAGCAAAGAGATATTCCTTTAGAAAGTTCATTACAACCAATGTTTAATAGTAAAGGCACAGTCGATATAAATGGGACTATTGAACAAAATGCTAACTTATTTGAAATAGACCCTTTAGGTAAAGTTATTATTAAAAAAAGCCTATATCAAAAAGCTGTAAACTCGAAACAAAGGGGAATTATTTTTGATAAATGGCAATTATCTATTTATCCAGAACATGCTAATCAGATTTACATCACCGACTTAGAAAGTAATATTTTATATAAAGACATTGATTTTCCAAACGCAAGGTTAAAGGTAGAACTATTAGATAAACTGTGTAGCCTTTATCTTGAAGAAGTAACAGTTGCGCAAGTAGAACCATGTAGTAATTTAAGCTATGTGTACAATCAATCCATAAAGGAACTATAATGGCTAAGCAATTAAATAAAAAAAGTTTAGATACTTTCCAGTGGATCGGGGTTAGTGCTAGAGGGAAGCGTCTTGAAGGGGAGCTGGCTGGGAATAGCATTGCATTAGTAAAAGCACAGCTTCGAAAGCAAGGCATTACGCCCTCAAAAGTAAAGCGTAAAGCAAAACCGTTATTTGGCATTCAAAGTGTTCAAAAAATAACACCAAAAGATATAGCACTTGTTACCCGCCAAATAGCAACTATGTTATTAGCTGGCGTACCGCTAATACAATCAATAGAGATGATTGGCACAGGTTCAACTAATAAAAGTATCGCCAAGTTAATGGATACTATTGCGGATGAAGTAAAAGCAGGCCAGCCACTATCAACAGCACTTAAAAAACACCCCCGCTATTTTGATGATTTATACTGCGATTTAGTGGCGTCAGGCGAACAATCAGGTTCACTTGATAAGATATTTGACCGCGTTGCACTTTATAAAGAAAAGTCAGAAGCACTAAAATCTAAAATTAAAAAAGCGATGTTTTACCCCATAGCTGTTTTAGTTGTAGCTTTAATAGTTACCTCAATACTTCTTATATTTGTAGTACCGCAGTTTCAAGATATTTTTGCTGGCTTTGGTGCAGAACTTCCCGCGTTTACATTGTTTGTAATTGGTATATCAGAGTTTATGCAAGAGTATTGGTGGGTTGCACTAATTACTGTAATTGCAGCTGGATGGATATTTAAAGAGGCTAAATTAAGAAGTTTAAAACTCAGAGATGCTACAGACAGAGCCATACTAAAACTCCCTGTAATTGGCATGATATTAAATAAAGCGGCTGTTGCTCGCTATGCACGAACTCTTTCGACTACGTTTGCTGCTGGTGTGCCGCTGGTTGATGCGCTTGATTCTGCTGCCGGTGCCTCAGGTAATGCAGTATACCGATATGCTATTTTAGACATCAAAGCAGAGGTAAGCTCTGGCAACCAGATGAACTGGGCAATGCGTAACTCAAAAATATTTCCTGACATGGTAATACAAATGGTCGCGATTGGTGAGGAATCTGGCTCACTAGATGGTATGCTTGCTAAAGTAGCGACTATTTACGAGCAAGAAGTTGATGATGCAGTAGATGGCCTATCGAGCTTGCTTGAGCCACTTATTATGGCTGTACTCGGTGTACTTGTTGGTGGCTTGATTGTTGCAATGTACTTACCTATTTTCCAACTTGGCTCTGTTATTTAATTACTAAAATTAACAATTTACAGAAACAAAAGAGAGGCTTACTTTTTTGATAAGGTGTGGCTATTAATGTCTTCTCATTTACTCTCTTTTATTTCTCTTTGTGATAATAATTTCACTTAATTTTTAGACACTTAATCTTTTAGAACAGTTTTCAGGTAACATAATGCAAAGTATTATTGAAGTAATGCAAAGCCAGTTGTGGTTTTATTTAACCACTATTGGCTTAATTAGTTTATGTATTGGTAGTTTTTTAAATGTGGTTATTTATCGCTTACCGTTGATGATGCAACGTGAGTGGCAAAGCGAATGCCGCATATTGCTAGATGATGAGCTTTCAGCTAATAAATCTAAACAAGCCAATATCAATAAGCCTTTTAACTTAGTAAAACCCAACTCTACCTGCCCTAAATGCAAAACAGCCATTAAGCCTTGGCAGAATATTCCTATTATTAGTTGGTTAATACTTAAAGGTAAATGCGCAAGCTGCAGTAATCCTATTTCGGTCCGATACCCTGCTGTAGAGCTAATTACTGCCCTATTAAGTTTAATTGTTGCCTATAGCTTTGGTGCGACCGAGCAAGCCCTTTTATATATTTTTGTAACGTGGATATTGGTAGCTCTGACCTTTATTGATATTGACCACATGTTACTGCCAGATCAACTTACACTTCCGCTAGTATGGCTTGCACTCATTGCCTCGGTAATGGGTTACACAATTACACCAACCGATGCCATTATTGGTGCGGCTTGCGGTTATTTAAGCTTATGGAGCGTGTTTTGGTTATTTAAGTTACTAACCGGTAAAGAAGGCATGGGTTATGGCGACTTTAAACTACTCGCTGTATTTGGGGCGTTACTTGGCTGGCAGTCATTACTCTCTATTATTCTGCTTTCGAGCGTAGTAGGTGCCATTATAGGTATTGCGCTGTTGAGCATACAAGGTAAAGACAAAGCGACCCCTATCCCTTTTGGCCCTTATTTAGCTATAGCAGGCTGGATCACCATGCTTTGGGGCAACCAAATTCAAGGCGCTTATTTTAATTTAATTGGTTATTAAAATGAGTGAGCAAATAACTAAAGTAAACAGCTGGGTATTAGGCTTAACAGGCGGTATTGGCTGTGGTAAAACGGCCATCAGTAACATGTTTGAAGAGCTTGGGATTACAATAGTTGATGCCGATATAATTGCGCGTGAAGTCGTACTCCCAAATAGCAAAGGGCTAAAAGCGATTACAGCACACTTTGGCAAAGATATTTTATTGCCTGATGGCACATTAAATAGAGCAGAATTGCGCGCAAAAATATTCACTAACAACAGTGACAAAGAATGGCTTAATGCGTTGCTACACCCTCTTATTCGGTTAAAAATACTAAACGATTTAAATAGTGCAACTAGCCCTTATGTTGTTTTAGTAGCGCCTTTATTATTTGAAAACAACCTTGATAAATATTGCGACCATACCTTACTTATTGACGTACCAAGCTGTGTACAAATAGCGCGTACAGCAAAACGTGACAACACTAGTCGTGAGCAAGTTAAAAGTATTATTGCCTCGCAAATGTCACGTGCCGATAAACAGCAAAAAGCGGATGATATTTTAAATAACGACCGTAGTTTAAACCTAGTGCATATAGAACTTGTTGATCTGCATAAAAAGTACCTACAATATGCATTACACAACAAAACTAACTCACATTAACACTGTCCTAACTCACACAAACTCGTATTTTAGTTAGTAAAATCACAACAAAGAATGAAAGGTGATGTAATCACCTTCTTTTTTCTGATAAATTGCTTACTATTGAAGGAATAAAACAGGTGCGCAATGAATATTAACTCACCGTTATTGAGAAAATTTATAACCCTTGGCCGCATTGATGCCGACACGGTTAAAAACAAACAAAATGAATTTGCCTCAACAGCTGAGCTTATTTCTAAATGTGGAAAAATCGATAGTAAAGATTTAGCTGAACAATGTATTGATTTGTTTCGCGTACCTTATTTTGATTTAAAAGATTTTGATCCTACAAGAATCCCGGCCGATCTCGTAAAAGAAAAACTCATACGTAAACATCACATTTTACCGCTTGTTCAAAAAGATCGAAAAGTTTATATAGCAGCATCAGACCCAACAGATTACGGCGCATTCGAAAACTTTGAGTTTAGTACCGGTCTTTCATGCGAAATTGTTGTTGTTGATTATATTCAACTCGATAACAAAATTGAGCAATTGCTAGATGCCACTGGCAGCTTAAATCTAACTGATGACGAGTTTCAAGAATTTGCTGACTTAGACTCAGAAAGCCAAAGAGATACAGCACCACAAGATGACGACAAAGATGATGCGCCTATCATCGTATATATCAACAAAATTTTAATGGATGCCATTAAAAAAGGCGCCTCTGATTTACATTTTGAGCCATACGAGCACAAGTACCGTATTCGCTTTCGTATTGATGGTATTTTGCATGAAGTTGCAAGCCCACCCAATACATTAGCCACCAAGCTTTCTGCGCGTATTAAGGTTATGTCGAGACTCGATATTGCCGAAAAACGTAAACCACAAGATGGCCGAATAAAACTAAAAATTACTGAACGCAAAAGTATCGACTTTCGTGTAAGTACCATGCCTACCTTGTGGGGCGAAAAAATAGTAATGCGTATCCTTGATTCATCAAGCGCTATGTTAGGCATTGATGTATTAGGCTATGAGCCTGAGCAGAAAAAGCTCTATATGGATGCGCTTGCCCAGCCTCAAGGGATGATACTTGTAACAGGGCCAACGGGTTCTGGTAAAACCGTATCGCTATACACAGGTTTAAATATACTAAACCAACCTGAGCGCAATATTAGTACTGCGGAAGATCCGGTTGAGATTAACCTTGAAGGTGTAAACCAAGTACAAATAAATATTAAAGCCGACATGACTTTTGCCAACGCACTGCGCGCATTTTTACGTCAAGATCCTGATGTAGTTATGGTAGGTGAAATACGTGACTTAGAGACCGCAGAAATATCAATAAAAGCGGCGCAAACAGGTCACTTGGTTTTATCAACATTGCATACAAACTCAGCGCCGGAAACAATCACTCGATTATTAAATATGGGTGTACCCGCTTATAACGTAGCAAGTTCGATTAGCTTAATAATAGCCCAGCGTTTAGCACGTCGTTTATGCCCTAAATGTAAAACGCCAGAACAACTTCCGAGTGAAGAACTTGCTCGCCAAGGATTTAGTGCCGAGCAAATTGAAGAAATGACGTTATATATGCCTAAAGGGTGTGATAGCTGTACTGATGGTTACAAAGGGCGTGTGGGTATTTACGAAGTAATGCAAATTACTCCTGAAATTGCCCAAATTATTATGCGCGGTGGTAATTCGCTTGAAATAGCAGACGTATCACTTAAAGCCGGTTTTAATAATTTACGTTTATCGGGTTTACGCAAAGCAGCCGATGGCCTTACATCCCTTGGTGAAATTAACCGCGTAACCAATTTTTAAAAGTCCCACAGTCAAAGATATAAGGCTCTAAGCTTTAAGCTCAGAGCCTTATATCTAGAGACTCATATCTAAGTAATGTAATATGCACCAAAAATTTGTAGAGAGTAATTTATGCCTACTGTTGTAAACTGCCCAACCTGTAAAACTAAAGTTGAATGGTCAGAGCAAAGCCCATTTCGCCCTTTTTGCTCAAAGCGCTGCCAACTAATTGATTTAGGTGAATGGTCGTTCGAAAATAATAAAATTTCTGCACCAATTACCTCGGCTGAAGAGTTTAGCCAAGACATGATAGAAGATATTGAGGCAATGATGGCTAAAAATGAAGATGACTTTTTTAAATAATTTATCTTCATAATGCCCTAAATACAAAAACCAGCATTACGCTGGTTTTTTAGTATTTACAAAAAAGTAAAATTAACTTTTTTGTTTACGGTGCTTTTTATTCATACGCTTTTGCATTTTAGCAAACTTCTCTTTTTGCTCAGCGTTAAGCACTTGCATTACTTGGTGTTGTGTTTTTAGTTTAATTAAACCAAATTGCTCACCTTTTTCGCGGCGTTCATTTAATAGCTCTTTTGCTGCATTTTCGTCAAATGTTGCAGCCGAAAGTAATGCATCCATTTTTGCTTTGTGCGCTTCACGCATCGCTTTACGGGCTTCT
The DNA here is from genome assembly GCF_014164345.1 of Pseudoalteromonas sp. SG43-5. Lineage (NCBI taxonomy): Bacteria > Pseudomonadati > Pseudomonadota > Gammaproteobacteria > Alteromonadales > Pseudoalteromonadaceae > Pseudoalteromonas > Pseudoalteromonas sp. SG43-5. Next base: position 366,968 of record NZ_JACJFA010000001.1, read on the forward strand.
TTATCGTCGCCACGCAGTGCTTTCATTTGTGTTTTTTGCGCTTCAAAAATAGCCTTTAGCTTAGTTTGCTGCTCATCTGTTAGGTTTAATTTTTCAACGCCGCGCTCAGAAAGTAAAAAACGAGCTTGAGAATGGCCTTGCTTATGTCCGTCGCCTTTAGCTAACACGCTACCAGCACCAAGCGTTGCTGTTGCTAAGCCACAGATAAGTACTAATTTTGAAAGTGTGTTTAATTTAGTCATAATCATTACCTTAATATTGGGTGGTTGTGGCTGCTAAGCCAGTGAGTTAACTATACCTAACTCAACGCAAAGTAACGCAAAGCAGTGTAAAGGTTGTGTAAAGATTCACCTTTGCACTATTTAGCGGGTAAAATAACGCTATAAACAACTCTAAGGGTTTGTAAATGAAACTATTAATGATTGATGACGACACTGGCCTTTGTGAGCTATTAAGTGAATATTTAACTGCCCAAGGCTTTGAAATACAAAGCGTACACGACGGTGAACAAGGCCTTAAACTAGCACAAGCAAATGACTACGCCCTGATATTGCTAGATGTAATGTTACCAACGCTTGATGGTTTTGAAGTACTTAAACAACTTAGGCAAACAAAACTCACACCGGTAATAATGCTTACAGCAAAAGGTGAAGACTTTGACCGTATTTTTGGTCTAGAGCTAGGCGCTGACGATTACATTCCAAAGCCTTTTAATCATCGTGAATTACTTGCCCGCGTAAAAGCGATAACTCGCCGTATAGAGCACATTAATAGCTTAAATGTAGCTACAACGAGTAAGTTACTCGTTAATGGCATTACTGTTAACCTTGCAGCTCGAGAGGCCTCAATAGACGGCTCTACACTAACGCTTACTGGTACAGAGTACGAAATACTCACGCTATTGTGTAAAAATGCAGGTGAAGTGGTTAGTAAAGAGCAAATTAGTGAAGAAGTACTAGGTAGGCGCTTAGCTTCTTTTGATCGCTCTATCGATATGCATGTAAGTAATATCCGCAAAAAAATAGCAGAGCATATTCCAGGTGAGCGAATTAAAACAATGAGAGGTACGGGTTATGTCTTTATCCAAGGCGAATAAAAGCACTTACTTTGCTTGGTTAAAACACCCTGGGCACTACCTGTTTTTTAAAATATTTATTTGGTTTTGGTTAACTATAATCGGCACCGTTGCAGCGCTTATATTTTTAAGTAACATTACCGCTATTAACGCGGTAACTAACGAGCCGCTTTATGGCCCTATGAAAAAAAACTTAATATATACCGCTAAAAGTATTGAGCGCACTGCTATTAAACATAAGCGCAGCCTAAGCGATGTATTAGTACACCCTCGCCTATCAAAGCGTAAACTTTTATACTTAAGCGCAGCTCAAAGCGAAGACTCCCTTAGTAGTAAAGAGGTGCCAGAGAGCATCGACTTAAGTTTATTAAACTTTACTCAAAATATGTCACCACAAATTATTTTTACTGAAAAATATCAAGCCTTCGGCCCTGTTAATATAAACGTGCCTGAAGGGAGTTTTTATCTTTATGAAATAGATATTAACCATCAACCGCCGCTATTAATGCGCTTTAAGCTTATGCCTAATTGGATGAAAATAGTCATCGCAATTGTTGCCTCTCTTATTTTAAGCTTTGTATTTAGCCGTAACTTAATAGCCCCTATAAATAGTCTTAAAAAAGCAGCTATTAAACTATCAGCGGGCAACCTAAGCGCAAGAGCCGACATTTCTGTAAACCGAAAAGATGAGCTGGGAATACTTGGGCGAGACTTTAACAGCATGGCCAATCAGCTAGAGCTTTTAATTAGTTCACAAAAACGCTTATTAGCCGACATATCACATGAGTTACGCTCGCCCCTTACGCGTTTAAAAATGGCTACCGGTCTTGCGCAAATGCAAGCTAACGACGCTAGCCAATCGTATTTATTACGCATAGAAAAAGAAGCAAACCAACTTGATAAGATGATTGCAGACGTGCTGCAAGTTTCTCGCTTAGAAGCAAAAAGCCAAGCGCTTTCACTGCAAAAACAATCATTACAAATAATTGTAGATCACGTTATTAACGATGCGCAGTTTGAAGCAAAACAAAATAATAAGCAGCTAAATATAGTGGGCGCTGTAGAGGTAAATATTAATTGCGACGAAACACTTATTGCCAGTGCGCTTGAAAACCTACTTCGTAACGCTATTAAATACGCAAACAATACAATTAGCATTACTCTAAAGCACACAGATGCCATTTATATAGAAATATGTGATGATGGCTCTGGTGTGCCCGATGATCAACTGAGCAAGCTTTGTGAGCCCTTTTTTAGGCAATCAGATGCGCGGGATCGCGTAAGTGGTGGTACGGGTTTAGGGCTGGCGATTGCTAAAAATGCTATTACTGCGCATGGTGGCAGTTTAGTATTATCAAATAAAGAACTAGGTGGCTTGTGTGCTAATATAACCTTGCCATTAATAAAAGAGTAAAGCATGTTTTATAGTTCAGAAGCCCAGCTTGAGAGCAATCAAGAGGCCATTAATGTTTTTTATACTTCAAATTTAATTAAAAGCTATTTAGATACGCCATCAGGAAAGCTATTTTACGCATACGCAATCCCTAAAAACGCGACAACCGCAATAGTAGTAAGTACAGGGCGTATTGAAGGCCTAGAAAAATATAAAGAACTGCTATGGGAGCTGTATAGTAATAATTTTGCTGTGTTTATTATGGATCATCAAGGTCAGGGCCGCTCTTACAGGCACCTTAAAAATAAACATAAAGGCTTTGTAAAACATTATAATAACTACAGCAGTGACCTAAATAACTTTGATCAGCAAATAGTTTCAAAGCATTGGCAAGGTAAAAAAGTCATGCTAGCTCATTCAATGGGTGGCGCCATTGCTATTGATTATTTAGCAAAATTTGAAAATAGCTATAAAGGCGTGTTTTTGTCTGCTCCTATGTTTGATATTTTTACAAAAGACGTACCAAAAATACCAACGAAGTTTATTGTTAAATTAGCCACTTTACTTGGTTTACATTCTTGCTATGCATTTGGACAAGGCAACTACAACCCGATCCCATTTACCGAAAACGTACTTACTAGCAGCGAGAAGCGTTACACCTACTTTAGGCAAACCTATAAATTAGAACCTAACATACAATTAGGTGGCGTTACGTTTGGCTGGCTAGCAGCTACGATATCGTTTTTAAAGTCTGTTGATAACCTAAACGTACCAATCCCTTTGTTTATAGCAAGTGCAGCTAGCGATACAGTGGTAAACAACGAAGCACAGTACAGTCTTGCAAAAAGGCATGCTCATGCAACGATTGAGAGTTTTGAAGGCGCTAAACACGAGCTACTTTTTGAACGTGACGAAATTCGAAAGCCGCTATTAACTAACTTTTATCAATTTTGTGATTCGGTGACGGCTTAACAAGTACTGACAAAGGGTCGAGGTGGATCAGTATATCTACCTCCGACTCAAAACGTTCTTTGAGCATTGCCTCTACTTCATCAGCCACATTGTGCGCGCGAATCAAACTTAAATGATCATCAAGCTCTAAGTGCATTTGAATAAACTTAACTTTACCGCCTTGGCGAGTACGAATGTCATGCACGCCATGCACATCAGCATGGGCTCTGGCTATGTCAAATATGCTTTGTTTTTCGTCATCCGGGAGCTCTTTATCCATTAAGTGATCGGCACTATCGCGAGCTATATCCCAGCTGTTATAAAGTAAGTAACCCGCTACACCTATTGCAAAAATAGGATCTGCATACAACACGCCATAATAAGCTAATAAAATAGCTAACAGCACAGCAGCGTTTAATATTAAATCGCCTTTGTAATGTACTGAGTCGGCTTTTATAGCAATTGAATCGGTATACTTAACCACTTTGTTTTGTACAAATACAATGACGAGCGTACACGCAATAGCAAAAATACTTACCCACACACCTAATAAAGAATGGCTTAACTGTATAGGGTTAAATAATCGCTCAATACCATGAAAAGCAAGTAGGCAACCTGAGCCTGCAATAAATGCGGCTTGGCCAAGTCCTGCAAGTGCTTCAGCTTTTCCGTGTCCAAATCTATGGTCATCATCTGCTGGGCGCAGTGCGTAACCCAACACTAAAAAGCTCATAGCGGTGGCAGTAATGTCCATTAACGAATCAGTTAACGAGCCAAGCATTGAAGCCGAGCCAGAAGCCAGCCAGGCCCATGTTTTTGCGCCGATCATTAAGCTAACCATGACCATGGTAACAATGCTGGAAGTTTTAACCCAAAATTCGTAGCTACGGTTATGCACGCGTGTATCCATTAATCACTGTATTGAATGTGTTGAGTATATCATTTTTTTAAAAGGTTTCGTGTATACTGCCCTTCGTCAAACTACAGATTATTTTATAAGGCTCATTATGCTGGATATTGTTTTATACCAACCTGAAATACCGCCTAACACAGGTAATATTATTCGCCTATGTGCCAATACTGGCTATGCATTACATTTAATTGAGCCATTAGGTTTTGAATGGGACGATAAACGCGTGAAACGTGCGGGCCTTGATTACCATGAATTTAGCCATGTTCAACGCCATGCCTCATTTGAGGACTACCTTGAGAAATGCAAACCTAAAAAAGTGTATGCCTGTACAACTAAAGGCAGTCAATTTCATCATGAAGCAAGTTACGAAGCTGGCGACTGTTTAGTGTTTGGTCCTGAAACACGCGGCCTGCCTGATGAAATGATTCAAGCATTACCAAACGATCAGCGTGTACGTATTCCTATGCAAGCAAATAGTCGTAGTATGAACCTGTCAAATGCAGTCGCCGTGTTTGTTTACGAGTCGTGGCGTCAGTTGGGCTTCCCTAACGCCCAGTAAATATAATCCGTTAGGCAATAAAAAACCGACATAATGTCGGTTTTTTAGTTAAGGCCTAGCTCAAGCGCTTATTCAGCGCGTTGTTCTCGTCCTAAAAGAGCCATAGCGGCTTCTTTCATGTCTTTATTTTCATAAAGTACTTTATAAATTTGCTCTGTGATTGGCATTTCTACGCCAGCACGCTGCGCTAGTAAATACACTTCTTTAGTGTTTCTAAAGCCTTCAACTACTTGGCCAATAGACTCAATAGCAGCATCAACACTCTCGCCTTTACCTAACGCCAAACCAAATCGACGATTACGTGATTGGTTATCTGTACAGGTTAGTATTAAATCACCAAGGCCTGCCATTCCCATAAAGGTTTCTGGCTTAGCACCCAAAGCACAGCCTAAACGAGTGAGCTCTGCAAGGCCTCGGGTAATGAGCGCGGTACGCGCATTAGCACCAAAACCTACACCGTCCGAAATACCGGCACCAATTGCAATTACATTTTTAACCGCACCACCGAGCTGTATACCAATAAAGTCATCATTGTTATACACACGGAATGAGCGACCACAATGAAGTAAATCAGCCAGTTGCTGCGCAAATTCAGGTGACGTAGAAGACACTGAAATAGCTGTAGGTGACCCCATCGCCATTTCTTTTGCAAACGTAGGCCCCGAAAGTACCGCAAGTGGTATGTCATCACCCAATTCTTGCAAAGCAACTTCTTGTAACAAACGTCCAGTATTAGGCTCAAGCCCTTTAGTTGCCCACGCTACTTTAGCACCCTCTTGCAATGCAGGTTTTATCTGCGCAAGCGTGTCGCCAAAAGCATGGCTTGGCACAACAACAAGTACAATAGCACTGCTAGCAACGGCATGTTGTAGGTTAGCTTCAAGAGTAAGAGTATCTGGGAAAGGAGCATCAGGTAAGTAACGTTGATTTTTCCGCTCAGCTGCAAGCGTGGCAACGTCGTCGCTATTTCTTCCCCAAAGTGTCACCTGGTGACCATTTCGGGCTAAACAAATAGCAAGGGCGGTGCCGTAAGACCCCGCCCCTAATACAGTAACAGCTGTAGTTGCTGTACTCATAAGTTATGCGTCTGCTGAAGCCTGGTCAGCTTGCGCAGTACGTTGTTGCATGTATTGTGCAAATAACGCATCAAAATTAACTGGCGCAAGGTTAAGCTGTGGGAAAGTACCACGGTTAACAAGATTTGAAACAGCTTCACGTGCATATGGGAATAACACGTTAGGACAAAATGCACCTAGCATGTGCGCAAGTTGCACTTCTTCAACTTCAGCAATAGTAAAAATACCTGCTTGTTGAATTTCACATAAGAACGCAGTTTCTTCACCAATAGATGCAGTTACAGTTAGCGCTAAAACAACTTCAAATACACCTTCGTCCAACTTGTTTGAGCGTGTATCTAGGTCTAGCTTAACTTCTGGTGTCCATTCTTTTTGAAAGATGGCCGGAGAGTTTGGCGTTTCAAACGATACATCTTTAGTGTAAATGCGTTGAATAGTAAATTGTGCGCCAGCTTCAGCAGCTGCTACGTTTTGATTTTCTTCGTTCATTGTTATTCCTAACTTGTTCGTTATTATAATTAAATTAAGCGTTTAGCTTAGCGTCAAGTTTACCTTGCGCTTCAATAGCCATCATGTCGTCGCAGCCACCGATATGTTCATCATTAATAAAAATTTGCGGTACTGTGCTTGCACCACCTGCTTTGGCAATCATTTCATCGCGTAGCTCAGGCTGCACACCAATATCATAATTTGTGTATTCAACGCCTTTGCTGTTTAAAAGCGAAAGAGCACGCTGACAAAATGGACAATACGCCTTGGTGTATAAAACAACATTACTCATAATAAATCCTCTATCGGCCTAGCTAAACTGATTAGCGACCTGTTGTAGTTGGTAAGCTGGCAGATTGCCACGCACCCATGCCACCTGCTAATAAGTAAACTCGTTCAAAACCAGCTTTACTCATAGCGGCTGCAGTACCTTGGGCAGTCATACCTGTAGTACATACAACTATAATGGGTTTAGTCTTGTACTTTTCAAGGCTTGAAAAGTCAGATTTTTTCGCATTCTCTGGGCTTAAGTGCTCAGCACCAGAAATACGCCCTGCATTAAACTCTTTTTGCGCACGTATATCGATTACTTGACCGTCATCACGGTTAATAAGTAACGTAAGCTGCTGGGGATTTATTTGACGAACAGCTGAAAGCTTACTCTTTATCCAGCCACTAACAATAAGGAAAACAATACCAACCCAAGCAAGGCTTAAAATGGGATGATTTGTAATAAATTCAATATATTGATCCATTCTACTTCCACTATGAAATTATGTTTTAAAACGTGATGTTTTAATTATTTTGTACTTTAGCCACGCAAGTATACCCAAACCAACCTAAAATGCGAGTTTAGGAGCACTTAGAGACGTTTAAAAAACGATAAAGCCCCCCATATATAGTTAACAGAACTCTGGATAATAAATCTATCTCAAGCAGAGTTCATGTTAGTCAATAAGGTATAAGTAAAAATATTTAATATCTTGTTTTCAATGCTGATCCTAGCTTAAAAACACGGTATGCTAAAACCACGCTAATAAACCTTTTTAGGTGCACAGTATCCATCAACAGATACTAATTTTCAGGAGCTATTATGACAGAGCATAAAAAACCACTGGTATTAATGATTTTAGACGGTTGGGGACACCGCGAAGATACGCAAAGTAATGCTATTCTTGCAGCTAACACACCTGTATTAGACAACTTATGGGCCACCCGCCCACACACATTAATATCTGCTTCGGGTTTAGATGTTGGTCTTCCTGATGGTCAAATGGGCAACTCAGAAGTTGGCCATGTAAACTTAGGTGCTGGGCGCATTGTGTATCAAGATTTTACCCGTATCACCAAAGCAATTAACGATGGCGAGTTTGATTCAACCCCAGCCTTAGTTGAAAACATAGACAAAGCAGTAAGTGCTGGTAAAGCGGTTCACATAATGGGTCTTTTAAGCCCAGGTGGTGTGCATAGCCATGAAGATCATATAGTTGCAAGTATCGAACTAGCGGCAAAACGTGGTGCTAAAGAAGTCTATTTCCATGCATTTTTAGATGGCCGTGACACACCTCCACGTAGCGCAAAAGCATCAATCGAACGAATTGAAGCGTTATTTAGTAAACTTAAGTGCGGACGTTTAGCATCACTTATTGGCCGTTACTACGCAATGGACAGAGACAACCGTTGGAACCGTGTAGAAAAAGCTTACAACGTAATGACGCTCGCCGAAGGCGACTTTAATTTTGATAATGGTGTTGAAGCACTTAATGCAGCGTACGAGCGCGACGAAAACGACGAGTTTGTAGCAGCTACGACTATTACGCCAACAGGTGCCACTCCGGCTTCAATAAACGATGGTGACACCGTTATTTTTGCTAACTTTAGAGCAGATAGAGCCCGCGAAATTACCCGCGCTTTTGTTGAGCCTGAATTTGATGGTTTTACTAAAAAAAGAACGCCAGAGCTTAGCGCATTTGTAATGATGACAGAGTATGCAGCCGATATAGACGCACCTGTTGCATTTGGACCTACACCACTAATAAACGTACTCGGTGAATGGTTTGAAAAAAATAATAAAACACAGCTTCGTATTTCAGAAACCGAAAAATACGCACACGTTACATTTTTCTTTAGTGGCGGACGTGAAAGCGAATTTAAAGGTGAAACACGCGAGCTAATTCCTTCGCCGCAAGTAGCAACCTACGACCTACAACCTGAAATGAACTCAGAAATGCTAACCGACAAACTGGTAGAAGCAATTAAAAGCGGTAAATACGATGCTATTATTTGTAACTACCCTAATGGCGATATGGTTGGTCACTCAGGTGTATTTGAAGCCGCTGTTAAAGCTTGTGAAGCTGTAGATAGCTGTATCGGACGTGTTGTTGATGCGCTAGAAGAGTTTGGTGGTGAAGCACTAATTACAGCCGATCATGGTAATGCTGAGCAAATGGCTGATCTCAAAACAGGCCAAGCACATACTGCCCACACTAGCGAACCGGTGCATTTTATTTATGTTGGTCGCGATGCAGAGCCAATGCAAGGTAAAGCCTTGAGTGATGTAGCCCCAACAATGCTTCACTTAATGGGTATGGAGCAACCAAAAGAAATGACTGGTACGCCTATCATGATGTTGAAATAACACATGAACAAACGTATTAACCGGTTAATTAAGTGCGGTTTGATACTAACTTCATTAGTGGCTGCATCTGCAGTTGCTAATGAAGATCGTACTAAAAAAGACTTATCAGAGGTTCAAAATGCACTTGAGCAAAGCCAAGCTGAATATAACGCCCAAAGAAAAAAAATAGCGTCGCTACAAAAAAATCTAAAAAGCCATGAACTTGATATAGCTAAAAATGCTAAAGCACTTAACATGGCAGAGCAATCCGTAAAAGAGACTAAAACACAGCAAAAAGAGTTACAAAGTAAAGCCGATGAGCTTGATAAAAAACACACTCAGTTTCAGAAAATTTTAGCCGCGCAACTCAAAAGTGCCTATATGGCCGGTGGCGACGACTACTCTAAAATGCTGTTGAATCAAGAAGACACAGCCAAGTTTGAGCGCACACTTAGCTATTACAATTACTTAAATAAAGCCCGTATTGAACAAATCGAAGATCTAAAAGATCTTCAACAGCAAATAGTACAAAACCAAGAAGAGCTCGTTAAAACGCAAGAAAAACTAGAGCTTTTATTTGATGAACAAAAAAGGCGCCAAACTGCATTACTTAATGCACAAAGTGAACGCCAAGCTAATCTTAAAAACTTACAAGCTCAGCTCAACAGCACTAAAAGCTCAATAAATTATTTAAAAGAAAACCAACAAACTTTAGTAACAACGATTAAAGAGCTCGAAAAAGAAAAAACACAAAAAATAGAATTACTTGGCCTAAATAAGAGCAAGGGCAAATTAGACTGGCCGAGCAAAGGCAAGTTAGAGCACACATTCGGCCAACGTAAGCATGGTGGTATTGATTGGAAAGGCGTATTAATTGGTGCAAAAGAAGGCACTAATATTAATAGCGTGCACAACGGCCAAGTTGTATTTGCCGATTGGCTAAAAGGTTATGGATGGGTAATTGTTGTAGACCATGGTGAAGGTTTTATGAGCCTATATGGCCACGCTCAAACGCTACTAAGAGATGTAGGGGATATGGTACGTGAAGGCGAAACCCTCGCTTTAGTAGGCCAAAGCGGCGGACAGGCAAGTTCTGGTCTATACTTTGAAATACGGCACAAAGGACGCGCAGTAAATCCTGTAAAATGGTGCAAACGTATTTAATTAGATAAATCGCTGCACCGCCTTGGAGCAGCTGATGACAACTAAAAAACACACAATAAATACCGTTAATAAAAAAAGTGCAGACTTTTATATAAGTCTGTACTTACTTGTATTACTAACCCTAATTACCTTTACTAGTAATGCACTAGCAAGCTCAATTAAAGATCTTAAAAGACAACAAATAGACGAAATACTCTTTAACATTCATACCTATTACGTTGAAGATCTCACCTTACAAAATAGCCACCATATTAAATATAACAACCAGCAGTTTGAGCGTTTATATTCAAAACTCGACTCCTATTCTAAGTACTTAAATGAGTATGAGTTAGCCTCATTATTTGATAATACAAATGGTCGTTACACAGGTATTGGTATAGAAGTTAAGAACATAGACGAGAATATGACTATTGTTAACGTGGTTAATAATTCGCCCGCAAAAGCAGCAGGTATTTTACCAGGCGATATTATTGTAAGTGTAAACAACAACGCAGCTCAAAACCGTACTATCGACGAAGTAGCAACACTAATAAGAGACAGTGAATTTTCGAATATAGATATAATTGTAAATCGCGATAACAATAAAAACCCACTCACTTTTCATGTCACACGTCGCCAAATAAACCTCGAAAGTGTAACAAGCGAACTTTTAGATTTTGGAACTGGTTACATAGCTATCAATAACTTCTCTAACCACACATTACATGAAGTTGCACTACAAGTTGCCGCCCTGCAAAGCCATTTTGGCTACCCACTTAAAGGCTTAGTAATTGATTTACGTGATAACCCAGGGGGGACATTACAAAGCGCAGTGGCTGTATCAGACCTATTTTTACAAAGTGGCACTATAGTGACGACTAAAGGACGTTTTTACGATGCTAACCAAGCATTTTATGCAAAGCGTGGAGACATTCTAAAAAATGCGCCCATAGTTGTGCTTATAAACGAAAATTCTGCCTCTGCAGCCGAAATACTTGCAGCAGCACTTAAAGATAATAACCGAGCAACCATTGTTGGCAGCCAATCTTTTGGGAAAGGCTCTGTACAATCACTCATTCCACTCGGTGATGGCAATACCGCATTAAAGCTCACCACAGCGAAATACTTCACACCGTTAGGTAAATCGATTGATGGAATAGGAATAACCCCAGATGTGGCGGTTAATCAAACAAACCTTTCACAAAGTAATAAAGCCGTTATAATAAAAAATGAACACACTAACAATAATGCGCAATTACTTACTGGTAATCTAACCGATTTACAGTTGGTTAAAGCCAAACAATTACTCAGCATGCAATAGCTTGTATAAGCTGTATAAATAAAGCTAAAAAGATAATAAAAACTATAAACGTGAAAATAATAAAATGGCTAACATTAGCTATTTGTTTTAGCTCTGCAACAATTAGCGCCAAGCAAATAGCAATAGTGATAGACGATATAGGCTATCATCAACGGGACTTAGAGTTCCTTTCCTTACCTGGGCAATTGTCGTATTCAATTTTGCCCCATACCCCTTATTCGCAAATTTTTGCAACACTTGCCAGTCAATCAAATAAAGAGTTATTGCTTCATGTACCTATGCAAGCACTTAACGGTAAAGAACTAGGGCCTGGTGCGCTTACTTTAAATATGAATAAAGAGCAGCTTCAGCAAACTCTTGGAACAGCTCTCGCTAGTTTACCGCAAGTTAAAGGCGTTAATAACCACATGGGCTCAGCGCTTACGCAAAAAAGCCAAGCTATGAAGTGGACAATGGAAGTACTTAAAAAGCGTCATTTATATTTTTTAGATAGTCGCACAACCGATTTGAGTCAGGCACAAAATGCCGCTAACTTTTTGGGTGTTGCTAATATTAGTCGCCAAGTGTTTTTAGACAACATAACTACACCAGAACAACTGCAGCTAAGGCTTGAAGAGTTAAAACAATTAGCCATTTCCCATAGCTTTGCCATTGCAATTGCTCATCCCTACCCTGAAACCATCGAATTTTTACGCCATGCCTTACCAGAGCTAACTAAGCAAGGTTTTGAACTCGTACCGGTTTCGCAATTAGTTGAACGTAAGTACATTCAGTTAGCGCATGCTGAGAGAAAGGGAGTGAGTGCTAGGTAATATAAGCTTTAAATAATGCTATATCCGAATAATAAACTAATACCAATTCGCTTAATTAAGTGGTCTATTTTGAGGGCGGAAAAACGTGTTGATAGCTAGGCAAAAAATTCACTATTCAGTTGTTCTAAATGAGACTTTTTTAACGCAGGTAGCGACACGTTTAGCCTCGCAAAATGATTAAGTATTATTGCGGATTGGTATAACCATTCGATAATGCAGAGTATCGGTATTACTTGATTAGATATTTTATCGTTGGGTTTCGCTTCGCTCAAACCAACCTACTCAAAAGCAAAAAGCCCCGCATTTTCATGCAGGGCTTTTTAAATTTTGCTGCTTGAGCAATATTAGCTCATAGCGCTTTGTAACTTTTTCATCGCTGTTTTTTCAAGCTGACGAACACGCTCAGCAGATACACTGTACTTTTGTGCAAGCTCCTGAAGGGTTGCTTTATCATCAGACAACCAACGTGCGCTAACAATATCTTGTGAACGTTCATCTAGTGTTTTAAGTGCGCTAAATAAACGAGTATGCGCTTGCTCTTTCCACTGCTCTTGTTCAACGTCGTCAGCTAAGTCTGCTGCGCCATCTGTTAAATACTGTACTGGAGAGTATGTACTTGTTGGTGCATCGTCGTTATCGTCACCAGTTAGGTCAAAGCCCATGTCTTGGCCGCTCATGCGCGATTCCATTTCACGTACTTCTTTTTCACTCACACCTAGCTCGCTAGCAACAGTGCTAACCTCAGCTTGGTTGAACCAGCCTAAACGCTTTTTGTTTTTACGAAGATTAAAAAACAATTTACGTTGCGCTTTAGTGGTTGCAACTTTAACTATGCGCCAGTTTTTAAGAACAAACTCGTGAATTTCGGCTTTAATCCAATGCACTGCAAACGACACTAAACGTACACCCACTGTAGGGTCAAAACGTTTAACCGCTTTCATCAGGCCTATATTACCTTCTTGAATAAGGTCAGCTTGTGGTAAGCCGTATCCCGAGTAGCTTTTAGCAATATGTGCTACAAAGCGTAAATGCGACATAATGAGTTGCTTGGCAGCACTAAGATCGCCTTCTTCCTGAAGTCTTTTAGCAAGTTCTTGCTCTTGTTCAACTTTAAGCATAGGAATAGTGCTTACCGCTTGAAGGTAACCGTCCATGCTTGCGCTTTGTTGTCCGACTGTAAGTGCCATTGCGTATAAATCTTTACTCATTTTTCACCTCGGTGATAAACATTTGAAACTATCTTAGCACTCTTTCTCTAAGAGTGCTAACCCCAATTTAAAACTTTTTAAAAGTATAAATCAAGCAGTTTTTAGTATGTGTTTAGTCTACTACAAGCGACTGAATAAGTGATGAATTGAGGGATTGCAGCCAATTAACCTAACCGCATCACCTTATTTACAACTCATTACTTTATGGGAGGATAGTACACAAATATGACAGTTTTAGTAACGGGAGGTACAACCCAGTCCGATACGATACGCATATCAAGCTGGGTTGGTTCACTTATAGTTTGCAGGGTTTTTTATACTTTATCGGGTTCTATTTCTTTAATATATCGATTTACAGAAAGGTACGAGCCTACAAATCCTAAGCTTGTTGCAAGTAACACTAAAAAGCCGAGTTCATTAAGCGATAATCCTATTAACGAAAAACTTGTTTGATACACCCCCGCTACACTGCTCACAGCGCTTGAAAGCCACCACATCATCAGTCCTACGCATATAAAGGCAAACAAACCACCTATTACACCATACCAAATACCGGTCCACAAAAATGGGGCATGTATAAAGGTGTTCGTTGCGCCTACTAGCTTCATTACTTGTATTTCTTCTTTTTTATCCATGATCGACAAACGAATGGTGTTACCAATAATAAGTGTCACTGAGGTAAGTAGTAATAATGCGATAGTTATTACACTTTCTTTGAGTAAATCTAGTAATGCATTTAAACGCTCTAACCAGGCTATATCGAGCTTACCAAAATCAACTTCACGTTCACTTTCTAATTTAGTTAGCAGTACTTTAGCTGCATTTGGATGTCTGTGACGTTTTGTTGGAGTAACGAGTACCACATCCGGTAATGGATTTTTATCTAAATACTCCAAAGCTTGCCCAAAGCCAGATACGTCTTTAAATTCTGTTAATGCCTGTTGTTTTGAAATAAACTCAACACTTTCCACTTCTGGGTAAAGTGCTAAACGCTTTACTAATGTTTGCGTTTCTTGCTCGTTCATACTTTCTTTTACAAACAACGATATTTCACTCGCCTCTTCAAAGCCACTACTCACTTGCTGTACGTTTTTAACGACTAAGTAAAGTGTTGCAGGTAACGTTAGGCTCAAACCAAGTACAGCGATAGTCATCATAGACGCAAGCGGCGTGCGCCACATTTCACCTAAGCTATGCACACCTTGGCGAAAAATATTAATAATAAAAAAATAACCGCCAGCTAATACTGATTTTTTTTGCTTGTCGTTACTATTTTGGCGACCTTTAAAAAGTAAACTCATAGTGCCCCCTCAGCAAGCGGGTCTTGAAGCATACGGCCATCTTTTAAGGTTAAGCTACGATACTTCATACGTGCAACCAAACCCAAATCATGCGTTGCGATAAGAACAGTGGTACCGTGTTTATTAAAGTCTTCAAACAACTTGAGTATTTCCATTGAAAGCTCTGGGTCAAGATTACCTGTTGGTTCATCAGCTAGTAAAATTGGTGGGGAGTTTACAATAGCTCTGGCAATACCAACACGTTGTTGTTCGCCTCCAGAGAGCATTGAAGGATGACATTTCACTTTGTCAATTAGGCCTACCTTGTCAAGGGCGCCATGGACCCGTTTAGCTATTTGCTTATGGTGAGTCCCCTCAATAATGAGAGGTAATGCCACGTTATCAAAAATAGTATAGCGCTCTAATAACCTATGATTTTGAAAAATAATACCTATATCACGACGAGCATAAGGAATTTGACGCGAGTTTACTTTGTTTAAATCAACACCGTTGATAAATACACTACCTGCTGAAGGACGTTCCATTAAGCTAATTAACTTAAGCAACGTACTTTTACCCGCACCACTGTGGCCAGTTAAAAAGGCAAGTTCACCCGGTTTAATATGAAAATTAACTTTTTCGAGGGCGCGGTGCCCTCCAGGATAGGTCTTACTTACTTGCTGAAAATTTATCATCTTTTTATTATGCCAACTCCATTAACACATTAATGAAATTAGTATTCCTCGCAATTAAAAAGGGAGCTAGCTCCCTTTTTTGGTAAATTAAACGTCGTCCTCATCTTGGCTAAATAACGCATCAATAAAATCATCGCTTTTAAAAGCGCGTAAATCATCAATACCTTCACCAACACCAATGTAACGAATTGGAATATTAAACTTATCTGCAACCGCAAAAATAACACCACCCTTTGCAGTTCCATCAAGTTTTGAAAGCGTAATACCAGTTAAACCAACACATTGATTAAACAGGTTTACTTGGCTAATTGCATTTTGCCCTGTGCCTGCATCGATAGTTAGCATCACTTCGTGCGGCGCATCAGGATCAATCTTTTTCATTACACGAGCTATCTTTTCAAGCTCTTGCATTAAATTATCTTTATTTTGCAAGCGCCCAGCTGTATCAGCAATTAACACATCTATATTACGTGCTTTAGCCGCTTGGAATGCATCAAACACAACTGATGCACTATCTGCACCTGTATGCTGTGCAATAACGGGAATGCTGTTACGTTCTCCCCAAACCTGAAGCTGCTCAACAGCTGCCGCTCTAAACGTATCACCAGCAGCCAGCATAACCGACTTACCTTCGTTTTGAAATTGCTTAGCCATTTTACCAATAGTCGTTGTTTTACCAACACCATTTACACCTACCATTAAAATAACAAACGGCTTTTTATCTTCGCTTATGACTAAAGGCTGTTCTGCCGTTTTAAGCATCGCAGCCATTTCTTGTTTCATTAACTCATAAAGCGCATCACCATCTTTTAACTGTTTACGGTTCGCTGCATCAGTTAAACGATCAATCAACTTCATGGTAGTATCAACGCCTAAATCGGCGGTGAGTAATTGAGTTTCAAGATCTTCAAATAATTCGTCGTCTATTTTTTTTCCACTAAAAATAGACGCAAAACCAGAACCTATATTAACGCGAGTCTTTAACAAGCCTTTTTTTAGACGAGAGAAAAACCCTTCTTTTTTTGGCTTTTCGGCTTTTTTAGCTTCTTCAATTGCAAGTTCTGCTGTGATACGTTCTTGTTCTAAACGCTCATTTTCTGCTTTTTCAGCTACAATACGTTCTTGCTCTAAACGCTCATTTTCTGCTTTTTCCGCCGCAAGGCGTTCTTGCTCTAAGCGTTCATTCTCTGCTTTTTCAGCTGCAAGGCGTTCTTGCTCTAAACGCTCATTCTCTGCTTTTTCAGCTGCAAGGCGCTCTTGCTCTAAACGCTCGTTTTCTGCTTTTTCAGCTGCAAGGCGTTCTTGCTCTAAGCGTTCATTCTCTGCTTTTTCAGCCGCAATGCGTTCTTGCTCTAAGCGTTCATTCTCTGCTTTTTCAGCCGCAATGCGTTCTTGCTCTAAACGTTCATTCTCTGCTTTTTCAGCTGCAATACGTACTTGCTCTAAGCGCTCATTTTCTGCTTTTTCAGCCGCAATGCGTTCTTGCTCTAAAAGCATCTGCGCTTCTTGTTCTGCTAAGCGCTTCGCTTGCTCTTGCCTTTGAGCTTCAGCATCCGCTTGTTCTTTTGCTAATAACTCAGCATTCGCTTGCTCGATTGCAAGCTTTTCGGCTTTGATCGCCTCATCTTGTTTTTCAAGGCGTATTTGCTCTAGTCGCTCAGCCTCTACTTTTTCTGCCGCTAATCGTTCTTGCTCTAAGCGCATCTCTTTTTCTTGATCGGCTAAACGTTGCGCATGTTCTTGTCTTTGCGCCTCGGCATCTGCTTGCTGTTTTGCAAGTAATTCAGCATTGGCCTGCTCAATGGCAATTTTTTCCGCGTTTTCAGCACGCTGGCGTTCTTGTTCTAAACGCTCTGTTTCAGCCTCTGCTTTTAACCGTTCAGCTTCAGCTTGCTCTTGCGCTAGTTTTTCTTGCTCTAGCTTCTGGGCCTCTTCTTGCGCTAATACTTGTTGTTTATCAGCTGCTGCTTTTTGCTCTGCTTCTTTTTTATCTGACTTGCCAAAACCGAGCCACGACATGAATTTACTTTTTTTTGTCATACTTGCTAATAACCACTTATAAAAATCTGATAAACTAAAATTTGAAATAGCTTGGCAATGCCCAGCAATAGTTGCTAATAAATACAACCATTCAAAACGTAAGTGTTTAATAGTAACACTTTTAATGCGGTTGAAAAATGAAGCTACACGTAATCGCCCATAATATTATCTGAGCTAGATACCATATACCATTTTTTAGTGAGCTAAATGAGAAAAAAAACAACGCAAAATAAAGCTGCTAACAAGCCCAGTGATGGCTTTATTAGAGTGATTAGTGGTCAATTTCGAGGCCGTAAACTCCCGGTTAAAAACGTAGAAGGCTTGAGACCTACTACCGATCGAATTAAAGAAACTGTATTTAATTGGCTAATGCAAGATACGCGTGACGCAAATGTACTTGATTGTTTTGCCGGTTCTGGTGGATTGGGATTTGAAGCGCTATCACGATATGCTAAAAGCGCTACATTTATCGAACTCGACTCATTAGCTGCTAAGCAATTAGGACAAAATATTAGCACTTTAAAGCTCGACAACGCATACGTTAAACATACTAATTCGCTCTCCTTTTTAGAGCAAAAAAACACAAACAAAGCCTTTAATCTTGTATTTGTTGACCCACCATTTCGTAAAGATTTAGCGCAAACAACCTGCGATTTATTAGAAAAAAACCAATGGTTAAGCAACGACGCATTAATTTATGTTGAAGTAGAGGCAGAGCTAGCCGCCTTAGAAAAACCAACCAACTGGTTGTTAATTAAAGAAAAAAAGGCGGGGCAAGTACTTTGCCAACTGTACCAGCGCCAAGCAAATTAATACTGTTTAACGTAATGCGTTTCTGTTAATATTGTCCTTTACATGTGGTGTTGCTTCGGATTACAATACCGCACCATTTTTGAACCACTTGATCAATGTTTGATCAACTTGAGCAACGCTCATAATTTAGGTAGGTGAATTTTTAATGCCAGTAATTAAAGTAAGAGAGAACGAACCGTTTGACGTAGCACTTCGTCGCTTCAAGCGTTCATGTGAAAAAGCAGGAATCCTTTCAGAAGTTCGTCGTCGCGAGCACTATGAAAAACCAACAGCTGAGCGTAAGCGTAAAAAAGCTGCTGCAGTTAAACGTCACATGAAAAAACTTTCTCGTGATAACGCTCGTCGCGTTAAATTATACTAATATATTAGGTCTTGTATAAATGAGCCTTTTAATAACGCTAAAAGATGCGCAAAAAGATGCGATGAGAGCTAAAGACAAGCAACGTCTTAACCCTATTCGTATGGTACTTGCTGCAATCAAGCAACGTGAAATTGACGAGCAAATAACGCTAGACGACGCAGGTATTACCTCCGTTATAGTGAAGCTTGTTAAACAACGTCGTGACTCTTACACTCAGTACAAAGATGCTGGGCGTGATGATTTAGCTGATATTGAAGCCAATGAAATAGTAGCGCTTGAAACTTTTTTACCTCAACAATTGAGTGAAGAAGAAATAATTGCTCTCATTGACGCGGCTATTGCTGATACTAATGCAGCAGGTATGCAAGACATGGGTAAAGTAATGGGTATAATCAAAAGCAAAGCTGAAGGTCGAGCCGATATGGGTAAGATTTCTGGTTTAATTAAGCAACGATTAACTGCCTAATACTCCCACATACATTAAAGTATGATTGAAGTAAACCGAGCCTAGCGCTCGGTTTCTTTGTTTTTAACTTTAATAAAAAGTACACCGATTAGGTTACTTTAAAATGAAATTTTTTATAGCTTCCCTATTTATTTCGCTGTCATTTTGGTAAGTTAAAGCACACTATATTTTGCATCAAGCAAGTATAAAAAAGTAAATTTCATATTCGTTCTTCTTCTTATTATTTCAGGACTGTATTTTACTAATGGCCGGAAAGATCCCACGTAACTTTATAGACGATTTACTTGCCAGAACCGATATTGTCGACCTGATAGACTCAAAAGTAGGTCTAAAAAAAGCAGGTAAGGATTATCAAGCTTGCTGCCCATTTCATAACGAAAAATCTCCCTCATTTACTGTATCGCAAGACAAACAGTTTTATCACTGCTTTGGGTGTGGCGCTAATGGTAATGCAATTTCGTTTGTAATGGAGTACGAAAAGCTAGAGTTTGTAGATGCTATTGAAGAAATAGCCAGCATGCTTAACTTAGAAGTACCTCGAGAACAAGGCGCAAATTCAGCACCAGAGCGTACGGCTGCGCAAAAGCGCTCCGATTACGACTTAATGCTTCATACTGCTCGCTTTTATCAGCACCAATTAAAACACCATAGTAATTCTGCTGCTGTTATTGAGTATGTTAAAGGCCGTGGTTTAAGCGGTGAAACTGTTAAAAAATTTATGATTGGCTACGCTCCCAGTGAATGGGATGGGCTATGCCTACAGCTTGGTCGTAATAAAGAACAAAAAGAGCAATTGGTTGAGCTAAAGCTAGCTTCAGAAAAAACACCAGGCAGACAATTTGACTTTTTTCGCGATCGCCTAATGTTCCCTATTCGCGATAAACGCGGACGCGTTATTGCATTTGGTGGGCGTGTAATGCAAGCCGACCAAGGGCCAAAATATCTAAACTCGCCAGAAACCCGAATTTTCCATAAAGGCTTTGAGCTTTATGGGCTTTACGAAGCAAAGCAAGCCCATAAAAAACTTGATCATGTAATGATTGTTGAAGGTTATATGGATGTTGTTGCCTTAGCTGAACAAGGGATTGAATATGCAGTTGCATCACTGGGGACAGCAACAACAAGCGAGCACATGCACACTTTATTTAGAACTACTGATAAAGTAATCTGTTGTTACGATGGCGACAGGGCTGGCCGTGACGCTGCTTGGCGGGCACTTGAAAATGCACTCCCTTATTTAAACGATGGTAAAGCACTACAATTTGCATTTTTACCAGATGGCGAAGACCCTGACTCGCTTGTACAAAAAGAAGGTAAGGAGCAATTCGAATTGCGCCTAAGCCAAGCAGATGACTTTACCAAAGTATTGTTTAATAAATTAAGCCAAGAGGTTGATTTAACACTCGATTCAGGAAAAGCTAAACTTCTTAGTGCAGCACTTCCACTAATTGAAAAAATTCCAAGTGAGTTTTATCAAGAAAACATTCTTGAACAATTAGGACGCTTAATTGGCAGAACGCGTGAGCAGTTGAATAGCCGTTTAAAAACGCCTAAACAACAACACTCTATTGAACGTAAATTTAAAATAACACCTATGCGCCAAGCTATCGGTATATTGATCCAGCACCCTAATTTAGCTAAAAGTGTGCCGTATTTACCTGAGCTTGCACAAATGAACATTGCTGGCATAGGGCTGTTATTACGATTACAAGAACAAGCTTTAGAAAAAGAAAATGTGACCACTGCGCAACTGCTCGAGTTTTTTCGAGGAACTGAAGATTACGAGCCATTAATCAAGCTTGCAACGTGGCAACATGAGATAAATGAAGAACGTTTAGAGACGGTTTTTAAAAATACTTTCAAGTTTATTGAAGATCAGTGTTTAAATTATCGACTCGAGACCCTATTAATAAAGGACAAGACACAAGGCCTTAGTAGCGATGAAAGGCTTGAGTGTCATTTGTTAATGACAGCGTTAAAAGCGACTAACAGTTAGGGTCTGTTTATCTTTCGAGGTTAAGTTTACAGCAGTGTGTTTGGTATTTAGACAAGACAGAGCTTATGTAGTGTGGTTATTCCACATAAATAGGCGATAACGCAGCATAAATACCAAACACGCGCTGCCCTTTGGGTTCGACCCAAGGGAGGTTTACTCTTTGTTGCTCGGTTTTTACTTAGCCCACTAGGTTACAAACCTCGCGCCGCGATTAAACCACCCTTGGATAGAACAAACTTTAATCCTGAAAGACCAACAGACCCTAGTCAAAATTGATTTAAACTGTTATACTGTGCTATTCACTGCGTCACATTATTCTAGTTAGCTTTAATGCAAACTACATGATGGCGCCTGTTGTATCAACTTATCAGAGTGGAAGAAACAATCTCTATGGATCCAACTCCTCAGTCACAATTAAAACTTCTGATTCAGAAAGGTAAAGAGCAAGGCTACTTAACTTTTGCAGAAGTAAATGATCACCTTCCACAAGACATTATAGACTCAGATCAAGTAGAAGATATCATAAGCATGATTAATGACATGGGTATCAAGGTTAGCGAAAACGCGCCTGATGCTGATGAATTAATGATGCAAGAAACAACGACAGACGAAGACGCAGCTGAAGCTGCCGCTGCAGCCCTTGCGACTGTAGAAAAAGAAATCGGCCGTACAACGGATCCAGTTCGCATGTACATGCGCGAAATGGGTACTGTTGAACTTCTTACACGTGAAGGCGAAATTGTAATCGCTAAACGTATTGAAGAAGGCATTAATCAAGTACAGATTTCTGTTGCTGAGTACCCTGAAGCAATCACTTACCTACTAGAGCAGTGGGATAAGTTTGAAGCTGAAGAAATGCGTTTAAGCGATATTATCGTTGGCTTTATCGATCCTAATGAAGATACAGCGCCAATTTCAGCAACTAACATCGGTTCAGAATTAAGTGCTAAGCAACTTGAGGACGACGATAAAGATGACAAAGATGATGCTGATAGCGATGATGAAGATGAAGAAGAGATAGACACAGGGCCAGATCCTGAAGAAGCTCGTATTCATTTTGAAAATTTACGTGATTTATATAATAAAGCACGTGATACGTTTGAAGCTAAAGGTCGTTCGCATCCTGAATCACAAGCAGCCATTTTTGAAATTGGTGAGCTTTTCAGAACATTTAAATTAATACCTAAACAGTTTGACCGCATGGTAAATAACATGCGTGAAATGATGGATCGTGTTCGTGTTCAAGAACGCCTAATCATGAAGCAAGCTGTTCAAATTGCTAAATTACCAAAGAAAACATTCGTTAAGCATTTTGCTAATAACGAAACTGACGCTTCTTGGGTTGATTTAGAAATTTCAGGTAACGAAAAGTATTCAGCTAAACTTGAAGAAGTTAAGCCAGAAATCATTCGTAGCATTAATAAATTATCTGTTATTGAACAAACAACAGGTTTAAGTATTGAGCGTATTAAAGACATCAACCGTCGAATGAGCATAGGTGAAGCGAAAGCACGCCGTGCGAAAAAAGAAATGGTTGAAGCTAACTTACGTCTTGTAATCTCAATTGCTAAAAAATACACAAACCGTGGCTTACAATTCTTAGATTTGATCCAAGAAGGTAACATTGGTCTGATGAAAGCGGTTGATAAGTTTGAATATCGCCGTGGTTATAAGTTCTCTACTTATGCTACGTGGTGGATACGTCAAGCAATCACACGCTCTATTGCTGACCAAGCAAGAACAATCCGTATCCCTGTGCATATGATTGAAACGATTAATAAACTTAACCGTATCTCTCGTCAAATGTTACAAGAAATGGGTCGTGAGCCAAATCCAGAAGAATTAGCAGAACGCATGATGATGCCTGA
The DNA here is from genome assembly GCF_014164345.1 of Pseudoalteromonas sp. SG43-5. Lineage (NCBI taxonomy): Bacteria > Pseudomonadati > Pseudomonadota > Gammaproteobacteria > Alteromonadales > Pseudoalteromonadaceae > Pseudoalteromonas > Pseudoalteromonas sp. SG43-5. The sequence goes on from NZ_JACJFA010000001.1 coordinate 390,044, forward strand.
GGATAAAATCCGTAAGGTACTTAAGATTGCTAAAGAGCCAATTTCAATGGAAACACCAATCGGTGATGATGAAGATTCTCACTTAGGTGACTTTATCGAAGATACAACTATTGATTCGCCAATCGATTCGGCAACAATGGAATCTCTTCGTGGCGCAACTAACGATGTACTTGCAGGCTTAACAGCTCGTGAAGCTAAAGTACTACGTATGCGTTTTGGTATTGATATGAATACCGACCACACCTTAGAAGAAGTAGGTAAACAGTTTGACGTAACACGTGAGCGTATTCGTCAAATAGAAGCGAAAGCGCTGCGTAAATTACGCCACCCTTCTCGCTCAGATTTACTGAAAAGCTTTTTAGACGCTAAATAATTTTAGCGCTACTATATAAACTAAAAAGGCCGCTATAGCGGCCTTTTTTCTATTTGAAGGAAATAACCATGGCTTGGATCCAAATTCGTATTAATGCCAATGCTGCAACAGCTGATGCCGTAAGCGATCTATTAATGGAAGCGGGTAGCGCTTCAGTAACCTTTATTGACGCAAAAGACACCCCTATCTACGAGCCTAAAATTGGCACCGTTGTGTTCTGGGCTGATACCACAGTTATTGGCCTGTTCGAAGCTAATCATGATATGAACGCAGTCGTTGCGTTATTGAAGCGCCATGATGAGCTAAAAGACAATTTAGTATACAAAATCGAGCAACTTGAAGATAAAGACTGGGAACGTGAATGGATGGATAACTTCCACCCTATTCAATTTGGCGAAAAACTATGGATTTGCCCAAGCTGGCGCGACATTCCTGACCCTGATGCTGTAAATGTATTGCTAGACCCTGGCCTTGCTTTTGGCACGGGTACGCATGCAACAACGGCCTTGTGCCTTAAATGGTTAGAAAGCCAAGATCTGACGGGTAAAACGGTTGTTGATTTTGGTTGTGGCTCAGGCATTTTAGGTATTGCAGCTATAAAACTAGGTGCAGAGCGTATGATTGGGATAGATATTGACCCTCAAGCGCTTGAAGCTAGCCTTGATAACGCGAACCGAAATGGTGTTGCAGACAAACTCGAAGTATACCTTCCAGAAAACCAACCTGAGTTTAGTGCAGATATAGTAGTGGCCAATATTTTAGCCCAGCCACTTCGCGAATTACATAGTGTGATTTTAGGGTTATTAAAGCCAGGTGGTAAAATTGCCATGTCAGGTATTTTAGAAGAACAAGCGAAATCGGTTGCTGACATTTATGCACCGTTTATTGAACTAGATGACATTGCCGTTGAAGGTGATTGGACTCGAGTAAGTGGCACTAAAAAAGCGTAATAAATTGAACAATCAAATCTAGAGTATTAACTCAAAACATGCATGTAAAGCCTGTATTTAACAGGCTTTACTATTTTTTTACATATCAAAAAATTTTCTAGTTATCTTGTAAAAAATAAAATCTGTATGAATTTCAAACAAATCAACCTACTTGTCATGTGGTTATCAAATGTCAATACGAAAAGGGCAAAAAAAAGTTACTTTTGTTCAATTTATAGCCTTTGATTTTTGTGAAAAAAACCGTAAACTTAGCGCCCCTTGAAAAGAGGCCTATTGAATATAGTGCGTATCGGTAAATACCAACTTGAGAATAATGTAATTGTCGCGCCAATGGCAGGCATTACAGACAGACCATTTAGACAACTTTGTCGACGCTTAGGTGCGGGCTTAGCTGTGTCTGAAATGCTATCGTCAAATCCTAAGGTTTGGAAAACAGAAAAGTCGATGAACCGTATGGATCACAGCGGTGAGTCGGGTATACGCGCGGTGCAAATTGCAGGAGCAGATCCTGAGCTTATGGCGCAGGCCGCACAATTCAATGTTGCTAATGGTGCACAGATCATAGATATCAATATGGGGTGCCCAGCAAAAAAAGTGAACAAGAAACTCGCAGGCTCTGCCTTATTACAGTTTCCTGAACTTGTGGAAGAGATTATTGATGCAGTTGTTAATGCTGTTGATATACCTGTGACACTTAAAATCCGTACAGGATGGGATCCGGATAACCGTAATGGTGTAGAGATTGCGAGAATAGCTGAACGTTATGGCATTGCATCACTTGCTGTACATGGGCGTACGCGCGCATGTATGTACAAAGGTGATGCTGAGTACGCCACGATTAGGGATATAAAACGTTCAGTGTCGATTCCTGTTGTTGCCAATGGTGATATTACATCACCAGAAAAAGCAAAACAGGTTTTAGACTATACGGGTGCAGATGCCATTATGATTGGCCGAGCCGCCCAAGGTCGCCCTTGGATATTTAGGGAGATAGACCACTATTTGCGAACTGGGGAACATTTACAGCCACCTGCTATTGCAGAGGTGCGCAGTATATTAATGGAGCATTTAACAAACCTCCATATGTTTTACGGTGAGCCAATGGGAGCGCGAATTGCTCGCAAACATGTATCTTGGTATTTGCAAACCCATGACAGTGATGGTCAGTTTAGGCGAGTATTTAATGCGCTCGACAACCCACAGGCACAGGTCGTCGCATTAGAGCAATACTTTAAAACACTAGCAGCTAACTAAGAAAGAAAGAGACTTAATAATGTTCGAACAAAACGTGACTTCTCCATTTATCACTAACCCTCATGTTCAGTCACACGAGAAACCGCAGCCATTGCGTGATGCAGTAAAAAAAGCTGTTCACCACTATTTAAAGCAGCTTAACGGTCAAGATGTGCAAGACGTTTACGACCTTGTTCTTTCAGAGCTAGAAGCGCCATTACTTGAAGAAGTAATGACATATACACGTGGTAACCAAACTCGTGCAGCAATTTTACTAGGTATCAACCGTGGTACTTTACGTAAAAAGCTTAAAAAATACGGCATGAACTAATACCAATTATATTGAAAGCGTAAGTATTCTAACGAGCTAAACAAGCCCATAACGTCGTTAAAAGTTTTTTATGTAGAATAACTACACTGCAAAATTTTTGCCTTGTTATAGACTTGTTTTTCTATCGTTATTACTACTTACTAATCCAATACAACTGGTATTTTGCAAAAAAAGCACCTTAGGGTGCTTTTTTTATGCCTACAGTTTATTAACTAAATTGCAAAATGCTCACGCTTATTGAGCCTTTATAAGTCGTTTTTTGAGTAGTAATCAGTTAAAATGCCCGCTTCTAAGCTAGCTCATTAACTGAGGAAATCAAACTACAATGGATACTCATCGTCCCATTCGTCGCGCACTATTAAGTGTGTCTGATAAAACCGGTATTGTTGAATTTGCCCGCGCACTTGAAGCGCAAGGCGTTGATATTTTATCAACTGGCGGCACATGTAAACTACTTGCTGATAACGCCATAAAAGTGACTGAAGTATCAGATCACACAGGCCACCCTGAAATCATGGATGGTCGCGTAAAAACCCTTCACCCAAAAATTCACGGCGGCATATTAGCCCGTCGCGGACAAGATGAAAGCGTAATGGCAGATAACAACATTTCTGCTATCGACATAGTTGTAGTTAACTTATACCCCTTTGCGAATACAGTCGCTCAAGAAAACTGCAGCCTTGAAGATGCCATTGAAAATATTGATATTGGCGGCCCTACAATGGTTCGTGCAGCCGCTAAAAACCACAAAGATGTAACAATCGTGGTAAACGCGAGCGACTACGACCGTGTTATTAGCGAAATGCAAAACAACAATGGTTCAACAACGTACAAAACACGTTTTGATTTAGCGATTGCCGCCTACGAGCACACTGCACAATACGATGGCATGATTGCTAACTACTTCGGTAAAATGGTGCCTGATTACACCGAGGAAGCTGCTGTAGAGACTAAATTCCCACGTACTATCAATATGCAGTTCACTAAAAAGCAAGATATGCGTTACGGTGAAAACTCACATCAAGATGCTGCTTTTTATGTTGAAAATGACATTGCTGAAGCATCAGTTGCAACAGCAACTCAATTGCAAGGTAAGGCCCTTTCGTTTAACAACATTGCAGATACCGATGCAGCACTTGAATGTGTTAAAGAATTTGACGTACCTGCGTGCGTAATTGTAAAACATGCTAATCCGTGTGGTGTTTCAATTGGCGACAATATTCTACAAGCATACGAGCGCGCTTTTAAAACAGACCCTACATCAGCATTTGGTGGCATTATTGCCTTTAACCGAGAGCTAGATGCAGCAACTGCACAAGCAATTGTTGACCGTCAGTTTGTTGAAGTAATTATTGCACCTAGTATTTCGAGCGACGCTGCAAAAATTGTTGAAGCTAAAAAGAACGTGCGCCTATTAGAATGTGGACAGTGGACAGGTAAAGCAGCTGGCCAAGATATTAAACGCGTTAACGGCGGTATTTTAGTTCAAGACCGCGACTTAGGCATGGTAACGCAAGGCGACTTAAAAGTTGTTTCTAAGCGCCAGCCTTCTGAGCAAGAACTTAAAGATTTACTGTTTTGCTGGAAAGTAGCTAAATTTGTTAAATCAAACGCAATTGTTTATGCCCGTGACGGTATGACCATTGGTGTAGGCGCAGGCCAAATGAGCCGCGTATACTCAGCTAAAATTGCAGGTATAAAAGCCGCCGACGAAAACCTTGAAGTTAAAGGTTCAGTTATGGCGTCTGACGCATTCTTCCCATTCCGTGATGGCATTGACGCAGCCGCAGCCGCTGGCATTACTGCGGTAATTCAGCCTGGTGGCTCAATGCGTGATGAAGAAGTGATTGCAGCTGCTGATGAAGCTGGCATGGCAATGGTACTAACTGGTATGCGCCATTTCCGCCACTAATCACACAAAGGGTTAAACGTTGGTTTAACCCTTTTTGTTTGCTATAAATTCACGTATTCTGATTATTCAATAACCTATTTAAAATTATAATGTGAAGGAACAAACAATGAAATTTGCGCTAAAATCGCTACTTGTAGCCACACTAACAATGACATCGACTATGGCGCTTAGCCATAACCACGAATCAAGCCTTGAACATGCACTTCAATCAAGCGAACGCAATGCTAAAAACAGCGCTCGTGATGAATATCGTCACCCAGCTCAAACACTTGCATTTTTTGGCTTTAAACCAACCATGACAGTTGTTGAAATTGCACCCGGTGGTGGTTGGTATAGTGAAATTTTAGCGCCAGCATTAAAAGAGCAAGGCACTTATTATGCCGCGCATTTTCCTGCTGATTCATCAGTTGGCTACTACCAACGCTCTCTTGCAGGCTTTAAACAAAAAGTAGCTGAAGATAAGCGCTTTAGTAGCGTTAAAATTACTGAGTTTGCACCTGTAACACATTTAGATATTGCGCCAGCTGGCAGTGCCGATATGGTTTTAACATTTCGTAATGTACATAACTGGTATATGGGCAAAGATAAAAGCGGTGCATTAAGTGCATTCCAAGCTTTTTATAAAGCCCTTAAACCAGGTGGTACATTAGGTTTAGTTGAACACCGTTTAGCTGAAGAGCGTGCTGATGAAGATCAAAAAACATCAGGTTATATGAAGCAGAGCTACGTAGTAGACCTTGCTGAACAAGCTGGGTTTGAATTAGTAGCAAGCAGTGAAATAAATGCAAATCCAAAAGATACAGCCGATCACCCTAAAGGTGTATGGACGCTACCACCAAGCTTAAGACTCGGCGAACAAGATGCTGACAAATATAAAGCCATTGGTGAAAGCGACCGCATGACGCTGAAATTTAAGAAACCGCTTTAAATAGGAATTTTCGCCATGAATGTTTTAGTCATTGGCAGCGGCGGCCGCGAACACGCACTTGCGTTTAAAGCCGCTCAAAACACCAAAGTAAATACTGTATTTGTAGCCCCTGGTAATGCAGGTACTGCACTTGAACCAAAACTTGAAAACGTAGCAATAAACGTTGACGACTTAGATGGTTTACTTAGTTTTGCACAGCAAAATAAGGTAGAGCTTACTATTGTAGGTCCAGAAATACCGTTAGTACTGGGTGTTGTTGATAAGTTTCGTGAACATAACATGGCTATTTTTGGACCAACGGCGGGCGCAGCTCAGCTTGAAGGTTCGAAATCGTTTACTAAAGACTTTTTAGCACGTCATAAAATCCCAACGGGCGACTACCAAACGTTTGAACAAATTGAGCCTGCCCTTGCTTATTTAAAAGAGAAAGGCGCGCCAATTGTTGTAAAAGCAGATGGTTTGGCTGCGGGTAAAGGCGTAATTGTAGCCATGACGGAGGCCGATGCCGAAGAAGCTATTCGCGATATGCTTGCGGGTAATGCTTTTGGCGATGCGGGAAGTCGTGTTGTTATTGAAGAGTTTTTAGACGGTGAAGAAGCGTCTTTCATCGTAATGGTTGATGGTAAAAACGTATTACCATTTGCAACCAGCCAAGATCATAAACGCGCTTACAATGGCGATGCGGGTCCTAACACGGGTGGCATGGGTGCATACTCACCTGCGCCAGTTGTTACTGATGAAATCCACCAGCGTATTATGAACGAAGTGATCTACCCTACGGTAGAAGGCATGGCAAGCGAAGGCCATCCGTACACCGGCTTTTTATATGCAGGTTTAATGATTGACGAAACAGGTACCCCTAAAGTAATTGAGTATAACTGTCGCTTTGGCGACCCTGAAACTCAACCAATGATGCTACGTTTGCAATCAGATTTGGTTGAATTGATTGAAGCTGCTAACCGTGTAGAACTTGATAAAACAACAATTGAGTTTGACCCACGCGCAGCCGTTGGTGTTGTACTTGCCGCTAAAGGCTACCCTGGTGATTACCCTAAAGGTGACGCTATTTCGGGGCTAAAAGTGGATTACCCTGCAGGTGAAAAAGTGTTTCATGCGGGTACTAAACAAAGTGGCAATGACGTTGTAACCGCAGGCGGTCGCGTATTATGCGCAACAGCACTTGGTAACACTGTTACGCAAGCGCAGCAACGCGCCTATGAGCTTGTTAAACAAATTAGCTGGGATGGTATGGAATATCGTACAGATATAGCTTACCGTGCTATTGCACGCGAGCAATAGCCTATAATACCTATTCATTGGTATAACCAATTAATTTAACTAAAAAAGCGCAGTTTCCCTGCGCTTTTTTAGTGCTACACTAATTAAAAGGTTTTTTAAAAGTAAATTAACGTTGGAACTAAGAACTTTACGTTACCATGCAATTGCTGTTGCCATACTGATTTTTATATTTTTTATAATCAGTACATTGGCATCAAACTTAGTCGTGCCTACACGATATACAATTGATAAAACGGCTCCAATGTACCTCGATTACGCCTACTATATTGACGAAACCAAAACTAAAAAATTCGATACCATCATTAACCAACCTGAATTACTTACTCATCAACCATTTTCAGATGTTCCATGGAGCTTTAGCCAACAAAATTATTGGTTGTTTCTTGATTTAGAAAATAAAAGTATTAACAAGCAAAATGTTGTAGCACATTTTGACAACCCTATGGTCGATCACCTTACGGTTTATCGCCTCGATAAAAATAACAAACTAATTGAAACATACAAGCTCGGCGATAAAGAAGAAGCCCTCTCTTTGTTTGAATACAGCGTACCGCATATTCGCTTTTTAGTAGAAAGAAAATCATCACAACGCCTAGTAATAAAAATAGACACAATAGGCATAAGTAAAACACCTGTAAACTTGTATCGTGATAAAGAGTTTATTGACTTAGTGCGCTCTCAAACTGGGATATGGGGTATTTTTGTAGGCGTGCTATTGATGGCTGCGCTTTACAACTTGGTGCTTTATTTTGGTATAAAAGACCGTGTTTATTTAATTTATATTGGCTACATCGTCAGCGCTATTACACTAATGGGTGCAGTACTGGGCTTTGGTTTTTATTTATGGCCTAAGCAATGGCAGCTCTTTATTCACGAACAAATTGTGTTTAGTAATTATGGGGTCGCCTTTTTCACCCTTGCTTTTTGCACCATGTTTTTGCGCTATCATAAAGATAAATGTTGGCGTTACAAAATGAGTATAGCTCTACTTTGGCTTATGTTTACTCTTGCTGTATGTAGCTTGTTTATTCCTGAAAATATAGCGGCTCCTATATTTTTTGGTGTAATGGTACTGCTTTATATTACTTGTATTATTTTAATATATAACAAGTTACGCAGTGGTTTTAGGTGGGCTAAGTTTTATGTTTTATCATGGATACCGCTAATTTTTGGTGCGGCAATTCAACCTATGGAACTCACTGGTGTTTTACCGTATACCTTTGCAACCCGCCATGCCTTTTTAGTCGCTATTTTGTGCGAAGTTATTTTAATGGCGATGGCATTAGCAGACAGGGTAAGGTATCAGCGAGAACGTGCGCTTTACCATGCCACGCATACACAACAAACACGATTACTTAATAGCTCCAAGCTAAAACAAGCATTTATGGCACTACAGAGCCAAAATCGCTCAACAACGTTGTGTTTAATAAAAATACGTCACTTTAATTCACTCAATACGATTATTACCTCTTCTCAGGGCTACACACTTATAAAGCATATAGCCAAAGAGCTTGAATTAGAACTCAGCCATGAACGTGAATTTACAAACCTCGAAACAGATTTAAACACCAGTCCTCGCTTAGCCGATTTAAGCAGTGGTGTATTTGCCTGTATTTCTACAAAAACACAAAACCAAGAAATGCTAGAAGCACTACTGACTAAAATAATTAGTAGTCTACCAAAACAATATGAAATTAAAGGGCTAAACCTGCAGCTTAGTTACAGTATAGGTATTAGTAGTGCAGGCAAGACTAACGACTTTGAATATTGGTTAAAGCGTGGTTATTTAGCGCTTAAAAAAGCAAAAGGTAGCGTTAATCAAGTTGGGTCATCGTCAAACGGTAATAATCTGATGATGGACGTTGCTCTAGCCGCTAAGCTGCAACAAGCAATCAAAACAAATCAACTGGCGCTTTATTACCAACCTCAAATAAACTTATTAAGTAACCACGTAAGTGGTGCTGAAGCTTTATTACGTTGGCCCGACCCAACTTACAGCAACTTATCAATTGAAGAGCTAATAATACTTGCTGAACACACAGGTATTATTAACGAGCTAACACTGTGGGTAATAGAGCAAGCTTGTAAAGACATAGTTGAGCTTACTAAAAATGGCTATAACGAGCACACAATTAGCGTAAATTTAAGTGCTAAAAACTTAACCATAAATAATTTAGCCGAAAAAGTAGAAAATATTTTAATTAAATACCAAGTGCCGGCACACTTACTTAAATTTGAACTAACCGAATCGGCCTTCGTAGATAGTCAAGATGCACTTATAAAGTTAGTTGATGAGTTAACCGCATTAGGTATTAAAGTGGTACTGGATGACTTTGGGACAGGCTACGCGTCACTTAGCTACTTAGTTAATTATCACTTTAGTGAGCTTAAAATAGATAAGTCATTTGTTTTTGATTTGCCTAACAACCCAACTCACCAAGTTATTGTACAAACAGCCATTGATATGGCGCATAACCTCAATTTATCAATAACAATTGAGGGGGTAGAAACCCAAGAAATCCATCACTTGCTCAAAGATATGAACGCTGATTCCGCCCAAGGTTATTTATACGCAAAAGCACTGCCTTACACCGACTATTTACACTTCTTAAAAAGCCAATATAGCTTAAAAATGTTAGACTCCTCTTTTTAACATCTTTAGGGGCCAAGTAAAGATGCAAGGCACACTGCGTAAACTAAAATCGAGCTTAACCGAACCAGTACAATATCACTTACCTGTAGGTGAACACTTAGTAGACTTAAATGCATTTATAGGTAAGGAGCTTACGCTTACCTTTAGTGGCACTATTTTATGTTCTAACTGCGGTAAAAAAACCAAAAAAAGCTATTCTCAAGGTCACTGTTTTGTATGTATGCGCAAGCTTGCTAGTTGCGATATGTGCATAATGAAACCAGAAACCTGCCACTACGATCAAGGCACTTGCCGAGAGCCGCAGTGGGGCGAAGAAAACTGCATGATCCCACACTATGTGTATCTCGCTAACACCTCAGGTTTAAAGGTAGGTATTACCCGCCACACACAAATACCGACTCGCTGGGTTGATCAAGGCGCCACTCAGGCATTACCTATTTTTAAAGTGCAAACTCGCCTGCAATCTGGTTTAGTAGAAGTTGCATTGGCTGAATTTATTGCCGACAAAACTAATTGGCGCAATATGCTAAAAGGTCAAAACGACGCAATTGACTTAAAAGCAGCGGCAGCCGAGCTGATCCCACAAATTAGTGAAAAGCTAAACGAGCTCAGTGAATTATTTGGCGCAACAGCAATAGAGCAACTTGATGAAGATGTGGTTGATTTAAACTTTCCAGTAACCGAATACCCAACAAAAATCAGCTCATTTAACTTTGATAAAGACCCTGTTGTAAGTGGTGTTTTACAAGGTATTAAAGGTCAGTACTTAATCTTTGAAAAAGGCGTTATTAATATACGTAAATTTACGTCTTATGAAGTAACCGTAGGCTAACGGGCCATGTTAAACAGCTACCCACAATTATTGGTTATTTATAATGAGCTTGAGATAGCCCATAACCAACAAGAGCAACAAGAGTGCTTGCACAGCGTTACGCAAAGTGAGCTAAGCGATGTGCGAGTACTTAACAAGCAAGGTGATTACCTTAATTTACAAGGCACTGTTTGCCCTAAATTGAATGGCGAGCAACTAGCACAGCTTGTTACAGCTTACTTATTAAATGAAGGGCAATGCTGCCTTGGTAAAATCAAAACCCTAAGTACTGCGCAGGCGTTTGATTTACTAGGGCTATAAACACTCTCTTTATTTAAACCTCAGTAAGCACTTTTATATGCGCTACAGCACTGCGACCTAAAGCTGATAGCGCATAGCCACCTTCTAAATACGAAATAACCCCTTTACAACCGCCCTCTTTAGCAACACCACATAGTTGCTCGGTAAGCCAAATATAGTCATCCTCTACAAACTTTAAGCTTGCCATATCATCTTCTAGGTGAGCATCGAACCCTGCGCTTATAAAAAGTAATTCAGGTTTAAACGCTTTTAATTTTGGTAGCCATTGCCCAGTAAACACCTCTTTTAAATCGTCGCCATTACTGGCAATTGGCAGAGGTGAATTAACTATATGGCTATTATTTTTAACCGCTGTATTTGGATAAAACGGATACTGAAATAACGAACAAAGCAGTACATTTTCGTCATCAATAAAAATATCTTGCGTGCCATTACCGTGGTGTACATCAAAATCCGCAATAGCAATGCGCTTAACCCCTTTGCTTTGTGCGTACTTAACAGCAATAGCTAAGTTATTAAACACACAAAACCCAGATGATGAGTCTTTATTAGCGTGATGCCCTGGCGGGCGTACTGAGCAAAAAGCAGCATCGAGTTTATCGGCAAGTATTTCATCAACCGCTAACAATCCTGCACCTACTGCCCGCTCAATCGCTTTAAACGAATCGGGGCACAGCCACGTATCGCCATCTAAATTAGCGAACCCTTCTGTTGGTAGCGTATTTTCTACGTGTTTAAGTAAAGCTTCATCGTGAGCAAGTAAATAATGCTCACGCTCGGCCTTGGGTGCTTGTAGGTGTGTTAAGCCAACATCTACGCCGCTGGCAAGTAATCGGTCTGTTATGGCATCTAGACGTTCTGGGCACTCGGGGTGGTCGTCTATCATTTTATGCTTACGGCAATGAGGATGAGAAATAACAGCGGTACGCATAAAAAGTCCCTTACAAGGTGTAAAAGCTTAATATAGCAAAGCCACCGATGGGTGGCTTTGCGACTTTGGTTTATATCAATACTTTAAATATCAATATTAGCTATTTTGCTTTTAAATGTAGGTTTCTAAAGTCAAAGCTAAAGTCGGTCACTTGTGTTGATACCGCACGCATTTTGGCACTGTTTACACGGTTTTGTGAGCTCATTTCAAAACGAATAAACGCATCTGCTTCTAGTAATTTTTCATCCCACTTAACAATAAATGTATTGCCAGTGTAATGCTCAAGAGTGCCTTTCAAGCGTTTAGTGTGGGTAAAATCAATGCGTAATTTACCATCTAACTGCTCAATAATTACATCGCCGTACCAGTCATCGTGCAATGTTCCGGTGTAATTAATATTTGGTAATTGTGGTTGGTAGTCAGCGGGGGCTTCTGGTTTTGCATTAGCATACGCTTGTTGCTTGCCTTCAAAATGACTTTTAGCTAAATCTTCTACCCAGTCTTTATCTTCAAGTTCAAGTGCATCTTCAAGCACTTCATGGGTTACAGCCGAAAGTGCACCAAAAGCTTGTTGATTAGATAAAATAACAATACCGAGGTTTTTCTCAGGCAATAAAGTAACTTGCGATACCATTCCCAAAATACCACCGCCGTGACCTAGCTTTTTAAAGCCGTGGTAGTCTTCAATACTCCAGCCTAACCCATAACCCCTAAACTGCTGGTGATACGATTCAAACGCACTTTTAGACGCCATAGATGTAATATGTGGGTGCCACATTTGCGCTTGTTGCTTTTCACTAAATAGCTGCTCGCCACTTGGCATTTTACCGCCTGCTAATTGCGTACGAAGCCATTGGCTCATGTCGCTTACACTTGATGCAATGGCGCCTGCGCCTCTAAAGTCCTCAAGATAGTTCACAAAAAATGGATGAAGCGTGCCATCCATAGGAATATGACCTGTCGCCCAGTTTTTATTACTTTTAGGAATACGTGAAAAGCCCGCGCGTGAGTTATCCATATGCAGCGGCTGTAATATATTTTTTTCGATGTAATCGTTCCAGCTCATCCCCGCCACACGTGCAACCACTTCACCAGCGGTAACAAACATCAAGTTGTTATAAGCGTACCTACTACGAAAGCTGCTCGCTGGTTTTAAATACTGTAATCCCGCTAAAATTTCATCAACTGATTTATCGGTACTTGGCCAAATCATTAAATCTCCTTGCCCAAGCCCAAGCCCACTGCGATGACTTAATAAGTCACGAATACGCATTTCGCGTGTTACGTACGAATCGTACAATCTAAACTCGGGTAAATGATCAATTACGCGGTCATCCCAGCTTAATTTACCTTCATCAACCAACTTTGCCAGTGCCGCAGTAGTGAATGCTTTTGTGTTTGAAGCAATACCAAATAAAGTGTCTTTGTTTACTTTTTTGTTGGTATCGAGATTAGTTACACCAAAGCCTTTAGCAAATATTACTTTATCGTTTTCAACAATGGCAACTGCCATACCGGGTACGTCAAAACGTGCCATTGACGCTTTAATTACGTCGTCAACTTTGTTGGTATCAACTTGTGCCCAGCTGCTAAACGTAGAGCCTGCTAATAGTGCAATTGCGGCAAGTTTGGTTAATTTCATATCAATCCTATTTTATTATTTTTGATGAACTGCAAATTCAATTGCTGCGCGCTCTTGATTGGTGTCGCTTTTTTGTGCGCGATTTAATATGGCATCACTGTATTCTTTTGGTACGCCCGCTTCAAGTGAACCGCGATGAACGTGTTTTATGTACCAATCATATGGCAGTACATCGCTGTCATGGGTATTAGCTATATAACAATGTGCGGCTACAGTCTCACCCGTTAAAAGCGTTGGGGCTATATCTACACAATCGTAACCTACGCCCTCAATACCATCTAAAATAGCTTTTTCTTCTTCATTGAGCTCATAAATAACACCGTAAACCAATGCATCTTCTTTATCGCTTGGACAAATACTGCATTTACCTGAGCCATCTTTAAATAGCATATCAAAAGTAAGCTCGTAGCCTTTAAGTATCGCAGTTCCTACACGCTTTACATTGGGCAAGCGCGCTAACAAACGGTTAGATGACATATTAGAACCAAACGAAAAATTATATAGCGGCATTTTTATCTCCTGCGCTTTTTGAATAAGTTAAATAACAACACGTACTGCAAGTGCAATTAAAATAATGCCAATTCCACGGTCAAACCAATAACCGCGTTGTTGGAAAAAGCCCCTTACATTATCGCGAGAAAGCATCATTGAAAGCATTGAAAACCACGCCCAAGTAGCCAATGCCATGTACACGCCGTAGCCGACCTGTACGCTAGTAGGTGTTGTTGGGCTAATCACGAGTGTAAATAACGACATAAAAAATAACGTGGCTTTTGGGTTTAATGCATTGGTGAAAAAGCCGCGCCTAAAAGCCACCCAAACGGGTTCCTCTTGAACGGTTTTGTTTTCAACATCTTTTACAGCCTCGCCTTCATTACTTTCAGGCGGTTTTGCAGCTCTAAGAGCTTGTACGCCTAAGTAAGCTAAATATGCACCAGCAAGGTACTTGAGCGCCATAAATAAACTAGGCGATTGCGTTAAAATAAGCGCAACACCTAAAACGCAATAGGCAACGTGCAGTAAAATAGCAGCGCCAACACCGGCGCTTGTCCACAATGCATTGCGCCTACCTTGTTGCACACTTTGCTTGAGCACAACGGCAAAGTCGGGCCCAGGGCTTGCTACTGCAAAAAAATGAGCAATAACAATCAGTAAAAATTCATCTAAGTATTCCACGCAGATCCTTGCTAGTTTGGCGAATAAGCTAATAACAGCGGGTTGGCCGAGTTATTTACCAATGCTTTAATTTCTTTTTGTGCTTTTTTAAACTGGCCACGTAAATGCGGCTTTAAATGCTTTTTAGACACTTTATCGTTTTTAAAGTAACTAATTAGGGCATGCATAAATACCGTATGCGTTTCACTTAACTTAGCTTCACGGTTAGCGTATGGGTTATAGCAAGAGCCACACCCGCCTTTAAACTGATACACCGTATTACTCATCATCACACCAAACCCTAAAAAACAAGCAAGTGCATCAGCAGCTTGTGGTAAATACTCCCTACCACCTGGCGGTAGCACCCCAACGTGATGAATAAGTATGGTGGCCAGAGTACCTGCATAACTAGCCACTAAATCTTGTGGCTGATTAATCTGGTTAGGATTAAAAGAAATATTAATCGTATGGCTTGGCGGCACAATTAGATGGCTGCCTTCGCCACGTATTTCATTGCTAAATTCAAAGTGTGGAAAAACTTGCGGTTGTAATTGCTGCGGTGCAACTAGTTGGATAGGCCATGCGTTCATACCCGCGTAATTAGTAACGCGGTTAAAAACATTACTCGCCATTTCTTCAATGCTCGATACCGAATCAGGGAAAAAAGTGGCCGTTGGCAGTATTATTTGAGTGTGCTTTGTAAAAAACTCAGCATCAAAGTTTTCTACAGCCCAAATAAATGTATCAATAAGCCATTGCTGTTCTTGCTGCTCTAATAATGGCTTTGATTTAAATAAAGCTAACATAGTGTGCTCTTTTAGGTTTTAGTTTAGGTGCTTACGTAGGTGCTAACTTAGTCTTTTTGTGTAAGCGCCCAGTCCCACGCTTGAGTATTGTATAGCGGCACTGTTGATAGCGCATGGTGGTGGCTTCCACTGGACTCTTTAGTTGAGTACGATAAGTACAATAAAGTACGATTTTCAGCATCGTAAATACGACGTACTTTTAGTGATTTAAATAATATACTTTTAGATGATTTGAATATCACCTCGCCCGATTTGCTACGGTCTATTTTTTGTAGCTGCTGCGCTGTAATTGGCCCCGTTTGACGACACGCTATAGACATATCAGAGGGATCTGAAAAATCTAAATTAGCCTCTATATGACTAATATGACAAGTAACGCCCTCAACAATAGGATCTTGCTGCGAATTCACCACAACATCTTTAGTTGTAAATAACCCAAGGCTTACCGACGCAACATCGTCAGAGCAAGCACTTAACGTAACAATTGCACCTGCAAGTAAAGCTAAACGTTTAAATTTTTGTGGTAATTTCATACTTATCCTTAATCAATATATAGGTAACTTAGTAGATAAGTTACTAAGCGAAGGTTCACCTGTTTGTTTTTATACTAACATCAAAAATAAATACGACTAAATTAGTTTAAAGTAAAGATTTTAGATAGCTCAGGGTTTAGCGACCCCTCTTGTATTTGATACAATTACCTCTCGCTCATGCAGTAACTCATAATAGGAAACGCCTAAATGCCGCACATTATTATTGAACACTCAGAAGACCTCCCCGTTTTACCTCAAGTACTGGTAGAAAAAATTCATACAACCGCTTTCGAAAGTAACTTGTTTGAATTAGAAACCATAAAAACACGTGCTATTGCTTATCAGCAATATCAACTTGGCGCAGGAAAATCAGGGTTTATACATATCGCGGTACATATTTTGGCAGGACGCTCAATTGAGCAAAAACAAATGTTAAGCGAACTGCTACTTTCATGTTTAAAAACATATTGCAGAGCATCAGACAGTCTAAGCGTAAATATTTACGATATTGAGCATGAGATATACCGTAAAAATTAGTTAACTCTTGTAGCTTTGAGCAATAAAAGTAAACACTAGTAAGTAAAAAGCCCCAATAGGGGCTTTTTTGTCTTCTGACATTAAATGCTGATCACTGTCACTTATAAAGCAAAGCATCTGATCTAACGCTGGAATTTAATAGTGCATTCGCACTATTCCAAACTTAAGAAAGCTTAGCTTAATCTATGGATTAACTTTATTTAGATTACGTTTATTCTTAGGGGTAACTAAAGAATAAAAATTACACAATATTAAATTAATGTAGCTTTAAATAATTTGGATAGATATTTACTTGGGAAATTTGTAAAAGTGGTGGCCCCTCCCAGACTCGAACTGGGGACCTAACGATTATGAGTCGTGTGCTCTAACCAACTGAGCTAAGGGGCCAACTTTATATAACTGCTAGGCAGTTAATTTTTGAAGCGTTCAGTCACAGAGCGACTAAAGCGGGTTGCAGTATAAAAACTTTTTAGGTGCTTGTCACTACCAAAAACCTTTATTTTAACAATCAACAAGCTAACTGCTTAAATAGTAATCTTTTAAGTGGGCATAAACATAAAATGTAAGATATTTACCGTGCTATTCACTGCATTAAATTATAAACAAAACCTATCCCATATAGTCTTTTATATTTAACCCTCTACTTTTTAAGCAAAGCTAACATATATGTGTAGGCATACAAGGCTGTAAAAAATACGCTTGGGGCTACTGTCAGTGCCAGATTAGGTGTCTGATTAACTACATTCACCATAATCACTAAGCTCGATTGAACAGTAATCGGAATAATAGGCGCAAAAAGTACGCCTGCTATTTTTTTATTACTTAAATACGAGGCGCTAGAGTTAATTGCATTATTAAAACTTTGTCGTATTGCGACGTTTTGTGGTGTTTTAGAATGAAACATACAAATAATTGGAGTTACTAACGCAAGCGTTACATAACTAAACTTATACTTGTTGACGACCTTTTCTAAAATAAAGGTAAAAAACAGCGTTACAAATCCACTATACAACCCTTGCACTAATGCAGCTTGAAAAGTGACCGATTTAGCAATGTCTGCCGCACTATTTGCCCAGAAGGCCCAACTAAAATAAAAAATGAATGACACAACGCCTGACATTATAAGTCGAATATTCAATTAACTACCTCAACATGCCTAAAAACCTAGTTTAATGATAACACTAGAAGTGAAGGTAATATTGTCACTAAATAATAAGGTATTTGATTGTATATTATAGATGTATAAACACACTAATGTTGAAGATTTCCTAAATGGCATCAAATCAGAATCTGAGCGCGACTGTTAACTGGAAAGCTTATTAGTAAACAATAAGTATAGTTTTAAAATAATATTGGGAGTGAGTTAAGGAAGTGAATTAATGGGTTGAAGTGTTTTAAAAAATGGATTTAATCTAAAAACTCTCTAAAAACTAATATTGTGAGCCGATCGGTACTAAAGTATTTAGCTAAACCTCAGTAGTCGGCTTACACAATATATAATCTGTCATTATTTTTTCGCAATAATGTAGATTGCATGTATTAACCCTGGGAAATAACCTAGCAGTGTTAATAGAATATTTAACCAAAAATGCATACCTAAGCCAACTTGCAAAAACACACCTAATGGCGGTAATAAAACCGAAAGTATTATACGAATAATATCCATGATCAAACTCCATTTAAATTAAACATTGAAAAGACTTAAAGCCCAGTATTACTGGGCTTTAACTATACTGTATTATTCAGCAACAATAGCTAGTTTATCAACTACGTCGCGAACATCTTCAGCATTTTTAGCAATTTTAACTGCTAGTTGCTTTTCAGCTTCAGACTCTACAGAGCCATTCAGAGTTACCACACCGTTGTCGGTATCAACATCAATGTCTGTACCACCTACTTCTGAGTCAAACAGGAAGCGAGTTGTGATTACAGTGGTGATTTTAGCGTCCGTTAGGTCGTTATCATCATCGTCCATCATGTCGTTGTTTTTATCTTCGGTGTCCATGCTTTTAACAACAGTAAGGCTGTTATCAACATCAGTTACACCATCTAGGCTAAGTACAAGTTCTTCTGCTAGCTCTTTATCGAGTTCGCTATTAACTTTACCTGTAAGTACTACCTTGCCATTTTTTACATCAGTGTTAATGTCAAAGTTGTTTAGATTAGTGTTCATAAGTAGAACGGTTTCTGCCTTACCATCAATCCAAGCATCTTTACTTTCGTTTTCCCAGCTGTTTGCTTGGGCACCCATAGCCGTAGTACCAAGAACTAGAGCTGCGATAATAGATTTGTTAAATGTTTTCATAATCTTTCTCCTTTTGATTAAAGACACTTTAACTAATGCGAGCTTCAGGCCAACTTTATTTATACTTAAAATTCAAAGGCTTGAATTAATTAAAAGATAAAACCTTATCTATGTTTGTGTAACTATTTACAGGCTACTCGGTAAAACTTTCTCAAATAGTGAAAATAGCTAGATAATTGCTCTTTTGGTTAATCTATCGTTAATATAACAAAACAAAAAACACCGTTAAAAAATAACCAATTGATAATTAATGAAATTATATTTGGTACGCGGTTTGCAGCCTAACTACAAGAGCAGTATCAATAGTAAATATAATAAGGAATAACTCATGTCTGTAAAAGTTGAAGACCGCCCAATAGAGCAAGTACGCGAACAAGTGATTGATCAATTAATTTATAATTACAGTCATGGTGTTATTTCTGTTGATGCATTCGAAAGACGTTTAGATAATGCGATGGATGCACCTAATAACGAAGCTCTGCTAGCCTTAGTAGAAGACTTAACACTTAATACCGATCAGCAATATAAAGCAGAAAAACAATCGCAATTTACACCACATTATAGTGCACAGCAAAACAGTGATGATGATATTACATTACGCAGTATTTTAGGATCTAACGAGCGAAGTGGTCAGTGGGTTGTGCCAAAAAATATATATTTGAGTAACTTTATGGGATCGGTGGTGCTTGATTTTACCGATGCTATTTTTGCGCATCAAAATGTAACTATTCACGTTAACTGTATTTTTGGTAGCGATGAAATTTACGTACCAGAGCATGTCAATGTAGTGTCTAAAATGTTTTGTATTTTAAGTAGCCTTGAAAATAAATCTGTGTCGCTTAACAAACGCCAAGGCCCTACAATTCATATTGAAGGAAAGGCAGTAATGGGCTCGGTTGAGGTAAAAATAAAGCGCACAATTAAAGAAAAATTTATGAGCTTTGCAAATGAGCTAAAAACCCAGTTTGGCACGGGTAATAATAATCGCTCACTATAATTGAGTAGCAGCACTTTAGCGTGCTGCTTAGTATTTTATTATAAATCGTTATTTCGCTCGCTTGGTATATCACTTAAATACTCTACAAACTCAACTTCAAACCCTGCAGGATCAATAAAGTAGACATTCTTTCTGAAAGGATTCTCGTTACCTTGCTTGCTTAGAGTAAAACCCACTTTATTTAAGCGCATTACTACTGCGCTTAAATTATTAGTTACATAAGCAAAGTGTGCAAAACCAATTTGATGGCCCGATAAGTTTCTGTTTTCACCTTCACCATGACTGCTTATCGCAATGTAATGCGTGTCATCTCCAAAGTGTACCCAGCGTCTTGGTTTTCCATGCCAATCGCCTCTGCCCTCACTTCTAATCGACCAATGTGGAAATACAGCGCGATAAAATGTAAGCATACTATCTATATCACTCGCGACTAAGTTTACGTGCTCTAAATACATAATGTTATCCTATCAGTTAAGTTAGGAGCACGATAAAACCTCAAGTTAACTTTAGGTAAAGTGTTATTTAAAATTAATTTATTTAAATGCAGATAATTATTTTTTAAAAATATATAAACTTTTCAATCTTGTATAAAAAACAAACACAAGTATTTGGGGTTTATTGTTTACTTTATGGCAAAAGTCGCTAAAATACGCCGGCTGAAATATATAAACGTTCTTTTACAACCCAAAGGTAATACCATGCATCCAATGTTAAACATTGCGGTTCGCGCTGCGCGCAACGCAGGCAAAATTTTACTTCGCGCAAGTGAAGATTTATCAAAAGTTGAAGTGCAACAAAAAGGCGCTAACGACTTAGTAACTAACATTGATAAAGAAGCCGAAGCCGTAATTCGTGACACTATTTTACAGTCTTACCCTACTCACTCAATTGTTGGTGAAGAACTAGGTGAGCATAAAGGCAAGGATGATGATTACCAATGGATTGTAGATCCTATCGATGGAACAACTAACTTCATCAAAGGTATCCCTCATTACGCGGTTTCTATCGCACTTAAAGTTAAAGGTCGTTTAGACCAAGCTGTTATTTATGATCCAATTCGTGGTGAGCTTTTCACTGCATCTCGCGGTCAAGGCACTCAGTTAAACAGTAAACGTCTACGCGTTAGCAAAACTACGGTTCTTGCAGGCACTGTACTTGCTACTGGTTTCCCTTTCAAAAACAAAAACCACATGGATGCATACACTGAAGCGTTTAAAGCATTGTTTGTACACACTGCTGATATTCGCCGTGCAGGTTGTTCTGCTTTAGATATGGCATACGTTGCAGCTGGCCGTGTTGATGGATTTTTTGAAATTGGTTTAAAACCTTGGAACTCTGCTGCGGGCGAACTAATGGTTAAAGAAGCGGGCGGTATGGTTGTAGATTTCGCCGGTGGTAATAACTATAACCACAGCGGCAATATTATCTGTGGTTCACCAAAACTGACTCAAGCAATTATCCGCGAAATTCGTCCAGTATTAACTGAGTCGTTACTTCGCTAATTAAATGCTATTAATAGCATACTAAAAAGGAGCCTAGGCTCCTTTTTTTGTGCCTAAAAATAAGGGTTATCGAGCTTAATCTCTATTGTTTTACCTTTTGTATAAGGTAGTGTATTTAAATCCTTTGCGAAGTATTCATTAAATAATGCATCAAACTCGCCGTTTGTCTGCATTAATATTAAGCCCTCCTCTACTGCCTTTGCCAATTCGGGTTTACTCTTAGTCACAAAATAATAAATACCCGTTGGGTAGCTTATATATAAATCAGGCACAACGACTAAGTTACTTTGTTTGTTTTCAATAAGCTCAGAATTAACCTCAATAAACGAGCGAGGAAAGTAATCTATTCGCCCACGGCTCGTTAAAGTGAACATGGCTTGGTAATTGGTAAGCGGCCTTACACGTAAGCCGTTATAGGACATTATTCTTGTATCTGGCCAGTTGTGACCCTGCACTGCTGAAAACTCTCCTAGCTGCTCTAGGGTTTTTACGTCTTTAAAGCGTGCTACGTTTTGTTTATTAGTGAGTAAAGCCCGCTTTCCTATATAACCTTTAAATAGTGGTATTTTAATAGCTAAAGCAAGTGCCTCTCGCTCTGGACTACTCATACTCCAATACATATCTAGTTCGTTATCATTTAGGTTTATGAGCTTACGTTTTTGCTGATCTGATATGGGAGTCATCCTAATAACCCCAGGATAGTTAACACTCTCAAGTGCACGTACCAGTAGCTCACTTAAGTACTCTTCTCGTGCGTTTTGAGTATCTTGCTTTTGGGCTACATTAATTATTTGCTCTTGCGCCATAAGTGCAAAACTTGCAAGCAGACCAAGTACACTGGTCGAGATTTTTATTGGCAACATAATAATTACCTATTTTTATTTAAATTACCTGCTTATTGCTTGCTAGGCGCACCACTGCGGGCGCAGGCCCTTTACGTTTGCAAATAAACAAATAACTATGGCGATAACGTTTGGCTTCTTTTTTAGCATCAGTTGCGAGTGCTGCAACTTGGTGACTGTTTTTACATTGTTGTAAATCAGGCTCAACTAAGCCAATCGATAACGTTAGTAGCGGCACAAATTGCTTTTCTCCTTCACGATTTGTGGCCCAATACCCTTCGCTCTTTATGTGCTCAGGTGTAAAAAATATACGAGACTGGAGTTGAAATTGCTCAATAATGGTATTACATATATCAACCGCGTTGTGCTGATCAAACACCACCATAAAGTCATCGCCACCTATATGTCCTACAAAGTTAGCACTATTTTTACACGCTTGCACTGTTACATCAGCTAATAGTTTAATTACACTGTCGCCGCTAGCGTAGCCGTATAAGTCATTAAATTGCTTAAAATGATTTAAGTCTATATACGCGAGTGAAAACGGATTACTACCTTTTAATCGCTGCTCTATAGCTTCATTAATTGCCACATTACCAGGGAGCATAGTCAGTGGATTAGCGTGTTGTGCATGGCGTATTTTTTCTTCGGTTATGTGTTTTAAAATATCGCGAAGCGGCGCTAAACCTAAATAAGCGTTTTCTCTGGTTATCACTATATGGCGGCGTATATCAAAGTCTTGCTCAGTTATTTGTTTACTTACGGTATCGAGTAATTGGTTTTCGTCAACGACTAAGGGCTGCTTATCCATCAGTGCAGTAACGGGGCGTTTATCGTAAAGAGCATGCCCATAGGGCGCTGCAAAAACTTCTGTTAATTGATCTCTGTGAAGTAACCCTACTGGCTGGTTTTCAGTATTTAACACTGCAATGCTTATGAGTGATTTATCTTGCTCAAAGAGCTTATGCGCATCTTTACAGCGAGTGTCGCTGCTTATTGCAGGTTGCGTAACCGATAAGCGACCTATGGCCATAGATTGATCAAACAATGTGTTTGATTGCGTAAATGAAAGAGCTTTTAGTTGCTCTGAGCTGAAATCTTCACTTGGCTTTATGCTTGGCTTTTCGAGTAAAAACCCTTGTACATTACTAATGCCTAAGTTTTCTACAAATGTAAGCTCTTCTGGACGTTCGATGCCTTCGGCAATAACCTGAGTATTAGTAGCTCTGGCCAAAATAGTAATAGATTTCAAAAACTCTTTTTTAACTTCGCTTTCATCACAATGATCAATAAAATAGCGGTCAATTTTTACAAAATCAGGGCATAGTTCAGACCATTGCTTTAACCCTGAATACCCAGCGCCTAAATCATCTATTGCTATAGTAAAACCGAGCTCTCGATAATGGGCTATCGTTTTTAATAACAAGAAGCCATCATCTACTTTTTCTTGCTCAGTAACCTCTATAACTACACGGTTAGCAGCTAAGCCAAATTGCTCTATTAGGTGCAATGTTTCCCCTTTAGGGTGGCAAGGGTCTAGTAGTGTTTTAGGGCTTACATTTAAAAATAATTTACCTTGTAGGTTAAGCCTTACAAAGTTTTCAATCGCTTTAGAGCGACATAGTAATTCAAGCTCCGAAATTAAACATTCCTCATGGGCAACTTTAAATAACGTATTAGGCATTTCTAACGGGCTATTTTTAGGTCCTCGACTAAGTGCTTCGTAACCTAAAATAACTTGATTACTAATATCAAAAATAGGCTGAAACAGCGTTGTTATTTCACCGCTTTTTAAAATGTACTCTAATACTTTGCGCTGAATCGTCACGTATTTGCCTTACAACTATTTTGATTGGAGCAATAAAGTACCAAGTGTGTATGACATTTTTATTGCGCAAAAAAATGCGCTCATAAAAAAACCGCTCATAAGAGCGGTTTTTATTAAGTACAAACCTAGTTACGGCATAGCGTCTTGGTCTGCGCCTTCTTTTTCTATTACTTCTGGTATTAAATCTTCTTTGCTTACGCCCATTGCTATAGCAACAGAGCTTGCAACATAAATCGAAGAATAAGTACCAATAAACACACCAAACAGTAATGCAGTTGCAAAACCATGAATGGTTTGTCCGCCCCATGTAAACAAGGCAATCAATACTAAAATAGTCGTGATTGATGTTACAAGTGTACGGTTAAGTGTTTGCGTAAGTGAAATATCAATAATTTCTATCGTATCGTCAATGCGTACCTTACGGAAGTTTTCACGTATACGGTCTGATACAACAATCGTATCGTTAAGTGAATAACCAATTACCGCAAGAATTGCCGCTAATATAGTTAAATCAAACTCTAAACCTAATACCGAAAATAAACCCACAGTAATGATAACATCGTGTAGTAGTGCACCTACCGCACCTACTGCAAAGCGCCATTCAAAACGAAACGCAACGTAGATTAAGATACAAATAAGCGCAGTTAACATGGCAAGGCCACCCTGCTCTTTTAAGTCTTCACCTACACTTGGGCCTACAAATTCAATACGGCGCATTACTACGCTGTCGTCTGCTTTTTTAAGTGCATCGATTACTTGGTTACCAATTACTTCAGCTTTTACATCGCTACCGCGTGGTGCTAAGCGAACTAAAATTTCTTGGCTTGAACCAAATAGCTGCACTGATGCATCAGCAAAACCATTATCAGCTAGTGCATCACGTACTTTTTTAAGGTCAGCCGGTTGTGAAAAACCCACTTCTACCGCAGTACCGCCGGTAAAATCTAAACCAAAGTTTAGGCCTTTGATAAAAATTGATGCAAACGACGCTAAAATTAGTAGCGTCGAGAAACCCATAGCCACTTTTCGAAGAGACATGAAACGAAGGGTTCTACTACCCAAACTTAAAATTTGCATGTCTGCTCCTTAAATCGAAAGTTTATCAATGCGTTTACCACCAACAAATAAGTTGATTACCGCACGGGTACCAACGATGGCTGTAAACATTGAAGTTAAAATACCAATCGCAAGTGTCACTGCAAAGCCCGCAATCGGACCAGTGCCCACTGCAAACAGTATAATGGCAGCAATTAGTGTCGTGATGTTGGCATCAAATATAGTGCTAAATGCGCTATCGTAACCAAAATGAATCGCTTGTTGAGGGCTACGGCCATCGGCCAGCTCTTCACGAATACGTTCAAAAATAAGTACGTTAGCATCAACCGCCATACCTACCGTTAATACAATACCGGCAATACCTGGTAGCGTAAGTGTAGCGCCCGGAATTAAAGACATAACACCTACAATTAGTACTAAGTTAGCCGCAAGCGCAAGGTTTGCAACCATACCAAAGCCTTTGTAGTACACAAGCATAAACACAAGTACAAACGCAAAACCAAGTGCAACCGCAGTCATACCCGCTTCAATATTTTCTTGACCTAAACTTGGACCTACAGTGCGCTCTTCAACAATTTGAATTGGCGCTACAAGCGCACCTGCACGAAGTAGCAAACTTAAGTTATGTGCTTCAGCTGGGTTATCGATACCTGTAATACGGAACGAGCGATCAAGACGTGCTTGAATTGTTGCTACGTTAATAACTTCTTCAACCTTAATAGGCGGAAGCGCTTTACCATCTGCATCTTTTTTACCTGATGGCTTGTACTCAATGAATACCGTTGCCATACGCTTACCAATAGCACGTTTGGTAAAGGCATTCATTTTTGCCCCACCTTTGCTATCTAGCGTAATACTCACTTGCGGGCGTTGGTATTCATCAGCGCCAGATTGCGCGCCAGTTATATGGCTGCCTTCTAGAATAATACGCTTTTTAAGTACAACAGGGTAACCGTCGCGGCTCATGATCATTTCAGTACCCGCAGGGATACGACCTTGAGCAGCAGCGCTAATATCAGCGTTTTCGTCTACTTCACGAAATTCAAGTGTTGCTGTTGCGCCTAAAATTTCTTTAGCGCGTGCTGTGTCTTGAATACCAGGTAGTTGAACAATAATACGCTCAGCACCTTGGCGTTGTACGTTAGGTTCTGCAACACCAATTTGGTTGATACGGTTACGAATAATCGTTTCATTTTGCTTGATAGCGTAGTCACGAATTTCTTTGAGTTTTTGCTCACTCATTGTCGCAAAAAATGCTTTATCGTTACTGCTGTCATCAATGTAGACATTTAGCGGGTAGCGAGTTTCTAAGAAGCTCTCTGCTGCATTTTTGTCTTCTTCAGTACGCATTTCTACACGCATACGATCGGAGCCTGCTACGCGGCGAACACTACGATAACGTAGTTTTTCTTCGCGCAGGTCACTGCGAAAATCTTGTTCCATTTGCTCAAGCTGGTTATCAACCGCTGTTGCCATGTCGATTTCCATGGTGAAATGTACGCCACCACTTAAATCAAGACCTAGCTTCATAGGGTTACCACCAACCGCTTTTAACCAAGCTGGTTGAGCAGGTGCCATATTAATAGCAGAAATGTAATCGTCGCTCAGCGAATCACGTAGTAAGTCATGCGCTTTAAGCTGTTCTTCAACATTTTTTAAACGAACTAAAATTTGCCCATCTTCAAGTATTGTCGATTTAGCGGTTACATTATTTTTTTCAAGGATTGCGTTTACTTTGTCTACAACACTGAGATCGACATCAGCGCCTTTAGCACCTGAAACTTGTATGGCCGGATCACGACCATACAAGTTTGGAGAGGCATATAAAAGGCCAATGGCTACCACAGCTAAAACAAGTAAATACTTCCAAACTGGAAACTTGTTTAACACGGGGTCGTCCTTATTATTTTTATAGCGACTTCATTGTGCCTTTTGGCAATACTGCAGATACTGCAGATTTTTGTACTGTAACTTCTGCTTGCTCGTTTAAAGAGATAACGATGAAATCTTTCTCTTCAGAAATTTTCACAATTTTACCCACTAAACCGCCTTGGGTAAGTACTTCATCACCTTTAGCCATCATACTCATTAAGCTTTTGTGCTCTTTAACGCGCTTAGCTTGTGGGCGGTAGATTAAAAAGTAAAAAACCAAACCGAAAATAGCTAACATTATTAGCATTTCCCAACCACCGCCTGCCGCAGGTTGACCAGCTGCTGCGTGTGCATTTGAAATAAATAAACTCATGATACTTCCTCTTTAATTTTAAAGTTTAATTTTTTATATCTGCTAACTCTGGCACATCTTGGCCTCGGCGAGCATAAAAATCTTGTACAAATTCTTCTAATTTACCTTCGCTAATTGCATTACGTAAACCTTCCATAACACGTTGATAGTAACGTAAGTTATGAATTGTGTTTAGTCGCGCACCTAAAATTTCGTTACATTTATCAAGGTGATGCAAATAAGCTCGTGAATAGTTTTTACACGTATGGCAATCACACTCAGGGTCAAGTGGCCCTGTATCTGTTTTATGCACTGCGTTACGTATTTTTACTACACCCGTGGTAATAAATAAATGGCCGTTACGCGCATTACGTGTTGGCATAACACAGTCAAACATATCAATACCACGGCGAACCGACTCAACTAAGTCTTCTGGCTTGCCTACACCCATAAGGTAACGAGGCTTGTCTTCTGGCATTTTAAACGCACAATGATCAAGGATATTCATCATTTCGTTTTTAGGCTCACCTACTGATAGGCCGCCTAATGCATAACCGTCAAAACCAATTTCTTCAAGACCAGCTTGTGATTGTGCACGTAATTCTGGGTACATACCACCTTGGATAATACCAAATAAAGCAGATGGATTATCGCCATGCCCTTCTTTTGAGCGCTTAGCCCAACGAAGAGATAACTCCATAGAATCTTTAGCTTCTTTTTCAGTCGCTGGGTATGGCGTACACTCGTCAAAAATCATAACGATGTCTGAACCTAAGTCACGCTGTACTTCCATCGACTTTTCAGGCGACATCATAATTTCATCACCATTTACTGGAGATTGAAATAAAACGCCTTCTTCAGTAATTTTACGCATTGCGCCTAAGCTAAATACTTGAAAACCGCCTGAGTCAGTTAAAATTGGGAAGTCCCAATTCATAAAGTCGTGTAAATCACCATGTTGTTTAATGATCTCAGTACCTGGGCGAAGCATTAAATGAAAGGTATTACCTAAACATATTTGCGCACCAGTGGCTTTAACTTCATCTGGCGTCATACCTTTTACAGTACCGTAAGTACCAACAGGCATAAAAGCAGGTGTTTCTATTACACCACGGTCAAAAATTAAGCGGCCGCGGCGCGCTTTTCCGTCAGTACAATCTAATTCAAATTTCATATCATCCTCAATGTCGGAAAAACAGTCCAACAAGCTATAATTTAACCGCTCGATTCTACCCTTTTTGCCTCACTAATACTATTAGCTGCGATAAATTCAGTTTTGCCAATTGCCGCAAACAAAAACCCCAGCAACTAAGCTGGGGGTTTTAATATATTCGACTGAGTATTAAACAATATTTTGTTACTTACGTGTTAAAAACATCGCGTCGCCATAACTAAAAAAGCGGTACTGCTGCTCTATTGCAGTATTGTAAGCGCCCATAATATTGTCTTGTCCGCTAAATGCGCTGACTAACATAATGAGTGTTGACTCAGGTAGGTGAAAATTTGTGACCATGGCATCAACAACATTAAATTGATAACCCGGAAAAATAAATATATCGGTATCACCAAAATACGTATCTAACTTGCCGCCGTGAACTTTAGCAGCCGACTCTAATGAGCGAACTGAAGTTGTGCCTATCGCAATTACACGCCCACCATTTGCTTTAGTTTGCGCAACAGCTGCAACTACGTCATCAGGTACTTCTATGTACTCTGAGTGCATCACATGCTCATCAACACTATCAACTCGTACCGGCTGAAAAGTACCAGCGCCAACGTGTAGCGTAACAAAAGCCATGTTTACGCCTTTATCTTTGAGTGCTGTCATTAACTTATCGTCAAAATGTAGACCTGCAGTTGGTGCTGCAACTGCACCTGGTTTTTCTCCATAAACAGTTTGATAACGCTCACGGTCAGCATCGGTATCAGGTCGGTCAATATAAGGAGGCAGTGGCATATGGCCAATATCATTAAGTATATCTAACACGTTTTGGCTATGATCGAACTCAAGCTCAAATAAAGTATCGTGGCGTGCAACCATTATTGCCTTGGCTTTGCCTTCTAAAATAACTTCGTTACCGACCTTAAGCGACTTACTTGCCCGTACATGCGCAAGTACGCGATGCTCATCTAATACCCGCTCTACAAGTACTTCAACTTTTCCGCCTGAAGCTTTTTGACCAAACATACGTGCTGGAATAACGCGTGTATTGTTAAAGACCAATAAATCGCCTTCGTTTACTAAATCAAGTATATCGCTAAACACTTTATGTTCTAAAGTTCCGCTTGGGCCATCTAAAGTGAGTAGACGGCTGCTGGTTCTGTCCGCTTTAGGAAAACGAGCTATTAATTCATCAGGTAAGTCA
Organism: Pseudoalteromonas sp. SG43-5; assembly: GCF_014164345.1. NCBI lineage: Bacteria > Pseudomonadati > Pseudomonadota > Gammaproteobacteria > Alteromonadales > Pseudoalteromonadaceae > Pseudoalteromonas > Pseudoalteromonas sp. SG43-5. Next base: position 419,579 of record NZ_JACJFA010000001.1, read on the forward strand.
AAGCTAAAGTCAGCCACGCGCATAATTAGTAATCCACATCATTTAAAATCGCGCCAAGTGTATATGTATCGGATATTAAGCTCAAGAAATCAGCCAAACTTATAATGTCTGTTTGCGTGTTTGCCATTAAATTCTCTTGTTCTTATGGTTAAATGTCACTATTCTTATTCGGCTAAATTATTATAAGTTATATTAGGGGTGTTCAACTCGTGCCAAACCAGCTTAAATTGCTAATATTAAACGCAAGTAGTGCTGAACGTCGCGCGATTAAGGGCACTTTAGAGAGCTTAAATGTATTTACCTTTATTGATGCCCAAGACAGCCAACAAGCTTTAAAGCTTTTAAAACAACACCCTGTTGATATTATAATAACGGGCATTAATGTTGGTAAAATTGATGGCTGGCGCTTTTCTAGGATGATCCGCTCAGGATTATTAAAAACACCAAAAAACACACCAATCTTACTTATTCCGCCAATTTACTGTGAGCGGATTGCCGAAACAACAGCCCGAAGCTATGGGATAGATGCTGTACTACCGTTTGAGCACAAAGATATGCTCCCTCAAGTACTTGCGAATGTTTTATCTACTCACTTAGAAAAAAGTAGCCGGCTAAACTTATTATTATTAGAGCCACTTCAAAATACGGCAGACAAAATAAGTGAACAGTTAAAGTTAAACTTTGCTATCACTCACGTAACTTCAGCTAAAGCGGCACTTAACGCTTATAACCAACAGCAGTTTTCAATTGTGCTACTCGATGCCACTACATCAAGTGCAGAGAGCTCGAGTGTACTCGTTGAAGAAATCCTCCAGCACAATTCTAAACAAGCTATTGTTACAATTATAGAAAGTGACGATGCCGATTACGCTGAGCAGCTTTTACTTTCGGGTGTTACCGACTTTATTAGAGCCCCTTACGATCCTTCATTTTTAAACAAAGTGTGTGACCACGCCGCACGACGTGAAGATTTTATGGTGAGTTATGCTGAATTTGCTTACAAAGTAGAACAATTAAGCGTGAGCGAAGTGCGTTACAAAGAGTTATTTTCAGCTCATCAGCGTATTTTATTGCACTTAAATACAGTTGTTTTAGAGCTCGATCAGCAAGGTAATATTCGTTTTATTAACCCCGCATGGGAAACATTAAGCGGTTTTGGTGTTAAATCATCACTACAAAACCCATTAAGCGCTTATTGTAATAACGAAGATAAAGGAAGGCTTGACTACACTATTAACGATATTTTACATGGTGGCGAGCAACAGCAACAAATAGAAGTAAAGTTAACCCACAAAAATGGCAATTTAATTTGGGTTGAATGCAGATTGCAGCTAATAAAAAATAGTCGTAACAACGCGACTATAACCGCAACTATCGACAATATACACGAACGAAAGCAAGCTGAGATTCAACTACGTCATTTAGCACACCATGACCCATTAACTGGTTTACATAATCGTTATTATTTTGATCAACAGCTTAATAAAATATGCCAAGATAAATACACCTATGATGGCATAGAGCATGCTGTTATTTATATTGACCTCGATCACTTTAAAATAATAAACGACAGTAAAGGCCATCATCAGGGCGATATAGTTTTAAAAGAAGTGGCGCAATTATTTAAAGCAAATATTGGCGACGATCACCTGGTATGCAGAATTGGTGGGGATGAATTTGCAGTCATACTTACCAATATGAATTTACTGGATGCACACCTTATTGCAGAAGGTGTGTGTAGTGCGATAGAAAAACATGCTTTTAAATCAGAAGATCAGATATACACTATTAGCTGCTCTATTGGTTTAACTCAAATCACGACACAAAATAACGACCCTAATGAGTGTTTAAAACAAGCCGATATTGCTTTGTATATTGCCAAAAACCTAGGGCGTAACTTAGTACATTGCTATTCAAAAGAAGATGCTCAAAACAATACACTACAAACAGGGCTTGAATGGGGCCATGAAATTCGCCAAGCACTACAGCAAGATAATATTGAACTACATTACCAACCCATTTGGGATTTTAAGGAGTGTAAAGTTGCTTATTTTGAAGCGCTTTTACGCTTAAAACTCAAAGGTGAACTCGTATACCCAAACCAGTTTATTCCTTCTTTAGAAATGCTTAACGACACATTTTTGATGGATCAATGCGTTATACGTAATGCTATTGCTTGTGTATCTAAGCACCCAGAGTTAAACCAAGTTGCTATTAATTTGTCAGCACAATCGTTCTTAGATGAACGCTTATTGCCATTAATTGAATCAAACCTTGAAAAGTATAACGTGCCTGCTTCGCGGATAATTTTTGAAATAACTGAATCTGCGAGTATTAATAACCTAAAGGCCACTCGTAAAATGATTGAGAAGCTTAATAGCTTAGGCTGTCATTTTTCTATCGATGATTTTGGAACTGGATTTAGTACATTTAATTATTTAAAACAGCTACCAGCACAGCATGTAAAAATTGATGGCTCATTTGTAAGTGATATGCTCAATGACCCTATAGATTTAGCGTTAGTAAAAGCAATAAATGATATTAGTCGGTCTCTCGATAAGCGCTCTGTAGCTGAGTACGTTGAAAACGAAGAGATATTTTTTGCACTAAAAGAAATTGGTGTTGATTATGGGCAAGGCTACTTTATTGCACGCCCAATACCTGTTGAAAAAGTAAAAGATGAACTCGAAAAAATTTCTAAAAATAAAACGTTTTACCAACAACAAGCTAGCCCAAAATAAACAAAATTAAACAATTTTAATCATTTTATTACTACCAATATTACCTTTCTTGCCTATACTTTCAGCATCAAATAAAAATGTCGTGCCTTTTTATGCTTTTCACTTTAAAAACATGACATTACCTTTTGGCGGCGTAGTACCGATATTTATAGTGGGTTTCAAAGCTATTTAAGCTTTTAAGGAAGAAGGTATGACACAACTAGTTATGTTATTACTGATTATACATTTTGCAATCGCGTATCAGTGTTACCGCTACGCGAATATTAAAGGCTACCCAGTTAAGGTTTTTACTGTATTAGGCTGCGTGCCTTACTTTAACTTGGTGGTATGGATTTATTTATTATTTTTACCTGAACTTGAGCCTTTTGAAAGTCATCTTCAAAATCAAAAGCAGCCTTTGTAGGCTGCTTTAGTTCACTTATTATTCTGCTTTAGAAAAATCTAAACTACATTGACGCTTTAAAAACACCTCAAGCTGTTGACTAAATAGCCTAAAGTCTCGAATTCGGCCCGTAGTTTTACGCCACAAGATACCAATATCTCTATATGCATCACTTTGTGATGGTGTAGCCACCATATTTTTATTATCTAAAATACCCGCATTAATAGCCATCTGTGGTAAAAAAGTCACCCCGAGCTGATGTTCAACCATGCTTAATAGAGTATGTAAGCTTGCAGCTTCAAATGGGTTAATACAACTGGCACGGTTTAAATGACATGCACTAAGCGCATGGCCCGTCATGCAGTGCTCGCGCTCTAATAAGAATACGCTAGCCTCTGGTAATAGGTTAAAGTCGACTACGCCCTTTGCAGCGCTGTAATCCTTATGGTGCACTAAACTAAACTGATCTTTTGCCAATACTTGTGTATGAAATTTATCTGTTTCGTACGGCAGTGCAAGTAGCGCTAAATCAATATGCCCATGTTCAAGTTTATCCAGTAGCTTGTCACTCGTATCTTCAATTAATACCAGCTCTAAATCACAAAAGGTTTCTTTACAAAAATGATAAAGCGGAGCCGCTATAAAGCTTGCAATTGTAGGTATAACACCCACAGTCAGCTTACCACTTAGTGGTGTTAAAAAGCTTTTTGTAAGCTCTTTTAAACTAATTGTATCGTTAATTATTTTACGAGAACGCTCAACAACTTCTTCACCAATACTGGTAAACATCAGGCTGCGATTTTCACGCTCAATTAGCTGACAGCCTAGTGTTTCTTCAAGATTTTGAATAGCGCTACTTAAAGTAGATTGTCCTATAAAGCAGGCACTAGCGGCTCTGCCAAAGTGCTGATGTTGATGAACAGCTAATAAATACTGTAGTTGTTTAATACTTGGAAGGTTAGTCATTTTTTCTTTCCACAAATAAAAAGACCCCAACACCTAGGGCATTGAGATCTTTTCAAGCTAAAAGTCTTTGAGTACTTTTTTATTAAACCCCAAATGCGGTTCTTAGTACGTAGAAAATAACAATAGCAAGGGCAGCGCCAACTGGCAATGTAATTACCCAAGAAACTACAATGTTTCTGATAACACCCATGTTAAGCGCGCCAATTCCACGTGCCATACCTACACCTAATACCGCACCCACTAAGGTTTGAGTAGTAGAGATTGGCATACCAGTACCTGAGGCAATAACAACGGTAGAAGCAGCAGCTAGTTCAGCAGCAAAACCACGGCTAGGTGTTAAATGTGTAATACCTTCACCAATTGTTTTGATTACTTTTTTGCCTAAAATAGCAAGACCAGCAACAATACCAAAACCACCTAGAGGTAGAATCCACCAAGCAATAGCTGCTTTTTTAGCAATTTCACCATTGTTTTCAACAATGTTTACAACAGCTGCTAGTGGACCAATTGCATTAGCAACGTCATTAGAACCATGTGCAAATGCCATACAACATGCTGTTAGTACCATAAGAACAGCAAATACTTTTTCAACATTGTTGAACTGCATTTGTTTATCTGCTTTTGGATCAATATTTAAGCGAGATATGGCTATTTTACCAATCACAGCAACAACTATTGCAACACCTACTGACAGTGCATAGCCTTCAGCTGAGCCTAGGTCTATACCAACGTGCTTTAAGCCCTTTTTAATTGTAACCAATGCCATGATAAAACCTGCTAAGCCCATATAAAGAGGGACATAACGTTTAGCATTTTTTAGTGGTGCATCTGTATTAAAGATAAGCTTTTGTGCACTCATGAATATTAAGTATGCAATAAAGCCTGATATGGCAGGTGTTATAATCCAACTACCTACAATACCACCTACTTTATCCCATTGAATCGCCTCAGTACCTACTGCAACTAACGCAAAACCAATGATTGCACCAATGATTGAGTGAGTTGTAGATACAGGCCAACCTAAGAACGAGGCCATTAATAACCAAGCACCGGCTGCAAATAAAGACGAAATCATACCCAGAACCATTAATTCCGGAATATCTGCAAATGGTGCTGCATCAATAATTCCTTTACGAATTGTTGATGTAACCTCACCACCTGCTAAATAGGCGCCTGCAAATTCAAAAATCATCGCTATAAAAATAGCTTGTTTGATTGTTAGCGCTTTTGAACCTACAGATGTACCCATGGCGTTCGCTACGTCGTTCGCGCCAATACCATAAGCCATAAAAAAGCCGACTGCTGCGGCAATTAAAATTAATACCGTGCCGTAAGATGCAATGATATCCATTGTAAAACCTTAATCTTTCGTGTTTGAACTGATTTTAAATTAACGAGCTAACATCAGCTCAAGACGTGATCCTACGCGCTCTGCAATATCTGCAAGCTCGCCAACCCATTCAATGATTTTGTACAAAAACATCACATCAATTGGGTTTAACTCACCCTCTACATCACGTAGCTGGCGGCGTACTTTTATCTGCATTTCGTCCGTGTCTTGTTCTATGGCATCCAATTCAACTAACATTTTTTCTACTAAGGTGACTTCTCGACCTTTAAAACCCGTTTCTAGCAATTCTTCTAATTCGTTAATTGCTTTAGATGCTTGTTTAGTCGCATCTACACAACGGGTTAAGTAAGCTAAGAAATCAGCTTGCATAACTTTAGGAATGGTCATTTCACGACCAATCACTCGTCCTGCAATATCTTTTGCTTTATTGGCAATTTTATCTTGTTGAGTTACTAATTCGAGAAGATCTGTACGCTCTACCGGCATGAATAAACCACGTGGCAATTGTAAGCGTATATCTCTTTTCATATCATCAGCTTCACGTTCTAAATTGCGAATAGTGATGCGAAGCTCTTCAGCTTGTACCCACTCTTCTTTAAATACGTGATTAAAAAAAGGTATCAAAGCTTTACTTGCTTGATGAACCTTCTTGATGTGTTCTTCCATTGGTTTGATAGGAGATTTTGCAAATACTCCTAAAAACGCGTTTGTAGGCATAACTGACCCTTTAATCAAATTGATATGCTTTGCAGCATGAATTTTACAGTATTAACCAAGATTGTGAACGCTTTTTATTACTTCACTAAGGCTTGCAATGCACAAAGCGGCACTAAGCCGCTTTAATAAAAAAGAAAAATAGGTAAAAAATTATAGCGATTTTTCTATATCTTCTTGAGATGTATGACGAATATCTTTGCCATTTACAAAATAAATAATGTATTCCGCAATATTTTGACAGCGATCACCTATGCGCTCTAATGAACGAACAGACCAAACTAAGTCCATAATTTTAGGGATTGAGCGTGGATCTTCCATCATATAAGTCATTATTTGACGTGTGATAGCTTCATATTCACGGTCAACTTTTGCATCTTCTTTATGTACTTGAAATGCGCGCTGCACATCCATACGTGCAAATGCGTCTAGTACATCATGTAACATCTTTAGAACTTGGCGGCCCATATTCTCAATATTTACTAACAAGTCTTGTTGATCTTTAGTAAATGAGTCTAGTGCAACTTTAGCAATTCGCTCAGCTTCATCGCCAATACGTTCTAAATCTGCAATAGTTTTTGCAATTGCAATCACTAAACGTAAGTCACTTGCTGCAGGCTGACGACGAGCAATGATACGCGTACATTCTTCATCAATGCTGACTTCCATTGCATTTACTTTGTAATCGTTCTGACGTACCTTTTGAGCAAGCTCAGCATCGTTACGACTCACCGCATCAAGCGCGCTATTTAATTGCTGCTCAACTAAGCCACCCATACTCAATACATGGTTACGTACATTTTCTAGTTCTTGGTTAAAGCGCCCAGAAATATGCTTATTAATATTATGTTCCATAGTTACCTTCTCTCTTAATCTTGTACAACACGCTATAACGGGCTAATTAACCGTAACGACCGGTAATGTAATCTTCAGTCTTTTTCTTCGTTGGTGTAGTAAATAAGGTATTTGTGTCTGAGTATTCAATCAATTCGCCCATATACATAAAGGCTGTTTGATCAGATACACGCGCTGCTTGTTGCATGTTGTGTGTAACAATAACAACGGTAAATTTGTTTTTTAAATCGTTTATTAGCTCTTCGATTACCAAAGTAGAAATAGGGTCGAGTGCTGATGTTGGTTCATCAAGTAAAAGTACCTCAGGCTCAATTGCAATTGAGCGAGCTATAACTAAACGTTGTTGCTGACCACCCGATAAGCCAAACGCGCTATCGTGCAATCTATCTTTTACTTCATCCCACAAAGCAGCACCACGAAGTGATTGCTCTACTACTTCATCTAATTTACGTTTCTCTTTAATGCCTTGTAAGCGCAGGCCATAAACTACATTTTCATAAATTGATTTAGGAAATGGATTAGGGCGCTGAAACACCATGCCTACATTACGACGAAGTGCTGCTACATCTACGCTCTTATCGTAAATATTTTGACCATGGAGTAATATTTCACCTTCAATATGGCAAATATCAACCAAATCATTCATGCGATTAATACAACGCAGTAATGTTGATTTACCACACCCAGACGGCCCGATAAACGCAGTTACTTGGCCTTTAGGAATGTTCATATTAACTTTATTAAGCGCCTGCTTATCACCGTAGTAAAGATCGAGGTCTTTAATCTCTAGCGCTTTTTGATCATCCGTTAAATTTTCTAGGTCTAACTTTTGACCAATATTAGCTTGGTTTACTTGTGGAGCGACTGTAATCATTTTTGTTACCTATAAAATCTTTACTAATTAGTGTTCAAGCGATCTGAATTTTTCACGTAAATGGTTACGTATACCAATGGCCGTTATGTTTAGGGTAATAATCACCGACACCAATAAAAAGGCAGTGGCGTATACCAGCGGACGTGCCGCTTCAACATTAGGGCTTTGGAAACCAACATCGTATATATGAAAGCCTAAGTGCATGAACTTTCTATCTAAGTGAAAATACGGGAAGTTACCATCAAGTGGTAATGTAGGGGCCATTTTTACAACGCCTACTAACATTAATGGTGCAACTTCACCTGCAGCACGCGCAACTGCCAGTATTAAACCAGTCATAATTGCAGGGCTTGCCATTGGAATAATTATGCGCCATAACGTTTCAACCTTTGTTGCGCCAAGCGCTAGTGAACCGTCACGTACGGTACTTGGAATACGAGATAAGCCTTCCTCAGTCGATACAATAACAACTGGCAAAGTTAATATAGCAAGCGTTAACGCCGACCACATTACACCTGGCGTACCAAATACTGGCGTTGGTGCCGCTTCAGGGTAAAATAATTGGTCTAAGCTACCACCTAACATGTATACAAAAAAGCCGAGGCCAAACACACCGTACACAATTGAAGGCACACCGGCCAAGTTAATCACCGCAATACGAATCATCTTAGTGACTGCATTTTTAGCGGCATACTCGTGTAAGTAAATTGCAGCAACAACACCAAACGGCGTCACTATTACAGCCATCAGCATAACCATAAACACAGTACCAAATATAGCAGGGAAAACACCGCCCTCTGTATTTGCTTCACGTGGGTCATCAGATACAAACTTACCTAGCTGCACAAAGTAGTGCCCTAGCTTTGCAAAAAAGCCCATATCATTTGGAAACCAAACATCAAGTACTTGATACATTGGAATCGTAACTACTTCACCGCGCATATCTTTTACAGTTACGTGGTCACGTTTAGCTTGTTTACGTAGTGCAAATAAATCTTTTTCAAGTACACCATACTGCGCACGTAATTCAGCACGCTCTTGAGCAAGCTCAGCAACACGTTCATCAGTGAGTGCGTTATCTAGTAAGTAGCCCTTTTCTTTTAAACGAAGACGCTCAAGCTCATAGTTAATATGCCCAATGTCACCATTTTGTAAATCAAGTGCTTCGTCGTTTAAATCCACGGCACGCTCTACAAGTTCATGTAGAGCTTCAATTTTATCGCCTTCGACTGGTTTACCATCTTTAATTACACTTTCAACATAACCATAAAAATTACCGTTTTTACTACGCTCAAATACAGCAAGCGTTGCAGGCGTTGTTTTATTTTTAATGTCGGTTTCTAATATCCAACGAAAGTCTAAATCTACATACTCACGATTACCTGTTTTAATAAGTAAGCGCTCTATTTCTTCTTTTTCAAATCCGCTAACGTCAATACCTGTCGCGGCTAAACGCGTTTTTGGTACTAATTCACGGTCATAAACTTCGCCAATAACGGTTTGTTTTGAAATTGACCCTTCAAGTTCAAACTGCACAACTTCTGAAGGCCAGAAAAAACTTAATCCTTTCCAGGCTATCATTGCTAATAAGCCTAGAACTGAAATTAAACTGATGCTCACTGCACCACCGGTCATCCAAATCCAAGGAGAACCAGACTTAAACCACTGCTTTACCATGTCATGTCTCTCCGCTTACATTGAGCTATATTTTTCACGCAGTTGCTGGCGAACAAACTCAGCGACTGTGTTAAAAATGAATGTGAATATGAATAGTACAAAGGCCGCTAAGAACAATATTCTGTAATGCGAACTACCTACTTCTGACTCAGGCATTTCAACTGCAATATTTGCTGCAAGCGTACGCATACCTTGGAAGATGCTCCAATCCATAATAGGTGTATTACCCGTTGCCATAAGTACAATCATGGTTTCGCCAACGGCGCGGCCAAGTCCCATCATTACCGCAGAGAAAATACCAGGGCTTGCTGTTAGTAATACAACACGTATTAGTGTTTGCCACTGCGTTGCACCTAATGCTAATGAGCCATTTGATAAATGCTTTGGAACACTAAATACGGCGTCTTCTGCAATTGAGAATATAGTTGGAATAACTGCAAACCCCATCGCAATACCTACAACCAGCGAGTTACGTTGATCGAATGTCATACCTAGCTCATTTGTTAAGTACTGACGTACATTGCCGTCAAACATCCAAAGCTCAACAAATTCACTCATCGCAAACGAAAACCAGCCAATAAGTAAAACGACCGGAATAAGGATAATTGAATGAGATCCTTCAGGAATTCGATGACGGATTTTGGTTGGTAATTTAGTCCAAGCTAAACCTGTCGCTAACATACCTAAAGGTAATAATATGAGTAACCCAACAATTGCAGGTAAGTGCTCTTCTATCAAAGGAGCTAACCAAAGACCGGCTAAAAAACCTAAAATAACGGTTGGTAATGCTTCCATTATTTCAACAGTAGGCTTAACTACCTTACGTAATTTACTCGACATAAAGTATGCCGTGTAAATTGCCGCCGAAAGCGCAATAGGCACTGCAAATAACATCGCATAAAGGGCTGCTTTTAATGTACCGAACGAAATTGGCACTAATGAAAACTTAGATTCAAAGTCATCACTGGCTGATGTTGACTGCCATATATAACCTGGCTCTGGGTAACCTTCGTACCACACTTCTTGCCAAAGCGCTGACCAAGTGACTTCTGGATGCTCGTTATGTATTTCTAATACTGTTAGTTTGTTATCCGCCAAAATTAATGCAGCATTTGAACGCGGTGAAATTGCAAAGTTTTGTATTGCGCCTTCACTTACTTTACCTTGCCATAATTTTGCTTCGCTTGTTGTGTAGTACACCCCAAGCTCACCGTTACTGCTGGTCGTAAAAAAAGTACGACGGTAGAACTCTGTAAATACATTTAATTTACTTTGCTTAGTCGTTTCAAATGAACGTATTTTTTCATATTCGCGGCCAGTGTCAGTGTTAACTTCAAACCACTGCGAAACTTCGCCGTTATCATTGGCAAGCATTAATGAGTTTGCACCTGCTAGTAATTGTGCAGATACAATATTGGCATTTTCTTCGTTAGCTGAAAGTAGCTGAATTTGCTCTACATCACTTGGGTCACGTGTATCGTATACGTAAACTTGATTAGCAGAACGTACAAAAGTACGGGTTGTATCTGGCGACATTAATAGCTCATCTACACGCCCTTCAACATCTAGCTCTGTGCGCTCTACAACCCACTCAACTTCGCCAGTAAACATATTCTCTTCAGCAACAAAACTGCTAAACAGCACCCGTTTGTCTTCTGTAAGTGCGACAACAGCTGTTCTGTCTTCATAGTGGCTAAATGCAAAGCGTTTAATAGCTGAGCCTTGTTCATCTACTTCCAAAGCCATTTCCCCAAGAGGAAAGTCTAAACGAGGCGTTAATTTACGCTCATTATTAGGAAAGGTGACCAAAAATTTAGGTGCTACGACCATTACAGTGCCATCTTTTAAACCAAACGCATAATACCCTTGAAAAGGCGCGCTAGTTGCAAAGCTTGTTGCATCACTTGGTAGCTCGGCGTTTAATGTTTTAAGCTTTTTACCAAAGCTGCCATCTTGCACACTGTAAAAATCAACCTGACCTTGCTGACTGAGTAAATAAGCAACTTCAGTTTGCTCTTCTACACCTAGGCCTGCTATTTGCTGCGAATTAGCAACCTGAAAGCTATCGCGTTTTTCTACTTTTGCTGATTCAAAAATTGGCTGTACTACATAAAGAAGGTAAAAGAATATTAATAGCAGTGCTACCAATACCATTATCCCACCTGCGGTTATACCAAATTTGGCAAACCGATCTTTAAATAGACGGCTTCGATCCGTATTAAAAGTCGGTTTATTCGGATTTGAAGTCATCAAAACACCCTTAAATCTTAACGTTCTATAAATTATATTTCATCAAGATGACAGTAATGTTACAGCAGTAATAATAAGCACGTTAAAACGGTTTTAAATAAAACTAGCGAAGAAAATCGCTAAATAAGTCTCATATAGATGATTTTTAAGTGAACTAAATTATAAAATAATTGGACAAAGCATTTATCGAGGTCAATACTAAAAGAGTACTTACTAAATAAGAATGACTATTAATACCGCGTATAGTCAACACAACCACATTCAATTTTATTATTTTAAAATCAACGATTTATAAAAGTGCAACAATACACAATTTAGATTAGACAATACACTTAATGCCTATGCATTTACTTTCTTTGGGCTTAAAAAGAGAATTATTTATGAAGCAGTTGGTTATAACTATTCTAGGGCAAGATCGCCCTGGTTTAGTAGAGAGTATCTCATCCGTCGTGTTACAAAATCATGGCAACTGGCTAAGCAGTAACTTAAGCCATTTATTAGGTCATTTTGCAGGTATTATTCAACTTGAAGTTGCTGAGGAGCACTTTCAATCACTACAAAGCGCTTTAAATAAGTTACCTAAGTTAGACGTTCGAATTGAAACCGGAAACACAGAAATTGAACCATCAACATTAGAACAAATCAATCTGGTTATAACAGGTAACGATCGCCCAGGTATTGTTCAAGAGTTGGCGAGTGTAATACGCCACAAAGGCGCTAACATTACTCATTTAAATTCAAGGCAGCAAAGTGCGCCTAATTGGGGGGTGCCTATTTTTAGCGCTGTTGCTACCGTTACTTTACCCAATGGTATGAATAAAGACGAAGTCATTGAAGCATTGGAATCAATAACAAGTGATTTAATTGTAGATACAGAAGAAGTTTGATCTCCCTAGGTGCGTGCCACACTGTTGACACGCATATTATTTTAGCCAGTTTATCAAAGCCCTCTGCGGGTTATTTAACGCAGACATAAAATAAGCCGATGCAAGCATCGGCTATTTTGAATAGTTATCTTATAAAGCTACATATCCATATGACGATTCGTACTTTGCATCATTTGCTTTATACCTTGCTTTTCCAGCTCTAGTATTTGTTGCAGCTTTTCTTGGCCACTTTGAGTTTCAGCGCGCTCAAGTAAGTATTCGTATAATTCAATTACCTTTTGATGCTGCTCTGATAAATAAGCTTGAATAACTTTCTCATCAAATTGCTGGTCTTTACTAATGTCTTCGAAAGTAATTAGCTCAGGATTTTTAGCAAAGTATTCATAACAGTACGTATCGAGCGTATTTATTTCGGTTATCGCTTTAAACCCGACTAAATCTTCAGCGAGTTTTTTTTCGTAATTTAGGTAGTAGTCCACCAGCATTGCATTATGTTCATCGAGTAAATCCTTTACGCTATGAAAATTAGCCGCCATTTGCGTATGAAACAAAACGGTCCAATCGTATACCTCTTTAATTGTTTTAACTTGCATGTGCATTCCTTACTTAGTTGACTGTATAGGTACTACACTGCGTAAAGCGTGCCAATTAAAAAACCATTTAAAAACAGAAGGTTAATTTTAAAATGGATATTAGTTAGCAATTTAATAGAATAACTTACAAATTATAGGTAATTTTTATAGAGCAATGCGTGGGTAGTAACCGCACTGCTCTATCGTCTTGTTGCTTTATATTATTTAAGTCCTTGTTTGCGCCACAGTAGGTAAACCGCAGGAATAACAAGTAAGGTGAGTACAATTGCACTGCCCATACCGCCAACCATAGGTGCAGCTATTCGACTCATTACTTCGCTTCCGGTGCCTGTGCCATACAGCACAGGTAGCAAGCCAATAATAATTGTCGCGACAGTCATCATAACCGGGCGTACTCGAAGCCCTGCACCTTCAATAATAGCTTGCTGTAATTGCACTAAACTAAGTGGCTTATCTGCCTGCTCTGCTTCGATGCATTTTTCTTTATAGGCCTGGTTTAAATACACCAACATAATGACCCCAATTTCTACCGCTACCCCAGCTAAGGCAATAAAACCTACACCCACTGCAACTGAAAAGTTAAAGCCCTCTAAATACATTAGCCATACGCCACCAATCATTGCCAGTGGCAACGTAGCCATAATAATAGTGACCTCAGCAAAGCTTCTAAAATTAAGATAAAGCAACACAATAATAATCGCTAATGTAAGTGGTAATACATAAGTCAGTTTGTCTTTAGCGCGCTGCATGTATTCATACTGCCCAGCCCACGTAATTGAGTAGCCAGCAGGTAGTATTAGGTCCTTATCGAGCACTTGCTGAGCGTGCTCAACGTAAGTACCAATATCAACGCCATCTATATCAATAAAACTCCAACCGTTTAAACGTGCATTTTCGCTTTTTATACCAGGCGGTCCATCTTCAATAAATACATCAGCTACATCACCAAGTGCTATACGCTGCCCTGTAGGCGTTACAATAGGTAACAACATTAGCTCTTCTGGCGAGTCTCTGTATGCTTGCGGGTAACGCAAATTAACTGGGTAGCGCTCTTGCCCTTCTACCGTTTGTGTTACGTTTGTACCACCTATTGCAGTAGATACAACTTGCTGTATGTCGCTAATATTTAAGCTATAACGCGCCGCTTTTTCTCGGTTTATATCTACTTTTATATAACGCCCACCGGCTACTCGCTCTGAGTAAACCGATGCAGTGCCTTGCACATCTTTTAAAAGCACTTCTATTTGTTGACCAATTTTTTGAATTTCACTCAACTTTGGTCCCGCAACTTTAATGCCCACGGGAGTTTTAATACCGGTTGCGAGCATATCAATACGTGTTTTAATTGGCATTACCCACGCATTCGTCAACCCCGGAAACTTAACCAAACCGTCGAGTTCTTTTTTAAGTTTTTCAAGCGTCATACCCTCGCGCCATTCGTTTTTTGGTTTTAGCTGAATAAACGTCTCTATCATTGTAAGCGGCGCAGGATCTGTTGCAGTTTCTGCTCGCCCAACTTTACCAAATACTGTTTTAACCTCGGGTACTGTGGCAATTAGCTTGTCGGTTTGCTGTAGTATTTCGCGCGCTTTACCTACCGATAAACCAGGATACGTTGTGGGCATATACATTAAGTCGCCCTCATCAAGTGGCGGAATAAATTCACTGCCTATTTTGTTTACCGGGTAAAAGCCAATAACAGAAACAACCACCGCGAGTACCAATGTCATTTTTGGAAATTTAAGCACCCAGTTAAGTAGTGGGCGATACGCTGCGACGAGTAATCGGTTAACTGGATTTTTTTGCTCCGAAATAACTTTACCTCTAATAAAGTAACCCATTAATACCGGCACTAAGGTAATCGCAAGCCCAGCAGACGCTGCCATAGCATAGGTTTTAGTGTAAGCCAGTGGCGCAAACATACGCCCTTCTTGCGCTTCTAAAATAAATACCGGCATAAAGCTGACGGTAATAATTAATAAACTAAAAAATAATGCAGGACCCACTTCACTCGCCGATTTAGCCACAACTTCCCAGCGGTTTTCGTTGGTAAGTGGCGTTTTTTCCATATGTTTGTGCATATTTTCAATCATGACGATAGCGCCGTCGGTCATTGCGCCTATCGCTATTGCAATTCCCCCTAAAGACATAATGTTGGCGTTAATCCCCTGCCAATACATAATTATAAATGCCGTTAAAATCCCAAGCGGTAACGTAATAATCGCCACCAATGATGAGCGCACATGAAACAAAAACACCACACACACTAAAGCAACTACAATCAGCTCTTCAATTAGCTTACTTGTTAGATTATCTACTGCGTTATTTATTAAGTTGGAGCGATCGTACACAGGGACTATTTCAACGCCCTCTGGTAATCCCTTTTTAAGCGATTCTAATTTTGCTTTTACCAGCTCAATAGTTTTTTGTGCATTTTCGCCATAGCGCATAATAACGATGCCGCCGGTCACTTCGCCTTCGCCATTAAGCTCTGCAATACCACGGCGCATTTGCGGCCCGACTCTAATATCGGCTACATCAAGCAATTGCAGCGCAGTACCATTAGCGTTTACGCCAAGCGGAATAGCTTCTAGGTCGGCAACACTTTTAATGTAGCCTGTGCTTGTTACCATGTATTCAGCTTCAGCCATTTCAACTACTGAGGCGCCCATCTCTTGGTTGCCTTGCTGGATAGCGGTTTGAATAAGGCTAAGCGGAATACCATATGCGCGTAATTTATCAGGCTCTACATTGACTTGGTATTGCTTAACCATGCCACCAACAGCAGCCACTTCAGATACACCGGGCACAGTTTGTAGCTCAAACTTTAAAAACCAATCTTGTAAGCTTCGTAGCTGACTAATATCGTGTTTATTTGTTTTATCAATTAGTGCGTATAAGTAAATCCAACCTACGCCTGTTGCATCAGGGCCAAGCTCTGGCGTAGCGCTATCGGGCAATCGGTTTGCTGCTTGGCTTAGGTATTCTTGTACTCGGCTACGCGCCCAATACAAATCAGTTTTTTCATCAAAAATAACGTAAACGTACGAGTCACCAAAAAACGAAAAACCTCTTACGGTTTGCGCTCCCGGCACAGAAAGCATTGCTGTGGTGAGAGGAAATGTAACTTGGTCTTGTACTACTTGCGGCGCTTGCCCCGGATAAGTAGTTTTTATAATGACCTGAACATCAGATAAGTCAGGCAAGGCATCCACGGGCGTATTTTTTAGTGCAAACAACCCTCCACCTAGTAAAATTAATGTAAGCAACAACACAAAAAAGCGATTGCCAACAGACCAGCGAATAATGGCAGTTATCATAATGGCTCCTAGTGAGAACTGTGTTGCATAGGTTGCATAGTAGAATGATCAATCGGCTCTGCGTTTTGCGCGTTAGTAATTACAAATTCATCATTAATAATGCTAAAAGTAAAATTAATATACTGGGCATTTTCAAACTTGGTAATATCAATATCTGGCGCTAATACAAAGTCCATTGTGGCGGGTTCGCGATTCCATTTTTCAATGGCCTCTCGACTAATATTAATAATGCGATTTTGTGTATCTATGGCATTAATAGTGCCGTTAACCGTGGCGCTTTGTGGCTGTATATCCATGTTCATATTTGAGTCTGAACCAGAATCCGAACTCATACCTGAGCCAATGCTAGAACTAGGCATTTCCATTCGTTTAAAGTCGGAGCTCTTACTTGACTCAGAATCTATTAAAAATTGCGCTGAGGTCACTACCGTGTCACCTGTCTTTACACCTGACAAAATGACCGCTTCATTACTATTAATTTGCCCAACTTCGACTTCTACCGATTTAAAACGACCCTCACCTAATGCAATAACCACACGGTTTTGATGCTGCGTGCGAATTACCGCTTCTTTAGGGACTGTAAATTGCGCTTTACTCGCCTTAGCGTGAATGCTCACTTGTGCAAACATATTTGGTTTTAACCGATGATCTGCATTTTCAAACCTGAGTCTTACACGCAGCGTTCGGTTTTTAGCATCAAGCGCGGGGTAAATGTAATCAACCTTACCTTCCCACTTTTGACCTTTTAAGTAATCAAGCGTCATTGTAACGGGCAAGCCCACGCTCACTTGTTCTGATTGGCGTTCAAACACTTCTGCCTCTACCCAAATTTCATCAAGCTGAGCAATACTCATCATTGATGTGCCTGGTTTAACGTAAAAGCCTTCTCGTACTGTTAGCTCATCTACCACACCACTTTGCTTTGCGTAAAAAGTAATATTTTGCATTATCTTTTTATTTTTTTGTAAGCGCTCGATAAATCCATCAGACACATTTAACGACTCTAAACGTGCCTTTGCTGCGCGAATTAACACGGTATTATCACGATTAACCGCCAGTAAAAATTCTTCCTGTGCATTCACCAATTGTGGGGAATACAAAGTATATAAAGGCTCACCGGCTTTAACTTGTGCACCTTGCGCTTTAACATATAAACTTTCAATCCAGCCCTCTACACGCGGATGAATGTGAATAAGTTGGTCTTGGTTATATTGCACATAACCCACAGTATTTATATCGCTGTGAAGTGTTTTAAGCTCTACTTTGGCAGTTCTTACACCTAAGTTATTAATGACTGCAGGCGAAATAGTTACTGCACCTGGTCCATCCTGAGCGTTGCTATCGTTTTCATATACAGGGACTAAATCCATTCCCATTGGCGACAGCCCTGGCGCGTCACGCCTGTAATTACTATCCATAGGGGCTACCCAATATAAGGGCTGTTTTTCAGCACTTTGCTGTTCATTCATTGCCGAGCTGCTAGGTAAAAACTGCATCACTAAGGCGCCAATTAACGCAAATGCGCCCGCACCGACTAAGGCAGCAACAAGTAACTTTAAATTAGTATTCATTATGTAATTCTCCAGTTTTATCGCTCATTACTTGGGGGTCTAAGCTACTTGCATAATAATTAAGGCGAGCGGTAATAATATGCTGATCTACTTGAATATTAAGCGCGTCTATTTTGGCGTTAAGTTCACCAATGCGCGCGCGCATCACGTCAGAAAAATCCCCATCGTCGCGCGTATAAGCATTAAGTGTTGCTTGAGATTGCTCTGACATTTGCGGTAATAACGTATTTTGATAAAGCGCATCGCGTTTTTGCAAACGAGCGAGTTGGCTAAACTCCTTAAAGTACATGCCTTTGAGTTTTTGAAGCGCCACCAGCTTTTGTGTTTTAGTAGCTTCTGCACTAGCAATAGCCGATTTAACCTGTTGATCTTGTCTGTTATCAGTAAACAATGGCAAATCAATGCTAAATCCTACTGAAAGTAAATCAGCTCGCGACTCCCCCATAGGCGTTTCATCTCGGTAACCATAACCCACATTAACGCCCATTTGAGGTTTGTAACTTTGCTTGGCGAGTGCAACTTCGGTTTGCTTTGCGGTGACGGTTTTTTCTATCGCAATAATTGCGGGATGCGCCATAAGCAACTGTATTAATTTATCAAATTCAAGGTTTGCAAAATCAACCAGCCCTGTGGTTTTAGTAAATTCGGCATTTAAAGGCTGCATAAGCATATTCATAGGTAACCACTGTGCTAAACGGTTTTTAGCACTTTCAAATTGCTGCTCAAGCAAAACCAACTTATCTTCAAGGCGAGTGAGTTCTAATTGCGCACGAATAATATCTTGCTGGCGTGTTTTACCTAAGGTACTTGCGTAGCTTGCTTCGGTAACTTCAATAAGCTGAGTAAATAGCCCTTTATCTTGCTCAATTAAAGCAATACTTCGCTGAGCACGATACGCGTTTAACCACGACTCAATCACAATTGCTTTTACTTGTGCTAAGCGATCGGCGCGCTGCCAAGAATATTGTTGAGCAGACTGAGCTAATGCCTTTTGTTTAAGCGCTAAACTATTCCCTCGGCTAAACTTTTGGCTCAAATCGACTTTAAGCTGCGTCATCCCTTCTTGATCAAACGCATAACCGTTAGTAGGTAAGTTAAGTAAGCCAACCGTTAAAACAGGATCGGGTAAGGTGCCTGCGGCAATACTTTGTGCTATTGCGGCATCTTCTTGGTAGCCACTCGCTTTTAGCCATGGCTCATGCGTTAGTGCATAATTAAGCGCTTGCGTTAAGCTAAGCGTTTGCTCATTGCGGGCTTGCTTTAGCGTATCGATATTTAGGTTATTTGAATTGTTTTGCGCATTAACAGCTGTGCTAAATAATACAACACTACATAATACGGCTTTAATACTTACAGCGTGGTTCATCACCTGCTCCATCTAAAAATAAAAGAAATTCTTAAATTAAGAAGCAAAAAAGGTGTTTATGAATTACCAATAAACGGGGTTACCGCAATTTTTACATACACCTATCCTGCTATTAAGCAGACATAGGAGGGCGGTAGAGTGAACGAGGTATATTAATTTGTGTAGTAAATACACTTATATTTACTTTTTCAGATTCAAGTAAAGTAACGCTAAATAAAGTATCAACACTAAGCATTGAATTAGCAGCGCAGCCACTGATAGGGCATTTGCAATCATTTTGTGGCGTACTTTCGTCGTCGCAACAATCCATCTGCATCATATTTTCAGACATGCTAGCAACAGCTGTTGCATCACTACTGTGTGTCATTGGCATTTGGGCATGCGTTGCTGTTTTCGTTGGCAAATGTGGCATTTCGCATACCATAGCTACAGACGCAACTGCCTGACCCACAAAAGTGAGCAGTAAAGTTATCATGAGTAAACTAGAGTAAAAACGTTGCAACATTATGCCTTTTAATAAATTTTAAAATGATTGTAAGATAACCTAACGGCAACCACAAATACTTTAATTATGTAGACTGCGGTTTATCAGGTGTTTTAATTAAGTTACTCGCGATAATTGCAAATATACAATATGCGCTAAAATACCAAAAACCCTCACCAAATTGTGCATTCATAACAAGTAGCTCACCACTTTTACCATGAGCGTTACCTGCTAGGTAAGTCACTATTAATGCAATAACAAATACATCAACCATGCTCCACTTACTTAATGCACAAATAACCAGACCGAGCTTTTGCTTCAACCCATTCAAAGGTAGGCAACAATAAAGCAATTGTAATAGCAGCTTCAAGCTTGGAATAACAATAGAAAACAACCCCACTAAAGCAGCTACAAATAAATTATTATTACTAGCAAGCTCTTGAACTGTGCCTAAAATACTTTGTGTTTTGTTATAGGCGCTGATCTCGCCCTCTAACTTATCAAGCCCTAGCATATTCGAGAACATCATTAGCATGCTACGAGTCCGACCATCGCCCTCTTCAGCAAGCATTTCAATGCCCGCTTGCGCTAATTTTGATTTATCTATGTTGCCCTCTATTGTTAATACTGGTTTTGTAATACCAGGAAACAATAAACAAAGAGCAACCACTACACTTATAACCGACAACCAATTACGCATATTTATTCTGTTATTGCCTCAATAATGTCATCACTGTATAAAACAGCATCCAATAAAAAATTAAATATATCGCCAATGTGCAGCTCTGAGTTTATGTTGGCCAAATGGACCATAGCTTCATCTATTTTATCTAATTCAAACTCTTTTATAAGCGATAAACAGTTCCCTAAGATGCCGCTCTCTAATAGTAACGCATCAGATATTGCAGCATCTAAAGTAAACTCTTTAACTATGTCTTTTAATTCAGCATCTAAAATAGCATCAAGCACCGAGAACAAACCCACCAGATACCCTTGCTCGGTCAACTCTTTATTATTTTGCTCCAATATTAGCGACATAAATTGAGCCCGCGTTAAAGCAAGCTTAGTTAATTCGGTTGGTTTTTCGACCCCCAACTCACTAATTGCTAATACGCGAACAAATTGTCTTATTGTGTCCTCACCTAAATAAATAACCGCTTGTGAAATAGACGTAATGACTAAATTTGCTTTGCCTGAACGCGCGTTAGCTAGCTTTAAAACCCTCGCTGTTATGGCGACATCTCTGGCCACTCGTTGATGAACTTCTTTAAAGCAAAGTGTTTCTTTTGCTGTAAAACGCAATAGATCAAAAACGGTTAGCTTTGAAGGCTCTACACCTTTATACGTAATCATTTCTGGGCGAGAAAAAAAGAACCCTTGAAATAAATCGCAGCCAGCCAATTTTAATACATTAAATTGTTCATGCGTCTCTATTCGTTCAACAATTATTTTTGCATGTGGATTTGCGCGTTTTATTTTTTTAATGCGCATATTGGTTTTAATAACCGGATCATCTATCTCAATTTTTATGTAATCAACATGTGCTAACAGTGGCTCCCATTTTGGATCGCCATCGTAATCATCTAACGCAAAAACATACCCTTCTTTTTTAAGTTCTTGCACACGCTCAGCCACCGCAGGAATATTACCCGTGCGCTCCACTATTTCAATAACACTATTTTCTGGCAATAAAAGTTTGGGGAAGTTATCGAGAATAGTTTCTGATGACAAGTTTATAAAAGCTAAATGATGTGCGGTAAGTCTATCTAAACCAACCAACATTAAAGCATTAAAAAATAGGCGGCTTGTCGCATGGACATCTGAAGTGCCTACAGGAAACGCATTATTGGCTGAGTCTCTATAAAGCAATTCGTACGAGAAAACATTCTGGTCTATATCAAAAATAGGTTGCCGCGCAACAAACTGAGTTATTTTTTGTACTTCATCAGGTATGTTATGTAATTTCACTTGGCTCTAAACCTTTAAATAAAAGATGGCAAAACAGCCAATAATATGTGTACTTTAATGCAACACGCATAAGATAAATATAGTCGTCATTGCAAAAACGTTAAAATTACACAACACTAATATAAAATATTAATATAAAAGGTAGAGATTTGACTAACTTTATTCGGTTATTAGTACTGAGCCCTCTGCTATTTGTATTTTTTAGCTATGCCAGCATTAATCCTACTCCCCTCAAATATAATGTTAGCGCGTCAGGGAGTCATTATCCATATTATACAAATGATCCAGAAAAGCCTGGCATATTACCCGAAATTATTGAAAAAGTACTCGATGATGCCAATATTGCAGCTTCTCATATCGACCTACCTACAAAGCGTATTACCAAATATTTACAAGATGAAATAATCGATTTTGATGTTATTTCATTAGAATGGCTCTCAAAGAGTGAGAGAAATGACCCTCATTATGTTTTTTCAGAGCCGCTTATTTATGCCACAGAAATGATTGTTACCTTGCCTAAAAATGCCCAGCATTGGCAAAGCGCTGATAGCTTGAAGGGTAAAAATATAGGAACGGTACTAGGTTACTATTACTTTAATGACAACACCTTTGAGCGTGTTGACTTTCCATCCGAAAAAGAACTTATGACAGCCCTATCAAGAAACCGTGTAGAAGCTGCACTAGTAGGTAAGTTAACTGCGCTCTATTGGGCAAAGCAGTTAGGGATAAACATTGCCTTTGGCGCACAGCATTCCCATGGTTTTTTAAGAATTCGCTTATTGAGCAAACACAAAGAATTATTGCCCCAGATAAACCTAGCAATTAAAAACCTTCACGCTCAAGGATATATAAAAACTATTGAAGATAAGTATATGAGTAATATACCCACACAAAATTAAGGGACTAATGGCGCAGAGCTCGTGTTTTGGAGTACAATAGCAGCAAATGTTAACTCGACCAGAATCAGAAAGAGCCCCATGAGTATTGAAAAAGCCTTAATCGAACGTAGTAATAATCAATGTGAATTGTGTGCAGCCACCGAGAACTTATCTGTTTATGAAGTACCACCGGTAACTGAAACCCACTCAGATAAATGTATTTACACGTGTCAAACATGTAAAGATCAAATCGAGAATAACAGCGAAATAACGCCTACGCATTGGCACTGTTTAAACGATAGCATGTGGAGCCAAACTCCTGTAGTACAAGTTGTAGCTTACAGAATGCTTTCGCGTTTAGCGCCTGATAATGGCTGGGCACAAGATGCGCTAGACATGATTTACCTTGAAGAAGATACGCTAACGTGGGCTAAAAAAGCACTTGCTGAAGATGACGATTTAAAGCATGTAGATAGCAACGGTGTAGTACTTCAAGCAGGCGATACTGTTACCCTAATTAAAGACTTAGACGTTAAAGGTAGTAGCCTTACAGCTAAACGCGGAACAGCTGTTCGTAATATTGGCCTAACCAGCAACCCTGAACATATTGAAGGGCGAGTTGACGGCCAGCGCATAGTTATTTTAACTAAGTTTGTTAAAAAATAATCGTTTGTTTTTAATTATTAAAGGCGCTAATGCGCCTTTTTTTATGTTTAAAATAAGTTAAGGAATGATTAAGTCACTAGGTAATACACTAGGGGGATAATATTGAGTAAGGATAACAAACATGGAAAAGCATCAAGCAGTACATTCACGTAAAAAAGCACTTACAGGACTTAGTTTATTAGCACTGAGCGCTTTTGCTATAACCGGTTGTGATCAACAAACAAAGCCGACTGAAAATACAGAGCAAGCAAAATCAATATCGACTCTAACTACCCAAGTTAGCTACAAAGATCGCAGTATGCTTCGCCCCGGTTCACAGTTAATAGTTACGCTTTCGGATGTATCTAAAATGGATGTAAAAGCAGATATAATAACCCAAGAAGTGATTGATATTACCCAAGCCCCACCATTCACTGTAGAGCTAACTTATGATGCCAGTAAAGTTAACGATAAACACCGCTATAGCCTAAGCGCCAGAATCATAAATAAAGACAAAGTACTTTACACAAGTACCACAAATAACGACCCATTTAGAGAATCACAGCTAACTGGCCCTTATAAAATTGAGCTTTCAAAAGTATCCGTTGAAAAGCCAGACATAACGCTTACAAACACGTACTGGAAAGCAATAACAATCAATGCTCAAACAGTAAATGTTAGAACTAAAGAGCCGTTTATTCAGTTCGATAAAGACTACCGTGTTAATGGCTTTTTAGGCTGTAATAATTTTAGCGGAAGTTATAGCACCGAGCAGCACACAATTACACTTAGTCAGTTAGCGAGTACAAAAAAGATGTGTTCGGAGAATATGGACCAAGAGGCAGCTATGTCTAACGTACTTAACAATACTTCAAAGTGGGAAATTACAGGCGAGTCACTAAAACTTAAAAACAACAGCGGTAATACGCTTGCTACTTTTAACGCAGTTTATTTTAATTAATATTTAGCTCCCTAATATATGTGTTACCTAACACATTCGTATTGATTTTAAATAAAATGCCCAGCAAAACTGGGCATTTTATCATTCATTGTAAGCACTATTTAAAGCTACTCATCAACGAGTTGTTCACTTCTGTAAAAACCACTTGGCTCACTCAACAAATCAACAAGTTCAGGCATTATTGCATCCATTGTTTGCTTTAGCTTCCATGGAGGGTTAATCACAATCATGCCAGATGCTGTCATGCCGTGTACGTCAGTGTCCGCTTCAGTGCCTAATTCAAATAGCTGAATGTTGCGCATTCCTGAATCAATTAAGCCCTGCTCCATATTATCAATGCGCTCTCTGTCTACTACCGGATACCAAATCATATAAGTACCTGTAGCAAAACGCTGATGAGCTTTAACTAAGGTTTTTACAACCGTTTCGTAGTCATCTTTAATTTCGTACGGAGGGTCAATTAACACACACGCTCTTCGAGATGCTGGTGGTAATAATCCTACTAAGCCGGTAAAGCCATCTTCTCCGCGCACACGAATGGAGCGCTTACCTTGCATATTTTCTTCAAGTAATAATAAATCGCGCGGGTGCAGTTCAAAAAACCAACCCTTATCTTGGCGGCGCAAGTAATGCTCTGCAATTTTTGGTGAACCCGGATAAAATGCAAGTTCGTCAGTGTCGTTAAATGACTTAATTAATTCAATGTACTCATTAAGCTCAGCATGTTCACTTTTATGTTGCCAAAGTTTTTCAATACCATCTTGATACTCTTGCGTTTTTTGCGCATCAGCAGCTGCCAGTTCAAAAAAGCCAGCACCTGAATGCGTGTCTATATAATCAAGCGGTTTATCTTTAATTGTTTGGTAATTTAGTACTTGTGCCAGTACTAAATGTTTAAGTACATCGGCAGGATTACCCGCATGAAATGAGTGTCTGTAACTAAGCATTATTTATTTTCGCCATACGCAATTTAATATCGTAAGTGAACCATAAGCACTAGGCTTTGGCAACTCACACCAAGATAAGAGAGTGTTAAAGTGAACCATTTCTGAATGAAAAAGCTCATATGCTGAATTATCCCTTAACGCAGAAGAAAAATCAGCTAAAACCACCGTAAATGCTGGCAAATCAACACACTTTGCTTTACATTTGCATGACATTAATTACAGTTATATGAGCGCCTTTATGAACAACACTACTCTTCAACAACTCGAACAACTGATCGATTCTTTAATCGAACGTAATAATCAATTACAAACAGATGTTGCTACTTTAAAAGAACAGAACACTAAACTAAGCGATGAAAACGAATTACTACAGCTTGAAGCTTTAGAAAATGAAGAAAAGCAAAAAGATGCCAGCACTACTTTATCTGGTCTTCTTGATAAATTACAAAGCGCACAACAGGCTAGCTAATGTCTGAGCTGCAAAACCAGCGGGTCACTGTTGAGTTGCTAGGTAAAGAGCAGCAATTTGCTTGCCCCGAAGGGCAGGAAGATGCATTAATAGCAGCAGCTAAAAATCTAAATGGCTTAGTTGAGCAAATGAAACAACGCTCAACCGTTAGAAACGATCAAAAAGCTCTACTAATGGCAGCATTAAACTTAAGCCACGAATTGCTAGAAGCAAAAACACAGGCTACAGTTGAACAACAGCATCAAGACCAATTGATTGATAAACTCAGTCAGCATTTGGCAAATGACCCCAAACACCAAAAATAAAAAGCGCATACTGCGCTTTTTGTTTATTATTAAAGTAATTAAACCTCAGCGTAGAGATAATAAATGAAGTTAAAACTTTCAAACATAACCTCTTCATGTAAGCACTTACTATTGTCATGCACTTTACTATCAATAGCACCTAGCACCTACGCTGCCGTTATTTGGAATACAATAAACCCTCATATTCAGTTTTTAAAGCAACAAGACAAGCTTCGCTTTTACGATTCTAACCAAGTATTAATTGAAGGCGAAAAATGTGCCCTACTGGTTGATACGAGTGCCAATTTTGCTGCAGTTGAACAACTTGCTAAAGATTTAAAAAAACGCCTTAAAACACCTTTATGCTATTTGGTTGCCACGCATTACCATGACGATCACTTGCTCGGTATGGCTGTTATGCAAAATTTTTATCCTGATGCCAAGCTCGTTGTTCATCAGCAAGTAAATAAAAATTTTAGCCTTTACCAAACAGCATATACCGACAAACTAGACACCTATGAAAAGAGCATTGAGCTGAGCTACCAACGATTAGCGAATGTCCCTAAAGAAGAGCAACCTAAATGGCGTGATAAGTTAAAGCTTGCAAAAAAGCGACTTTTTCGCTGGCAGGAGTATCAGCTTAGCAAACCCGAAATAGTCATTAATAGTCGTAAAATTATCGACCTTGGTGGTTTTGAGGTAACGCTTGAGCCGCAGCAAGCCCATACTAACGGTGATTTAACTATTACTACTAATAATGGCAGTGTGCTGATTGGTGGCGATATCGTTGACTGGCTTCCTTACCCTGGACACGGTGAACTTAAAAGTTGGCAAACGTTGCTTAAGCAATATATTAACGACGAAAAGCTCACTATTATTATACCTGGCCACGGCGGCACATTAACAAAAGAGCAGCTGAAACAGCCACTATCATTTTTAACAGCCATAACAGAGCACGTTAAAAACAATAAAGATCAAAGTATTGAGCAGTTAATGCTATCGTTTCCTGAATCAGTTATTGAGCCTTATAAACAAGAAGCGCTTAATATAAAATCGAGCAACTTCTTTTTACAAGCTGGCCTAAATCGCGCAAAAAGCGCAGAATAACTCAACACAACGGATTGTGTTAAAATAATAAAAGGAATTTACAAAAGTGATCACTATGCGCAGTTTGGTTTTATGTTGTTTGGGTATTTTGTTATTTGGTTGTCAATCAACGGAGCAAGAACCACAAGACGCTCCACAAATATTTACTCATTTTGAGCCTGACTATACTTATGATATTGACGAGGAAGTAGCTCAAACGCCTCAAGTTAATGAGCCAGTTACGCCACTTCAATTCAAAAAAACAATCGTAAAAAAGCGCCCACCAAAAACCACCGATCTGTGGGTGCATATAGCCAATAATCTACACTTTACGATTTATCAAAATCGCGCTTTAAAAAAGCGTATCAGCTGGTATGCAAAGCAACCTAACTACTTACAAACGGTGAGCAAACGCGCAGCGCCTTACCTGTATCACATCGTAAAAAAAATTGAGCAAAAGCAATTACCTATGGAGCTCGCATTACTACCATTTGTAGAAAGCGATTTTAGACCAACAATAGCCTCATCACAGCAAGCTGTTGGTGTTTGGCAGTTAGTTGGCGCAACGGCGCATCACTTTGGTGTTAAGTCAGACCAATGGTATGACGGGCGCCAAGACGTACTTGCTTCAACCGATGCTGCACTTGATTACTTAAGTTACTTACATAAACGCTTTGATGGTAATTGGCTACATGCTTTGGCCGCTTATAATAGTGGTGAAGGCCGTGTTAAACGTGCAATCGAAAAAAACAAAAAACGCGGTAAAAGCACCGATTACTGGTCGCTCAGTCTGCCAAAAGAAACTGCTGACTATGTACCCAAATTACTCGCTTTAAGTTATTTAGTTAAACATCCACAAAAGGGCATTAAACGCCCAAAGCTAGCATATAAACCATTTACAACACAGATGAACATAGGCCAGCAGTTCGACTTTTCAGTCATTGCCAAGCTCTCTGGTATAGGTTCAAAGCAGTTACATGCTATTAATCAGGGATATTTAAAAAATCAAAGCTCACCTAACGGGCCGCATACTTTACTGCTGCCTATAGGGCAAGAAGCATTATTAAAAAGTCAGTTCTTCAAATCAAACTTTGCTGGAGAGTACATCGTTAAACAAAACGATACGCTTTACAGTATCGCCAGGCGTTTTAGTATGTCTGTAAAAGCTTTGAAACAACTTAATAATAAAAATAATAATTTAATAGGTGTTGGAGAAAAGTTATTAGTTGGGCAACCTAAAACTCTGCCAAGCACATTAACTGTTGATTACAAAATCAGCCCTTATTTAGAACACCAAGAGATTGCGATTCCCACCATTGAAATAGATTACGAAGTTAAGTCAGGCGATAGCCTTTGGAGTATAAGTCAGCTTTACGATGTACCTCATAGCGACTTGGCAAAATGGAACAAACTCTCTGCATCGAGCATTTTAAAGCCTGGCACTCAATTAGTACTGTTTATACCACAGGCTGAAAAGCAAAAAGCAGCACCAATAAAAAAAGATTTTCTGCTAAATTTACAAAAAACACTAAATCAGCCACGTTAAGTTTATAAACAAGTATATTTCGCGTAAAATTGCGCCCTAACATAGTTATTATTTGAAGAGACAAGCATGCAAATTAGCAAAAATTCAGCAGTTGAATTTCATTACACCCTTAGCGAAGCGGGCGAGCAAATTGAAAGTAGCACAAACGAAGCGCCACTTACTTACATTCATGGCAGCGAAGGCATGCTTCCTGGTTTAGAAAAAGCACTTGAAGGTAAAGAAGCCGGCGAAAAATTTAGTGTAACTCTAGAGCCAAGTGAATCGTACGGCGAGCGTGTTGATGATTTAATTCAACGTATTCCGCTTAAGCACCTACAAGGCGACGTTAAAGTATGGAAACCAGGTATGACAGCAATGGTTAGCTCTAACCAAGGTCGTCATCAGGTTACTATTGTTAAGGTTGGTCGTTTTAACGCAGATTGTGATTTAAACCACCCATTTGCGGGCAAAACACTAACGTTCGACGTTGAAGTTGTATCTGTACGTGAAGCAACAAGTGAAGAAGTTTCTCACGGACATGTGCACGCTGAAGGCGGCTGTGGTCACTCTCACTAGTTAGCGATAAAGGAAGTAAGTATGTCTAAAGTTGCAGTAGTTACAGGTGGTACAAAAGGAATTGGTCTAGCCGTTGTAAAGCGTTTGCTAAGTAATGGCTATAAAGTACATAACCTTGATATAGAGCCAAGCGAAACTGGTATATTTCATCAGTGTGATGTAAGTGATGTATCGGCGGTACAAAGCTGTATCAACGCTATCTGTGAACAAAGCAAACGCATTGATGTACTTGTTTCTAATGCTGGAAAACACTTAAGCGCAAATATAGAAAGCACCGATGAGCAAACTCTCGATGCACTTTTTGCGCTTAATGTTAAAGGCGCCTATGCCGCAGTACAAAGCGTATTGCCAAGCATGAAAGCGCAAAATAGCGGCGCTATTATATTAGTCGCATCCGATCAAGCAATTATAGGTAAGCAAAACTCTTTTGCGTATAACCTAACAAAACATGCCCTTGCCTCAATGGCCAAAACAACGGCGCTTGATTACGCGAGCTTTAATATTAGAGTAAATGCGGTATGCCCTGGCACAATAGAAACCCCGCTATTTCATAACGCGATAGATGCGTACTGCGCAAAAAGTGGCGCAAACAAAGCTGAAATAGTTGCCGAGGAAGCAAGTCTGCAACCGCTTAACCGATTAGGTCAAGCCAACGAAGTTGCTGCCCTTGTGAGCTTTTTAGCAAGCGACGATGCCAGCTTTATTACTGGTAGCTTACAAAGTATTGATGGCGGCTATACAGCCCAATGAGCATGCAAATTATTGACCCTCATGTGCATTTTTTTAATCTTGCCGAGGGGCAATATACTTGGCTACAAGGCGAAAACCCACCAGCATGGCCTAACCTAGAAAAAATTAAACAAGCAATAAGTGCAGAGCAACTTGTTAAAAGTACTGATTTTGAACTTGCGGGTATTGTGCACATTGAGGCTGGGTTTGATAATCAATCACCTATAAACGAGTTAAACTGGCTAAGCTCGCATTTAAAAAACCTTTCGTTTAAGGCTATTAGTTACAACCAAATTGATGCGCCCGCAGAGCAATTTAATCACGCGCTAAATGCACTGGCTCATTCAAGCCTTTGTGGTATAAGAGATATAACCGAAGACGATGATGCAGTGAGACTAAAAAGCCCTCATTGTATTAATAACCTTAATTTATTGGCTACAAATAAACTGCATTTTGAAGCTCAATTTGATATTGAAAATAGCGAAATAACCAAACAAATAGCTTACTACGCTAAGCAGCTACCGCAGCTTCAAATTATAATTAATCATGCAGGACTACCAAGTAATTTAAATGACTGGCAACAAGGTGCTGAGTTACTTGCTCAGCACGACAACATAGCAATTAAATTCTCTGGTTTTGAATTACTTAGGCTCACCAGTGAGCAACAAGCCGCGTGTTTTAATTTTCTTTTTAATCACTTTGGCCAGCAGCGTATTATGTTTGCTAGCAACTTCCCTGTGTGCCAAATAAATACAAGCTACAACAACCTATGGCACTGCCATAAGGCGTTATGCTCAAACGATAAGACATGGCATGACCTTAGCTATGCAAACGCTAAGCACTACTACCAAGTTTAAGTAAAACTAGTTATATTAAACTCTCTTTTTATAATAATACGGCCAATTTATGAAAATGTACTTTTTACTAATCGTTGTATTTTCTGCGTTTTTTCTCAATGGCTGCATATCTCAAAATCCAGACCCTACACCTAAGCTGCAACATGCTCTACTGGCAAAGCCAAATAAAACAGCCGTTAGCAAAGCAATTAAAACACTTGTACATATACAAGAAACTCAATTAGCTGAGAATGTATTTACTACCAGCAGCACAGTAACCCTTAGCAATGTGGATGGTAATAATATTATCGACACGCAAAGTCGCAATACACCCGATCAGTTTGAATTGATGATTAAAGGCAAGCAATGCTATATACGCCACCTTGATAGTAAAGCCACTATTGAGCTTAAAGACGTAGAATGTAGAATTAACGAGTTATAACAAGCTAAAACTTTACCAAACAAGTAAAAGCCGGTAAGTGACTAATCACTTACCGGCTTTTTAATGCATGACCTAAAGTTAGGTTAAAAGACTATTATTTTATTTCTACGCGTTGAGAACGCATAACAATCTCATCATTTAATTCAATACCCAACCCTGGCTCTTCTGACACTTCAAAGAAACCATTTTTAGGTTGTGGGTCTTGTAAACATAACTCGCGGTTCCACTTTTTAATCGCATAAGTGTGGTGCTCATGAATCAAAAAGTTAGGGATAGCCGTTTCTAAGTGCAGTGATGCTGCTGTTGCAACAGGCCCGCCACATACGTGAGCTTGAATACGCACATCAAAAATATCAGCGTAATCACACACTTTTTTGGTTTCGGTAAAACCACCACATAAACCAATATCAGGTTGTAGAACATCAATACTTTGATCTTCTAAGTACGGGCGCACACCCCAGCGATTATACAAACGTTCACCACCAGCAATTGGCACATTAACTTTATCTGCTACTTTTGCATGTAATGAATGGTTTAAATAGTTAACTGGCTCTTCAAAGTACATACAGTCAAATTCTTCTGCAATTTCACCTAGCTGAATAGCTGTTGTAACACCTGGTAAACTGTGGCATTCAAAAATAATATCCACTTCGTCGCCTACTGCTTCGCGAATAGCTTGCATGCGCGCACGGTATAGCTTCATTTCAGTACGTGAAATTATTTTTGTACGATCGTAATAAGTATTGCCGTCTTTATCGTACTGAATTGGATCTACTTTTACTGCATCGTAACCTTCGGCCATCGCCTTTAAAGCCGCTTCTGCATATTCTTGCGGTTGTACTAGGGCTTTAAATTCGCTATCCCAGTCAAACTGTAATTGCGAAGCGTAAGTGCGTAGTTTGTCGTTAACTTTACCGCCTAATAACTGGTATACAGGTAAACCAAGCGCTTTACCTTTTATATCCCAAAGTGCGGTATCAATTGCGCTCATTGCAGCATATACAACAGGTCCGCCGCCTAAACCCCAAAAGCTTTCACGTAACATACGTGACCATAGTTTTTCTGTTTGAAATGGGTCGTGGCCTATTAAAAAGGCGTCGGCCATTTCTTTAATCATAGCCGCTGCAGCACTGTGACCTAAATCGTATGCAAGGCCCGCTTCGCCAACACCACTAATACCTTCGTCAGTATGAATACGTACAAACACAGGTGTCCAAGAAGGTCTATCAGGACAGTGAATATCAAATACTTCAACGCGATTTACTTTCATTAAAATTCCTTATTAACCGCTATGGGTTATTTTGCAAAACTAGGGTCAAGTCGATACGCTTTACGTAACATCGCAGGCCACGCAAGTTGCCCGCCAGTGCTGCCACTGTGTACTACGTTTGCTTGATTATAAATATTGTCGATTATAGGTTGCGGTACTTCAATCACCTCTTGCGAGCTTGATTGTAGTGCTAGTTGTATTTCACACGCTCGCTGTAAATCATAAAAGCGCATAAACGCATCGCCTACCGTTGGGCCTACTGTTAAGCCACCATGATTTACCAATAACATATGGTTAGTGCTGCCCAAATCATCTTGCAGCACTTTTCGCTCGTCGTCGTTTACTGCAAGCCCTTCGTAACCATGATAAGAAAGCGATGGCAGTGAAAACATTGAATATTGGCTAAGCGGTAATAAACCATTTTTTTGTGTAGCGACTGCGATTGTTTCTTTGGTATGAAGGTGAATAACACAATGAGCGTCTTCGCGTACCTCGTGAATCGCACTGTGAATAGTAAATCCAGCTGGATTAATACTAAATGGCGTATCGTCAATAATGTTGCCGTCTAAGTCGACCTTTACTAAATTAGAGGCAGTTACTTCATCAAAGGTTAAACCAAACGCATTCACTAAGTAGTGGTCGGTGCCAGGTAAACGTGCTGATAAATGCGTATAGATTAAATCCCCCCAACGAAAGTGCTCTACCAGTCTATAACACGCGGCTAAATCAACACGAAGTTGCCACTCTTGTGCTGATACTTTATTTTTTAAATCGAGTTGGGGTAAATCAAACATAATGAGCCTTATAAAAACGTACATTATTAACCTGTACGAACAGATGTTTAGAAGTCTAAAGCAGTCTCTATTTTATAGCAAACACCAAACAAAACAGCCACACTATTGTGTGGCTGTTTATAAAACTAAAATACCAATTGCATTAAAATGGTATAACTGCGTAAATTATTTTACGTTAGCTAGGTAATCTGCAATTGCTTCAAACTCTTCATCAGTTACCGTTGCAACCATTGCTTTCATAGCCATGGTCATACCGTTATTACGTGCACCTGATTTGATGTCTTTCATTTGCGCTACTAAGTAGTCTTTGTTTTGACCGTTTAGTTTAGGGTACATACCCATAATTGGTGCTTTACCTTCAGCGCCATGACAAGTTTGACAATTTTTAGCGGTATAAAGTGCAGCGCCATCGGCAGCTGCTGCATTAAACGAGAAGCTTGCGGCTAAAGTAATACCCGCGCCTAATAGTAGTGTTTTCATCTTGCTCATTGTATTTACTCTTCTTTTTTGACGGTTAGAAAAACTGTTCTATTGATTGTAGTAAACAATCAAATAAAAAGCATACGTACGAAACGACGCTAGACGATCAACTTAACCAAAAACCGCTAACTCGTTTCTATCTCACTTTTATATACTTTAGCAAATAAAAATGAGCTTACCCTTAATAACTTATTACCACACTATATCATCTGGTACTTCAAAGTCTGCGTATGGGTCATCTTCATCTTTTGGTTTGCTTTCTGGCTCTACATGAAAAACAATATACTTTTCGTCAACTTCAGCCACTTTGCGTGCTGGTTCGTCGTCTAGTACGTAAAATTTCCCTTCTAGTACACAAATAGCTAAACGACCGCCCGATAACGCTTTTTGCGTTTTCTCGTTCACGTCGATATTTTTTACTTTATTTTGATAAGTAAAATTAAATGTGCGCTCACCACGAATAGCGTCTTGGTTGTGGTGCTCTAAAATTTGTTTAACACGCGCTTCTTGTTCGCGCTGCTTTAAGCTCACTTGGCGTGTTTGGTTAAGCTCTTCAGCTTTTTTTTGCTGCTCTAGCTTGGTTTGTTGAATATGCTTTTGCAGATCACTTGGGTTGCTAGTAGCCCCTTTCTTTTGCTTTTTTTGTTGCTTACGCTTTTCTGATTTAGCAACTTTAGCATTATGCGATGTTGTTAATCCTGCTTGAAGCAATTGGTCTTGTAATGAACCCATGACTTTGTTCCACTAAAAACTAATATTATCGCTATTTTAATCACCAACGAGTTCAAATAACAGCGCTATCGACATTAATCTAGCAAACTAGTTAAAACAAACCATGATATAGCGCAATGACTATGGTTTTAATTATGAATTAAAACCAATTTTTAATACAATACCACGCAACCAATCAGCAAATGCACAAGCCATATAATGCGTTTACCTCATCTACTCGTTTGCTCGGTATTTATATTTTTTGTGCTTTATGCACCGCAACCCCTACTTAGCCTTTTTGCGAGCGAATTTAATGTAGCACCTGCGGTAGCTGGCAGCTTAATGACTGCAACTATGCTGCCCTTAGCCATTGCCCCGCTCGTTTATGGTTTATTTTTAGCAAAAATAAATCCACTACTTATATTACGTATTGCAATGGTGCTTTTAGGCCTTAGCTGCTTACTTTTTGTTTATGTACCTAGCTTTGAGCTTTTATTATTAGTCAGATTTTTACAAGGTTTAACGCTCCCCGCAGCTTTAACAGCAATGACTAGCTATATAGGCATGAGTTATAGCGCTGATACACTTCAAAAAAATATGACCCTATATATTGGTAGCAGTATAGTTGGTGGTTACTTTGGACGCGTGTTTGCCGCTTTGTTTAGCGACTTATGGAATTGGCAGAGCTTTTATTACGTAATTGCTTTTATGCTTATTTGCTTAGCTTTGACAGTTAAGCATTCTCGCTTTACAAACCCAGCTAAACAGTCGCAGCTCTCCCCACTCGATTACATTAAACAACTTAAAGAAGGCGCTGTACTTAAAGTTTACGGCGCCGTTTTTTGTATGTTCTTTTGTTTCGCGGCACTACTTAACTACTTACCGTTTATATTACAAAACACGTTTTTAATTACCAATACTCGTGACATAGGTTTGGTTTACAGTGGTTATTTAATTGGTGCCCTCGCCTCTATTGCTGCACCTTGGTTACTTAAAAAAGTCCCTTCGCCTTGGCACTTATTAACTGCGGTATTTAGTTTTTATAGTGTGAGTATTATTTTATTAATGAGCCATCAGCTTAGCTTATTTTTAATCGCATTTACTTTGTTTTGTGGTGCTATGTTTGTGATTCATTCAACTGCCGCACCGCTCGTTAATAAAATAAGTAAAGCCCCACCAAGTGTAACCAATGGCGGATATGTATCGTTTTATTACAGTGGTGGCGCATTGGGGTCGTTATTACCCGGTGTGGTATACCAACATCATGGGCAAACAGCGTTTATGTTTACGCTGCTTGCGGTTTGCTTATGTGGTTTATCGTTAATTATGTGGGCTTATTTTGAGGGTAAAAATACAACGCGCGGTTGATGCTTTGTGTAATTAAAAAATGTTTCTAAATCAGCTTTACTAAGCAACCATGTTTGGGTGTTTTCAAACGGATGACAATGAAACAAATCACCGTGCCAAATATCTTGGTCAACCCATAAGCTCACTTCGTTTTGCTTATCATTTAAAAGAGCCAACATATTACAAACAACGCCCTCTTAGTTGTACACTCAAATCTCGCCATAAAACATCATTAACTTCATGCTTGTTGTCGCAATACTTACGATCTTTTAGCTCCTGATTTAATAATTCAACTGCTTGGTCTTCTAGCTGTAACTTCAGAATGCTCGACTCTTCAAAATGCTCTTTCTCTATATACTGCTTAACCTCACCACGACTTGGTCTCTTATTAGAACCACGGTCAAGGTTAAAGTTTTCACGATGCTTAGCTTTTACCGAAACAACATAAGCAAAAAGCTTATTGCCTTGATCATCTTGCTTTTCGTGAAACTGTTTATTATTTATTTCAAAAGGCGGCTCATCATTTGAGGCACAGCCAGCGAGTAAAACCATAAGCGCTAGAACACATTTTTTCATTGTTTTTTATCGTTTTAGTTTTGAATTAAGCCGAGTCTAACAAAAATTGACGTAAACAGTGAAAATTTACGAAAAAATACTTGACCAAATTTATAAAAAAACTTAAAGTTCGTCCCGCTTGGAACTCAGCAGTCAAGCAGTTACATTATATGTAACTTAGGAATGTGGGGCTATAGCTCAGCTGGGAGAGCGCCTGCCTTGCACGCAGGAGGTCAGCAGTTCGATCCTGCTTAGCTCCACCACTTTCCTACTCCTTTTCAAATTCGTTCTACTCTTCTATTTTTCCACTGTTTTTATTGTTTTTTGACACCCTAATATTCTAATTTTTCATTCTATATAATTTTAAATTTATCCATTCAACTTGTGTCTTTACAAGTTCTTAGCTATACATAATGTCACACATTAGTACTTTAGGCTTAACATGGACAACCCTAAGCGTTCAACGCTAAAAAAGCTAGCTGCAATAGGTTTAACAGCTGGTGCAATAACACATGCGCCTTATGTTTTTGCCCGAAAAAAAGTCACATTAAGAGTGCTTGGTACGCATGTAACACTCCAAGAGGCTATCCGCAAGCAAGCGATGAGTGACTTGGGTATTAATATAGAATTTACTCCCGCAGGCAGCGCTGCTGTTTTGCAAAAGGCATCAATGGACCCTAGCTCCTTTGATTTATACGAACAATGGTCAGACAGCATTAATGTGCTTTGGGATGCAGGTTCCATTCAGCCAATAGAAAAAAAACGACTCACCTACTTTAACGAGATAAATCCACTTACTAAAACGGGAAAACTAACCGAAACTGCAAGTATTGGTGCAGGTGATTCCCCCTATAAATTATTAAATGTTCAACCCGATGGCACATTAAGCGCACAAGAAAGCGATCATCTTAGCTTTTTACCTTATGTGCATAATGTTGACTCTTTTGGTTACAACACCGACTTTATTAAGCCCGGTATAGCATACGAAACAGAAAGCTGGAGTTGGCTGCTTGATGACGAGAACAGAGGTAAAGTAGCTATTGTAAATGCGCCTACCATTGGATTATTTGACCTAGCCCTAGCAGCACAAAGTAAAGGGCTTATAAAATTTAACAATATAGGTGCAATGACCCGCCCAGAACTTGATAGATTGTTTAGTATATTACTCGACTTTAAACGCCAAGGTCACTTTAGTGGCTATTGGAACTCGGTTCCTGAGTCGATTGAATTTATGAAAAGTAAACGAGCCCATATAGAAAGCATGTTTTCGCCTGCAGTTTCTGCATTAAACAGCCAAAATATTAATGTACGATTTGCCGCGCCAAAAGAAGGCTACCGAGGCTGGCATGGTGTTATGTGTTTATCGTCACAAATACAAAGTAGCGCAAAAGATGCAGCTTACGATTATATGAATTGGTGGCTTTCAGGCTGGCCTGGTGCATTTATTGCTCGCCAAGGTTATTACATTAGTAACCCGCAGCGCTCTAAACTACTCCTATCTCAGTCTGAATGGGATTACTGGTACGGTGGAAAAGCAACAAACATAGATTTATTAAATACCAATGGCGACGTAGCAGTAAAAGCAGGTGGGCAACGTAATGGCGGTAGTTACCATAAACGCTTTAGTAATGTAGCAGTGTGGAATACAGTTATGCCAACCTATGACTACAGCCTGCAAAAATGGTATGAGTTGATTAGCCGATAATGATAATAAACTCAATTAAATCAAAAATAATATTAGCTCTGTGTTCGCTGATTGGATTACTTCTTTTACAGAGCTATTTGTTTAACTATTCGCAAACGTCTTTACTTAACTTGCAAAAATCGCAACATAACGCGCTTATTCAAAGTGAAGCTGTAACTAACTTAGAAAACGATATTATTTCCCTGCAAGGGCATGCAGTTTCATTTATTGACAATGCAAATGAAAATACGATTACCAAATTTAATTTTTACTTAAATAAGGCAAATCTAAATCTCGAGCAGCTAAAAACAAACACTCAAAACCAGACCCCTGAGTATCAAAACTCACTAATACGCCTTGGCGAGTATTTAAGTAATTACCAAGATACATTTGGCCAAGTTGTCGTAAACAGACAAAAACGCGAACACCTTTACATTACTCAGTTCAAACAACCTATTGATGACTTACAAGTAACAATTAGTGATTTAGAAGGGTCTTCAAACAATGATAATAAAGTTATTTTTAACGATGTTTTACTCACAATAAGTAATTTAAAACATGCAATTATAAGCTACCTCTATAAACCTAATTTTGATGAAGCACAAAATGTAAAACAAAACTTAAATCACTTACATAAAAAACTAACGAGCACCTCTGTAATAAATGAATCCCTCTCCAATAAAACAACAAGCTTAAAACAAGCTTATAACCAACTTGTATTACTCACCCGTAGCTACACTTTTTCTGTAAATGTAGTGCTTACAGGCATAGAAAACGAATTGCTGTATTTAACTAATGAAATTAAAAACATAGAAAAAAATAAACTAATCAAAACAGAAGAGCTACTAAGTAGCCACTTAACAAAAAATACAGAACAGGCAAATATATTTGCCGTTTTAATTATGTTAATCATTTTATTTTTAAGCTATTTTATTTTTAGATCGGTTATAAAACCAATTACTCAGCTCACTTTATTACTTAAAGATATGAATAGCGAAAAGCCAGTAACTATTTCAAATAACAGCCAAAATCAAACTGAAATAGCATCGGTAATAAAAGCAGCTAACGCTTTATATTTAAAAAATAAGCAAACCAAAGAGCTACTCAATGAAACCCGCGTATTAAATTCCCAAATGGAAGCAATGAATGCCGACCTGACGAGTGCCATGGAGCAAACCGATAAAGCCAATAAAACAAAAATAGATTTTGTAGCCAATATGAGTCATGAACTTCGCACCCCAATGAATGGCATATTAGGTATGTTGCAACTTTTACAAAGTAGCGAGCTTCCCTCAAGGCAAAAACACTACGCAGATAAAGCTTTTTCAAGTGCTCAAAATTTATTGCAGATTTTAAACAATATTCTGGATTTTTCTAAGCTAGAATCGGAAAAAGTTCAGTTAGAGCAAATCCCTTTTACCTTACATACTATAGTTTCTAACGTTCAAAATTTATTCTCAACAAATGCCAAGCAAAAAGGTTTGTTATTAAACTTTACTTTACACGTTGATGCAGGGCTTGAACTTATTGGCGACCCAATGCACTTAAGCCAAATAATAAATAACTGTGTAGGTAACGCAATTAAGTTTACTGAGCATGGTGAAATATCATTAATTATAGAAGCGACATCTCAACACGAAAAAACAATAAACCTTCGCTTTAGTATAAAAGACACGGGTATTGGGATGACTGAAGAGCAATCAAAAATTATATTCCAGTCTTTCTCGCAAGGTGATTCAAGCACAACAAGAAAGTATGGTGGGACCGGTTTAGGACTCACTATAAGCAAACAATTAACTAAATTGCTGGGCGGAGATATACAAGTAAGGAGCACAATTAATCAAGGTAGCGAGTTTTTCTTTACTCTACCCTTTACTTTATCTGAGCAACAAAAGCTTAAAAAACACGCCTTATTAATTAGCCCTGATAATGAGCAAATTAAAAAATTAATGGACTTACTAAGTGGTATAGACATAACGACAGAAACAACAAAAGAACCATTAAGAGCCATTGCAAAAATGTCTCAGCCTAGTAGCCCATTTAGTATTGTAATAATGTCGATAGAAAAAAAAGAGCTCAACGATAACTTTATTTTACAACAACTGTACGCTCAAAATAAAAACGTTAATGAAAAATTGACACTTATTTTATTAATTACCGATGAAGAGTCTCCAGAACCAATTGCAAAAAATGAAAATATAAACATTATAATTATTGGTAATAAAAATAGTGAAGTAGAAATTTTAAGAGCACTCGCACCAAATAATTTTAAAGAAAAGCAATTAAAGCCCCATCCTAAATTCTCGGGTTTTAATGCATTAGTTGTTGACGACAATAAAATTAATCAAGAAATAGCTTCCGCTCTTTTAGCCAGATTAGATATGACCGTGATCATTGCTGATAATGGACATGATGCATTAGATAAAATAGAGACAAATGACATCGATATTATTTTTATGGATGTTCAAATGCCAGTTATGGACGGACTAGAAGCAACAAGCATATTAAGAGAGCGAGGCTACAAAACTCCTATAATTGCTATTACGGCAGCCGCAGACCCTAATGATAAAAAAGCAGCATTTAGAGCCGGTATGGATGACTTTTTAGTAAAACCGATTATTTTTGATGCACTTTACAAAAGTATAGAAAAGCATCTGCAAAGTAGTGAACCTCTGAGCACTATAAACCTGCCATTAGCAAAAGAAAACCTAGAAAACAATGACAAATTGTTAACTAAATTATTTACTCAGTTTGTCAACGATTACAATGACTTTTCGACTAAAGCTGATATATTAATCAAAAATAGAGAGTTAGAAAGCTTAATTCGACTAGTACATACACTCAAAGGACTGGCCGGCACATTAGGCTTTGAGCTACTGCAACAAAGCGCGCAAAGTGTTGAGAAAAGCTTAATAGATAAGAAAAGTATTAACTTATCTCATTTTAATGAACAATTAACACTTACACTTTTTGCTGTAAAACAATTTTTGATAGCTGACAGCTTTAAAAAAGAACATATACAGCAACATCAACTAGAAAACGAAGACTCGGTTATTGATAATATATACTCATTAGCATTAACGGCTCGCCCCGTACCTAGCAGTTTGGTTAGACAGCTAGAAATGAATCAATATGAGAGAGGCCACTCCCTATTTAAGCTCAAAGAAGCAATTGATCATTTTAACTACGCGTTAGTAATTGAGCTTATTGATATGTATAGAAACGATAATAAAAATTAGGCATAACCACTAACCTGAACTAGATTTAATATTGTAAAGAACGCAGAGAAGGACAGATAGTGCATTCAAATTACCTC
This sequence comes from Pseudoalteromonas sp. SG43-5, assembly GCF_014164345.1. NCBI lineage: Bacteria > Pseudomonadati > Pseudomonadota > Gammaproteobacteria > Alteromonadales > Pseudoalteromonadaceae > Pseudoalteromonas > Pseudoalteromonas sp. SG43-5. Next base: position 461,113 of record NZ_JACJFA010000001.1, read on the forward strand.
GCAAACAGTAATGGATTAACCACAGAACAAAAGCATAAACCTTTAATTCTTATTGTTGATGACGAACCTAGTAATTTACACGTATTAGTAGAAGGACTTTTAACTGACTACGATGTACGTATTTCTACTAGTGGTGAGCAGGCTTTGATCTTTATTGAGTCAACTCGGCCTGACTTGATTTTATTAGACATAATGATGCCAGGCATGGACGGCTACGAAGTATGTAACATACTCAAAGCGAAACAAAATACCAAAGGGATCCCTGTCATATTTGTAACAGCGCTTACCGAGGAAGAGTCTGAAGAAAAAGGCTTCGCGATGGGCGCAATTGACTACATACACAAACCTTACAAGCTAGCGCTCGTTAGAGCACGCATTCGCACTCATATTACCGCTCAAGGCATGCTAGATAGGCTTATAGAAAAAAACTTTGACCTGCACGACAAGCTACTCGAAATAGAGTCTCTTGCGAAAGAGCTTAGCCAGCGAGAAGAAGAATTAAAAGAACTCTCATCAAAACAAAAATTATTTTATCAAGCCCTAACGGGAACCGCTGATGGTGTTGTTATTGCCGATAGTAATGGCAAAATTATAGCCGTAAACCCTTCATTTTGCCGTATAACCGGTTACTGTGAATCAGACTCACTGCAAATGCAGTTGCACGATATTAAACAAAACAACCACCCTAGTATTAGCTTTGACCAAGTATGGGAACATGCGAATCAAGCAGGCTATTGGAGTGGTGAGCTTGTAACCAGACGAAAAAATGGCGAACTTTATCCAGAGCTACTAACTCTCAGTTTGGTTAAAGGCGATCAAGATACTAACGTGCACTATATTGGTGTATTTAGTGATATTTCGAGCGTTAAAGTAACCCAAGAAAGAATTGACTACCTAACATGGCACGATGACCTTACAGGTTTACCAAACCGAAATGGTTTTTTAAAGCAGTTAGAGCAGCAACTTCAGGTTTGCAGTACCGAAAATAGTTATGCCTATATCTATATTATTGACATAGACAGCTTCCACTCAATCAATGATGGATTAGGATTACTCGCTGGCGATAACATATTAAAAGAATTAACTAAACGAATCCATACTCACGTGAGTAAAAAAGATGTTATTGCTCGCTTAGGTAGTGATGAATTTGCAGTACTATGTACAGTTGAAAAAGGTGTGGGCAGAGCTAGAGCTCAAGCTATGGCTGAAAATAAAGCCCAAGAGCTACTTGCAAGTGTAAACCATCCATTTGTCGTTGCTGAACAAGACGTTAGCTTAACAGTAAGTATAGGCACCTATATTTTTCCACGAGAAGATCAATGGGAAAGTGCTATTGAGACTATTCGTAACTGTGAAGCGGCCTGTTACAAGGCAAAAGAGAAAGGCGGCAATAGAGTTACCTTTTTTGATACTTCATTTGGCGAGCAAGCAAAACGCCGTTTTGAAATAGAACAAGATTTACGTAAAGCTATTTTAAATAATGAGCTATCGCTATATTTACAATCCCAATTTGATCGAAACCAAACTCTTAAGGGCGCTGAGGTTTTATTAAGATGGGAGCACCCTCAAAAAGGCTTTATTAGCCCTGGTGAGTTTATATCTATAGCCGAAGAGTCAGACATAATTTATGATTTAGATTGCTGGGTAACTTCAAATGCACTTGAAATACTAACGCAACTTGGTAAAACCCACCCTGAGTTAAACTTATCAATTAATATAAGTGGCAGGCACTTTCATGAAGCGCGTTTTTTAAACTTTATTAGCCAACAGATAAAGCAACATAACATTAATCCTCAACAACTCACTATTGAGATAATTGAAGGTACGTTACTTAATCATATGGAAGCGGCTATTGAAGCTGTTCACTTTCTCAAGAAGCTAGGTATTAGAGTATCAATTGATGACTTTGGTACTGGATATTCGAGCTTAACCTACCTAAAACAATTACCAATACAAGAACTTAAAATTGATCGTTCTTTTGTTTTAGAGGCTCCTACCGATAACAACGATAAACTAATTATTGATATGATTGTAAGCTTAGGTCGTTTATTTGAACTCGAGATAGTTGCTGAAGGCGTAGAGAACCAGTCCCACTTTGATTTACTACAGGAGTATCCTGAGGTTATTCTGCAAGGCTATTATTTGCATAGACCAGAACCTGCAAGTGATTGGTTAAAAAAGTTAAAGTAACTGTAGCGTGATTTATAAACTAAAAAGCCGAGCATAAATATGCTCGGCTTTTTATGGACTTAATTTTTGCGGTTACTCGCGAACTTGGCCAACTCCATTAACTAAATACTTTTCTGTCGTTAGTGACTCGAGGCCCATAGGACCGTATGCATGTAGCTTGGAAGTAGCTATTCCAATCTCTGCACCTAGGCCCAATTGTGAGCCATCAGAAAAACGAGACGATGCGTTAACCATTACTACAGAAGCATCAACACTACGTTGGAATAACTCTGCAGCAGCTTCATTTTTAGTACAAATTACTTCTGTATGGTTTGATCCAAACTGTGCAATGTGTTCAACCGCTGCCGTAAAGTTTGGAACAACGCGAATAGCGATTTCTAGGTCTAGATATTCTTCACCAAACTCGTTATCGGCTAACACAGTTGCGTTATCAAAGTATTTAGCTGCAAAGCTGTCAGCATTTATTTTTACACCTTCTTGGCGTAATACAACTGCACACAGATTTAAAAACTCATCTGCCACATCTTGATGCACAACTAAACCTTCTAGTGCATTACAAACACCGGTGCGCTGCGTTTTACCGTTAAGCAGTAAGTTAAGCGCAATTTCTAGGTCGGCATCTTTATCTACATATAGATGACAAACGCCTTTGTAATGCTGAATTACTGGGATCGTACTGTTTTCAGTAACAAAGTTAATTAAACCCTCGCCGCCGCGTGGAATGATTAAATCAATGCTTTCGCGTTGCTGCATCAGTTCCATTAACAGCGCACGGTCTGGATCTGGAATCACTGAAATAAGTGATACCGGTAAGTTGTGCTTCTCAAGTACGCGGTGCATTACACTTGCGATAGCTTGTGAACTTCTAAGTGCTTCTTTGCCGCCACGTAAAATTACGCCATTACCTGATTTAAAACATAATGCACCAGCGTCTGCTGTCACATTCGGGCGTGCTTCGTAAATCATACATACAACACCAAGAGGTACTCGCATTTTGCGAATTTTAATACCATTTGGGCGCTCAGTAATATCACGCAGTTGACCAACAGGATCATCAAGGCTTACGATTACTTCAATTCCTTCTGCCATTGCTTCAATACGCTCATCGTTTAACGTTAAGCGGTCGATCATTGAGGCTGCTAAGTTATTGTCGCGTGCTGCGCTTAAATCACTTTCATTTTCTTTTATTATAAATGCTTTTTGCTCTCTTAGTGCCGCTGCCATTTCAACTAATACTTGGTTTTTAGTCTCGGTATCGAGTAAAGCAAGTGTATGTGCAGCTTTAGCTGCCTGACGTGAAATGTCCGTAATTAAACTCATGACTTCTCCAATAATGCGATATGTTTTTCAGATATAACTGGTCCAATTGAATCCTGCATTTTTTCGCTGAATTCACTCTGTTCGTTGTCTGCAATAAAGTTTAACAAACAGCTACTATAATTTGCGGTCGCTTTAGCTAAACGCGTACCGTCTTCACTACGTACTAAAATGGTATCACCCACGGCAAATTCACCGTGAACTTCCATAATTTCGTCACCACGAATACATCCACTTTCACCTTCAAGAGATTCATCAAATGATCCATCAACAACAACTTCACCTTGCTCATTTGCTGTATGTGTCATCCAATGAATAGAGTCCTGCATCGGTTTTTCGTACGGTAAAAATACACTACCTGGGTTTTCTCCAGCTAGCAGTTTTGTAAATGTTTCTTCTTTAAAGCCATTTATAATATAAGTCGCTATACCATGTGACGTTGCTTTTTCTGCTGCTTCTATTTTAGTTTTCATACCACCAGTACCTACCGCACTTGTAGCACATCCTGCCATAGCATAAATAGATTCATCAATTGATTTTATTTCAGGCAGTAACACCGCATCATCATGTAAGTTAGGGTTTTTATCATATAGCCCATCAACGTCTGAGAATATTAATAAAGCATCGGCATCGGCAGCTGCTGCGACCATTGCTGATAAGTTATCGTTGTCCCCTACTCGTAAATCGTCGGTGGTTACTGCATCGTTTTCATTAATGATAGGAAGTACACCATGTTCAAGTAAAGTGAACACGGTTTCACGGATGCTCTGGTAACGCTCGCGGTCACGTAAATCGCCATGCGTTAATAATAGCTGCGCAGATGGAAAGTCAAAAAAGCGGTCCCACATGGCAATCATTTCTGTTTGACCTGCTGCCGCCATTGCTTTTTTCATTACCACAGAGCGTGGTTTGTCTGATGGGAATAAATGCGCGCCAGCCGCTACAGAACCCGATGATACTAAAATCACCTCGATTCCACGGGCACGACAACGAACAATGAACTGTGCGATGGTTAATATGTAACGCGAACGGCAGCCATCTTGATCTGGTGCAATTAATGCACTACCTACTTTTAGTACGATACGTCGCCAATTTAACTTTTGCATAAATGCTCAACTTTCCATTTTATCTGCGCTCACCTTAATTAGACGAGCTAAAACTAAGTAGCTAGGTTTAAAACATAGCTTCGAATTTGTCTTTCATTTAGGCAACACTTTTTTACACACACGCGAAAACCATATCTAAAACAATAAGCTTAGATTTAAGGTTAAGTATAAAGTAGCAACAACCCAATAATATCGAGCAGCACTAATCAAAAAATTTAAAAGTGTTGTTTATGCATCGCTGTAAAAAGCTGTGTGTGGCTTTTTTATTAACAACATACATAGAGCCTCTAAAGTCTGATACACCAACAGATAGGGTGAAGACCAAAGGACCGAGATTTAACCGCCACGATGGGGGTTAAACATTGAAAGTAATAGTTCAACTCAAACCTTTATTTACTTAAATAATTAAATAAACTTGTTTAGCAAAACCATACCAAGAGTTCGGCAAATGAAATTATATAGTGTTCGAATACTAGTAACACCACTAATTCATGATTATAAAGATTAAAAATGACGTTAAGATTAACAAATCACTTTTACTTCCAATAAACTTCATTAGATAACTAATTATTAGAACACGAAGCATATTACACTAAATACCCCTTAAAAATCAAGGTTAAAATTCGAGCGAAGCTAATTCCTCCTCGTTTGTGGTGTTAGATTGTTATTAAAATTCAACCAATTAAACAATTAATACAGCCTAAAATAAGGCGGCTTAACACGCGCAAAATAATTTAAGCCTACTAATCTTCTATAAGCAGCTAAAATTGATTAGTAATATTTGAATTTCCCGTGTATACCCCTGTATTAATAATTAACAAAAGTTATACTTTCTAAACAAACCGTCATAAATAAGGAATTCTTAATCTATGTCAGCAATTTACATAGCCGGTATCGCACTTTGCTCTGTGCTTGCCCAATGGGTCGCGTGGGCTTTTAGAGTGCCCGCTATTCTTTTCTTATTGCTTACTGGTCTTTTACTTGGGCCATTTAGTGGTGTTTTAGACCCTGATGCATTGTTAGGTGATTTACTGTTTCCAGTTGTATCACTAAGTGTTGCCATCATTTTATTTGAAGGATCCTTAACTCTGCATTTCAGAGAGCTAAAAGGAATCGGAAAAGTTGTAAGAAACCTTTGCTCCATCGGCATGCTTACTACCTGTATTATTATTAGCCTCAGCGCCTATTGGTTGCTTGAACTTAATTGGCGTGTAGCTGCGGTATTAGGTGCAGTGCTAGTTGTAACAGGCCCTACTGTTATAGCACCGCTATTAAACTCAATGCGCCCAACACAAGACATTGACCGCATACTTCGATGGGAAGGTATTGTAATAGACCCGATCGGCGCATTATTCGCTGTATTAGTATTTGAAGCCGTAATGCTGGTAGGCCAAGGCGAAGTATTTAGCCACACTATTATTGCTTTAGTTAAAACCCTAGGTGTTGGATTAAGTATTGGTGTTGCTGCTGGTTGGTTAACAACACTATTAATGCGCCGCGAGTGGCTACCATTTGAATTACATAAGTTTGGTATATTGGCATTAGTACTCATTAGTTTTTCTGTATCAAACTATTTAAGCCATGAATCAGGCCTATTAGCAGTGACTGTATTTGGTATTTGGCTTGCTAACCAAGACGATTTAGAAATAGATTCTGTACTTGAGTTCAAAGAAGACTTGTCGATGATATTAATATCAACGCTGTTTATTTTACTTGCAGCACGCTTACAGCTCTCTGATTTAATGATGCTCGACAGCGATGTATTTATATTTTTAGCTATCGTGCTTTTTGTTGCTCGGCCACTGTGTATTGCTATTTCGACCTTTGGTACTGACTTACCAATGAAGTCTCGTTTGGTACTTGCCTGGATAGCTCCACGCGGTATAGTCGCCGCAGCCGTTGGGTCAGTATTTGCGCTTAGCATGATGGAGTCTGGTGTTGCGGATGCTGAAAAAATGGTACCTCTTATATTTACAGTAATTATAATTACCGTTGTACTACAGAGCTTAACCGCCATTCCTGTCGCCAAGCTATTAGGTGTACGCCAGCCATCGCCAAATACAATATTAATTATTGGTGCAAATCATGTATCGCGTGCAATCGGCCGAGGCTTACAAGAGCAAAACATTCCGGTTCACCTGTCAGATCCTGCATGGGAAAACTGCAGAATGGCACGTATGGATGGTTTAGCTTGTTATTATGGTAACCCGCAATCAGAGCATGCTGAACGCTACTTACCTCTAACAACGATTCGTAGTGTATTAGCATTATCGCCAAATCGTCATCATAATGCGTTAGGTGTTCAATACTTTTCGCATTTACTTAATGAGAAAAATGTATTTTCGCTACGCTCATCAACGTCGCATGCAAAAGCAAATAAAGACAGCGCAACGTTTTTATCTAGACAAATACTGTTTGGAGACGAAGGCTCGTATGCACGTTTAAGCAGTATTATAGCTAAAGGCGGTAAGGTTAGTTCAACACGTATCTCGGATGAGTTTAGCTGGGAACAATACTTAGAAATGAACCCTGAGGCTATCCCTTTATTTATTCTCAAAGGTGATAAAGACAGTGATGACGATACACCAATTAAGCTAAGACCGTTTACAATCAACATGGAAAAACCGCCGCAAGAAGGCGAACGCGTTGTTGCATTACAGCCGCCTAAAATGTCAGTTTTAAAAGACCCGCAAACAAAGGCTAAAGAAGACAGTTAAATACTTTTACGGTCTGTAAAAACTAAAAAACCCTAACTTAAAAAGTTAGGGTTTTGTTTTTAAAAGCCATTAAATAGGAAGGCGAGCTCGAGCAACCACACTATCTGGCATTTTTTGCGCTAACTTAGTCAGCGCTCGCTCAATTTTTTTATGAGTCGCTTTATCTGCCACCATAGAATTAAATAGCCAACGATAGGCATCTTCAAAATCACGCGGGCTGCCATAGCCATCATTAAATAATTTAACTAAACGTAGTTGTGCTTTTAAATTGCCTTGCGACGAGGCTTCACGCAAATACGTAATTGCCATTGCTTTATCTTGCTGAACTAAGCGACCAGTGTCGTAGTATCGTCCCAATTGCTCTAGCGCTGCCGCTAAGCCTTGCTCAGCTGCTTTTCGCATGTAATACACACCTAAATCTACATTGCGATCAACGCACACGTTATAAGCCAGCATATCGCCGTATAAAAATTGATAAGACGGCAATGCCATTTTATTGGCTCGTGCTTCTATATCTTGCACCAACTGGCAATCATCTGCCTTTACGCGCGCTAAATGCGTATTTTTATTTATTAACGCAATTAGCTCTGATTCTGTATACAGCGGCACAGCAGCAGGGCTTTCTGTAGCTAAGCTGTTGGTTGCTATAAATAAAGACAGCGGTATTAACGAAAGCCTTAGTACGCAATTACGATTAAATAAACGCATGTTCACCACTTATATAAATAAACTTATTAAATAATATACAAAGATCGTTCCAAGGTGAATTTTAGACACAAAAAAAGCTGCACGGAGCAGCTTTTTTTAATCTAATGGTAATTACGCAAACGGATTGCGAAGCACCATAGTTTCTACACGGTCAGGACCTGTAGAAATAATATCAATTGGAACACCCGTAATTTCTTCAATACGTTTGATGTAGTCAATCGCAGCTTTTGGTAAACCGTCAAGACTAGTTACACCAACAGTGTTTTCTGACCAACCTGGCATTTCTTCGTATACTGGTGTTACTTTATCGTAACCTTCAGCCGCTAATGGTGTTACGTTAGTAACTGTGCCATCTTCAAGCTTGTAACCAGTACAGATTTTAAGTGTTTCTAAGCCATCTAAAACATCAAGCTTAGTTAAACAAAAACCTGAAATACTGTTGATTTGAACTGCACGGCGCATAGCCACTGCATCTAACCAACCAGTACGACGAAGTCGACCTGTTGTAGCGCCAAACTCATGGCCTTTATCACCTAGGTGCTTACCAACTGGATCTTGTTTATCAAGACCGTCGTAAAGCTCTGTAGGGAAAGGACCTGAACCAACACGTGTCGTGTACGCTTTAATAATACCTAAAACGTAATCAAGGTTTAATGGACCAAAACCTGCACCAGTCGCAACGCCACCAGCGGTAGTGTTTGAAGATGTTACATAAGGGTAAGTACCGTGATCTATATCAAGTAACGTACCTTGTGCACCTTCAAATAAAATGTTTTCGCCTGCTAAACGCGTTTGATCTAAAAGCTCAGTTACATCTACAACCATTGCTTTTAAGATATCAGCAACAGCCATTGCATCATCAAACGTTTTTTGGAAATCTACAGCATCTACTTTGTAGTAGTTAACTAAAGTGAAGTTGTGGTACTCAAGCACTTCTTTTAATTTAGCTGCAAATACTTCAGGATTAAATAAATCGCCTACGCGTAAACCACGACGTGCTACTTTATCTTCGTACGCAGGACCGATTCCACGGCCAGTTGTACCAATAGGCTTATCGCCACGAGCTGTTTCGCGGGCTACATCTAATGCAACATGGAAAGGCAAGATTAGCGGACATGCTTCACTTATTAAAAGACGCTCGCGTACTGGTACGCCGCGCTCTTCAAGCATGCCAATTTCTCTCATTAGCGCTTCTGGTGATAAAACTACACCATTACCAATCACACATTTAACATTGTCACGTAATACACCCGATGGAATAAGGTGTAGAACCGTCTTTTCACCTTCGATAACTAAAGTATGACCCGCATTGTGGCCACCTTGATAACGAACTACTAAAGATGCTTTGTCTGTAAGGAGATCAACTACCTTACCCTTTCCTTCGTCACCCCATTGGGTGCCTAATACAACAACGTTTTTACCCATCGTAAATTCACTTAGAGAAAATTAGGACGAGATTTTACCAGAAAACTAAAGTAAAGATCACCCCTGTTCAGCTTATTTTTTCTGCGGGCAATTGTTATATCCAAATATTGACCAATAACCACATAAATAACAGTGATTTAACGCACTAGTTTGTATTTAACAAAAAGCCCCGCAAATGCGAGGCTTTTTAACTTTTAAATAATTAACGTAAAGTCTATTGAGCTTTAGCGCCTTTCATATATTGGAAGAAGTCGCTATCTGGTGAAAGCACCATAACATCTTGCTTATCTTTAAAAGTCTTTTTGTAAGCTTCAAGTGAACGTACAAAACTAAAGAACTCAGGGTCTTTGTTATACGCATTAGCATAAATGCCTGCAGCATCAGCATCGCCTTGACCACGTACAGAACGTGCATTACGCTCAGCATCAGCAAGCATTACAGTTACTCGACGGTCAACTCCCGCACGAATAGTCTCTGCTTTTTCCTGACCTTCAGAACGGTGCTCTTTTGCAACCGCAGTACGCTCAGCGCGCATACGTTGGTAAATAGAGCTACTCACTTCTTGTGGTAAGTTGATTTGCTTAACACGTACGTCTAGTACTTCAATACCTAGCTCACGTGCACTTTCAGAAGCTTGTACTAACGCTTCTTCCATCAACTCGCTACGCTCACCTGATACAATTTCGCGAATTGTACGTGTACCAAAGTTTGTACGAAGACCATTGTTTACTTTTTGCTTAAGTAGCGTTTCAGCATATTGCTTATCGCCACGAGCACGTAAGTAAAAAGCACTAAAGTCATTAACTCGCCATTTTACAAACGAATCAACAATTAAGTCTTTTTTCTCGCTAGTAACAAAGCGATCTGGCGCACCATCTAGCGTTTGAATACGTGCATCAATACGACGTACTTGGCTAAAAAATGGTACTTTAAATTGTAGGCCTGGGCCATATACAATCGCTTTGTCGTCGCTATCTTTTTGTACTTTACTGAATAACATTACAATTGCTTTTTGCCCTTCAGGTACAACAAATACCGATGAGAAAGACATAACAATGGCAGCTAATAGTATTACTAAACTAAAGTTTTTCATTATGATTATCTCCCATCATTGAAGCGGTCGTTGTTAAAGCGGTCATTGCCACTATTAACAGAGCTATTGCGCGACGTATTAACTTTATTACGTAAGTCTTGAATATCACTTGAACTTGGAAGTGCAACTCGTGTTGCGGTTCCTTGCTTGTCCATGATTTTATCAAGAGGTAAATACATCATGTTATTGCCGCCTTTAACATCAACCAATATTTTAGAACTACTCCCTAACACTTCTTCCATTGCATCAATGTATAAGCGCTCACGAGTAACTTCTTTAGCTGCTTGATATTCAGGTAAAAGCTTTTCAAAGCGAGCTACCTCACCTTGTGCTTCCAATGTAATGCGCTCTTGATAACCTTCCGCTTCTTGAGTCATACGCGTTACTTGACCACGAGCACGCGGTTCAATTTCACGAGCATATGCTTCTGCTTCACGGATGAAACGTTCTTCATCTTCTTGTGCAGCAATTGCATCATCAAATGCATCTTTAACTTCAGTTGGTGGACGAGAGTCTTTAAAGTTCACGTCAGTAACAATTAAACCTAAGTTATATGGTTCGATAATCTTATTAAGCTCATCCCATGTATTTTGACGAACAACCTCACGGCCATTAGTTAATACTTGGTCCATTTTTGCATGGCCCACAACATAACGCAGGGCACTGTCTAGCGCTTCTTCTAAGCTACTATCAGCGTTAGTTACGCTAAATTCATAAAGGTATGGGTCAATAACCCTGTATTGCACCTGAAACTCAACGCTCACGACGTTTTCGTCTTCAGTAAGCATAAAACCAGAAGCCGATAATGAACGAACAGCTTCAATATCTACTGGGATTACCGTTTCGATGAAAGTCATTTTCCAACGCAAACCAGGATCAGCAATTCGGTCATATTTACCAAATTGTAGAACCACACCACGCTCGGCTTCTTTAACCGTATAAATACCACTTAACGCCCATACAATAACGGCGATAATAAGTATGAATGAAATACCGGCTCCGCCAAGTCCACCGCCGCTACCATTGCCGGATTTTTTCCCGCCAAATAAGCCGCTGAACTTGTTACTAAACTTGCGGAACACCTCGTCTAAATCAGGTGGGCCTTGATCACGTCCGCCTTTATTATTCCACGGATCTTTGTCATTGCCATTATTACCCGGTTCATTCCAGGCCATAGCTATACTCCATTGTTATCTAAATAAATTAGGAAATTGTGTTAAATCTAACAAATCTACCGCGTTTCTCATACAAAAACCGACATTAAAACGTCAATTTTTAATTACGGTTGATAAAACCAGCAATTTCAGGACCAAATTCTTTAATTAAACGATTCCACTCAACCATTGGCATTCTAACATCTAACAGCCAATTACCTTGCTCATCAAATTGCTCTTCATGCACTGCATTTAAACTGAACAATGCAGCTCTTAAGCGACCATACAATGGCGTAAGAAATAATGTTTCGTTAAACATCTTCTTAGCTAGTAACTCACTGATAGCCTCGCTAAGTAATTCACACCCTTCACCAGTCTGAGCGCTAAGCCATACTCTTATAGGTTGACCTTCGTCATCTCGATCAATACGTGGGCTTACGTTATCCAGCGCATCAATTTTATTATAAATTAATAGCTGTGGTACTTCATCGGCCTCAATTTCTTTAAGCACCGATTGTACTTGTTCAATATTTTCTTGCAGACGTGAGTCTGCGGCATCAATTACATGTAACTGCAAATCAGCTTCGCGAGTTTCAGTAAGCGTTGCTTTAAAAGCAGCAACTAAGTCATGTGGTAGGTGACGAATAAAGCCCACTGTATCAGCTAAGATAACAGGGCCAACATCACCTAACTCAAGCTTACGTAGAGTCGGGTCAAGCGTGGCAAACAACTGATCGGCCGCGTATACATCTGAATTTGTAATTCGATTAAATAATGTAGATTTACCCGCATTGGTATAACCAACTAATGAAACTGTAGGTATTTCGTTGCGAGTACGAGCTCGCCTACCTTGTTCACGTTGCACTGCAACTTTAGCTAAACGTGCACGAATATTTTGAATACGGGCACGAAGTAATCTTCTGTCAGTTTCAAGTTGAGTTTCACCAGGACCACGTAAACCAATCCCGCCTTTTTGACGTTCAAGGTGAGTCCAGCCTCGAATTAATCGAGTCGACATATGGCGAAGTTGAGCCAATTCAACTTGCAGCTTACCCTCGTGGGTACGTGCGCGTTGGGCAAAAATATCAAGAATTAGCGTCGTTCTATCAAGCACACGACATTGACAAACGCGCTCTAAATTACGCTCTTGTGATGGCCTGAGTTGATGATTAAAAATTACGACATCTGCTTTGTGGATTTTGACAATCTCAGCTATTTCTTCTGCTTTACCGGTACCGACGAATAGTTTCGGATGTGGTGCTTGACGGCTGCCTTGCACAACCGCCAAACTACTAACACCAGCAGAAGATACCAACATTTCTAATTCGTGAAGATCTTCACGATCTCCTTCTTTAGGCAAGTCGATATGAACTAAAATTGCCTGTTCGCCGGATTCATAGCGGTCAAACAAACATTATGCTCCTAATTAAAAGTTTCCAGCTTCTGCCTCTTCAGTGTCTTCACTCCCTTGAACTGCTTGGAAGTTAACTGCGCGAGCAGGGACAACTGTAGAAATTGCATGCTTATAAACCATTTGATTTACGGTGTTCTCTAGTAAAATAACAAATTGGTCAAATGACTGAATTTTGCCTTGTAATTTTATGCCATTTACCAAAAAGATTGATACTGGAATGCGCTCACGTCGTAGTGCATTCAAAAATGGGTCTTGTAACGATTGGCCTTTTGCCATGTTATTGTTCCTTCGTTCTAGGTGTTATTATAATTAAGTGGCTGAACTTATTTGATAAAAAACAATATTCAACTACTACTAGCTTAGCGAACTTACTACACGATGCAAGTTTTCTTCGTCGCCTGTTGTTAACCAAGTAACATCAGGCCAACTACGAAGCCACGTTAACTGCCGTTTTGCCAGCTGACGTGTTGCTGCGATGCCACGAAAAACCATTTCATCATGGTTTGTTTCACCCGCAAGGTAATCCCACATTTGTCTATAACCAACACAACGAATAGAAGGCATATTGGGGTGTAAATCCTTACGTAGATATAGGGTCGAAACTTCATTTTCAAACCCCTGATCAATCATTATTTTAAACCTTTCTTCAATTCGGCGGTGTAATTCACTGCGTTCTTGCGGTGCAATCGCAAATTGATGAAAAGTATAAGGTAAAGCCGGCTGTTTTTGCATTTGCAACTCAGTCATGGTCTTACCAGTTAACCTGTAAACCTCTAAAGCTCGATTAATTCTTTGTGAATCATTTTCACTTATTTTTTCGGCTGCTTTTGGGTCAACTTTAACTAATTCTTTATATAAATGAGGCCAGCCAAATTCTTTCGCTTGCGCTTCTAACTCTGCTCTTATCTCTGTATCTGCTTCAGGTAAAGGCGATAAACCATCAATTAAAGATTTGAAGTACAGCATTGTACCTCCAACCAATACAGGCACTTTACCTTGTCTGTGAAATTCGTCAATTTTTTGCACTGCATCGCGCCTAAAATCTGCAACTGAATACGTTTCACTCGGGTCAAGTAGATCAATTAAATGATGCGGAGCTTTGGCTAATTCTTCCGCATCAGGTTTTGCTGTACCAATGTCCATACCTTTATACACTAGCGCTGAATCTACGCTGATTATTTCTGTATTTAAATGCTCGCACAGCGAGATTGCCAATGCTGTTTTACCTGCTGCAGTTGGACCCATTAAAAATATAACTGGTAAATTACTCAACACTGATACCTTAATCTAATTGCGTTAAATAGTGATTTAGCTCTATTTTAACTGCTTTTTTACGCAAGCGTTCAATAGTTTGTGGATTATTTTGTAAGCGCATTTGTTGCGCTAAAAATATATTGCTTAAATAAAATCGGGTCGGCACGCATTTCATTTGCCATTCTAACCAATTCTCTATATTTTCAAGTTTTGCTTTACACGCATCAAGTAGCTCACCTACCGCTGCACTTACATCAAGTAAATATAAACACGCTGGCAATTTTTTAACCATTACAAATTGTTTTTCTATTACAAGTTCAAAACCAAGTAAGGTAAACCACGATTGCTGGGATTCTATAAGTAAGCAATCTTCTTTTTCTAAGTTTACTCGCACTGGTAACAAAAGGGCTTTCCCTTCTAAACTTCCGAACTCTTTAATTTGATTATGCCAATCATCAACTAATGCATATTTAAAATGTGAGCAATACAATTGCTGCTCTTCACTATAGACACACACTCCTTCACTAACACTTATAATAGAAACAGCTTTTAAGACATTATCCACAGATACGGACTGGTGTAGTGCAGCAGATATATTGGCTGCATTATCAAAATGCGCGGCGTGTTGCTCACTCACTCCTTGATAAAACGCATTTACGTCATGATGGCTCGTACTTGGTGCAGCACGGTATGCACCGCCAATACTTCTAGTACCAGAGGACGAACTTGAGCTACCAGCACTTCCAGAGTAAGAGGGCTGTAATTGCGATTTAGGGTAATCAAACACTCCTTCGCTTTCTATATTATTAGCACTGCTATGCGTTGACTCAATGAACGCTGGCGTGAATTCTGCTTCTATGCTCGCTGATTCGTTAGTGAATTCGCCTTGCAATGGCACTACTACCTGCTTAATAGCTTGCAATATAAAATCATGAATTAACCGCCCTTGATGAAAACGCACTTCATGCTTAGCAGGGTGAACATTGACATCAACCTGTCGTGGGTCAATATCAATATAAATGACAAAACCGGGTAATTCTTGTGTTCCACTTACTTCTTCAAATGCCTGGCGTATAGCATGCAAAATAAGCTTATCGCGCATCATGCGATTATTCACATAAGTGTACTGAGTCGTATTCGCTGAGCCTACAGGTAGCACCCAACCATGCAGCTGTAGGCCGCCTTCTCCTGATTGAATATGCAAACCTTGCTCGGCAAAGGCCTTGCCTGCAACTTGTGCTACGCGTGTTATAGCCTGAGAGGGATCAGTTTTGGCACGATACTGCCTTACTACTTTTTCGTTGTGAGTTAGTGTAATAGAGACATCAAAGCGACTAAGCGCAATACGCTTTATCAACTCATCAATATGGCTAAATTCAGTTTTTTCGGTGCGTAAAAATTTACGACGTGCTGGAGTATTAAAAAATAAATCTTTTACTTCAATGGTTGTGCCATCGGGATGCGCTACAGGTTTTACTTGAACGGCCATGTCGCGGCCTTCTGCAAAAGCTTGCCAAGCCGCTTCTTGCTCTTTTGGTTTTGAGCTCAGCGTTAAACGCGACACAGAACTAATTGACGCAAGTGCTTCCCCTCTAAACCCAAGTGAGCAAATGTTTTCAAGGTCATCAAGTGATTTTAATTTACTTGTCGCGTGGCGAGAAAGTGCGAGCGTTAGCTCATTTTTACTTATCCCTGCGCCATTATCACGAATACGAATAAGTTTGTGGCCGCCGCGCTCAATATCAATTTGAATACGCGTTGCGCCAGCATCTAAGCTATTTTCAACAAGCTCTTTTACTACCGACGCAGGGCGCTCAACCACTTCGCCTGCGGCAATTTGGTTGGCTAAACGCGCGGGTAATATTTCAATATTCATGAGACTTCCTAGCAAACATTGCGCTAATAATAATGACTAACTTTGAGGTATATCGAGCTCTTGCCCAATAAATAAGGTATTAGAACTAAGCTTATTAACTTGTTTTAATTTATTGACTGTAACGCCATAGCGACTCGCTAACATACTTAAAGATTCACCGGGGCGTACTTTATGCTTTGTTGGATATTGCGACTTTAATTTAGCAAATAAAGAATCATCCGGCGGATTTTTCAAATAATAATTTTTAATTGAAGTAAATATAGCTTTAGCTAAACGCTCTTGATGATTAGGGCTTTTAAGTAGCTTTTCTTCTCGCGGGTTAGATATAAACCCCGTTTCTACCAAAATAGATGGAATATCTGGTGATTTTAGTACTGCAAGGCTCGCATGCTGGGGATCTTTTTTATGCAGTTTGGCAACCTTACGAAGCTCTTTAACCACTTCATCAGCTACATTTAAGCCAGTTTTCATAGAGTGGTCCATCGACATATCAAGCAACGCTTGTGCTAGATATTTTTCATTGGCGGCATCTTTCATTACATCAGCAGCGCCACCTAAAAGCTCGGAGTGTTTTTCTTTATCTTCTATCCATTTACCTATTTCTGAATTAGCACGTCTTAATGATAAAACCCACACAGAGGCACCATTTGGCCCAGGGCTTGTAAATGCATCAGCATGAATAGAAACAAAAAAATCTGCCTTTTTTTCACGGGCTCGATTAGTACGGGTATTTAATTTTACAAAATAGTCACCGCTTCGTACCATGCGCGAAATCATGCCACGTTCGCCATCAATCATGCGCTCTAAACGTTTCGCAATTTGCAGTGTAACTGTTTTTTCGTAGGTGCCTGATGGCCCAATTGAACCAGGATCTTCGCCGCCATGCCCCGCATCAATCGCAATAACAATGTCGCGCTCTTGGCTTAGTTGACGGTTTTTAGCGGCTGTTTGAGCAGGAGAAACAACTGTAGTAGCTTGGCTTTTATTATATAAATCAACAACGAGTCTATTTTTATAAGGGCCTGTAGGTGCGAGGGCAAATACCACTGGCTTTATTGGCGCGCTTAATTCAAATACTAAACGTACGCTTTGTTTATTTTTAGGTTTTGAGTAACGTAATTTGCTTACTATTTGATGTTTCGGGGGCACACCTGGCAATGTTTTTAACTCGCTAGTATTTTCTAAATCAATCACTAGGCGGCTAGGGTTTTTAAGCATGAAATAGCTAAAGTCGGGCTTATCATTTAAATCAAATACCACGCGCGTACTATCTGGAGACGGCCATACACGCACACTATTGATTGTGTTTTTAGCCCATAGCGGCAAGCTTATGGTGATAACCATAAGATAAATAAAAAGTTTAACTACACCTCGGCTCATTGGATAATTACTGCCTTAACTATATTATTATTGATTATTTAGTTTTTCGACAATTGCTATACCGCGCTCACTCGCACTATTTATAACAATTTTACGTTCGTTACCCACATAGCTTAGAGTAATATCTAAATCAGGCACAGGAATCAATTCACCACCCTTTTCAGGCCATTCAACAACACAAATTGCGTCTGCTGAGAAATAATCGCGTATTCCCATGTATTCGAGTTCTTCAGGATCACCTAAGCGGTATAAGTCAAAATGATAAACATTTGCACGCTCAAGCTCATAAGGTTCTACTAGTGTATAGGTCGGGCTTTTAACCTTACCTGTATGGCCAAAGCCTTGCACTACACCTCGTGTAAACGTTGTTTTACCAGCACCTAAATCACCATGTAAATAAATAACCGCACCTTGCTCTATAATA
This sequence comes from Pseudoalteromonas sp. SG43-5, assembly GCF_014164345.1. Taxonomy (NCBI): domain Bacteria; kingdom Pseudomonadati; phylum Pseudomonadota; class Gammaproteobacteria; order Alteromonadales; family Pseudoalteromonadaceae; genus Pseudoalteromonas; species Pseudoalteromonas sp. SG43-5. The sequence continues at coordinate 479,171 of NZ_JACJFA010000001.1, forward strand.
TCAGCAACGCGATTACCCATTGTAACCGTGGCAATCTCATCAGTTAAATGAAATTCAAAACTACGCGTCATTATTACCTCAAAAATTCATTCAAAAGCGCATATTTGCTAATCATACCAGAATATTCATTTAAGGCGATAAATTGAGGTTTTAGACATAAAAAAACCAGACAAGCGAATGATTAAAGTTATATTTGAATATCTATTTTCGATACCTTAAAACTGTAACATTGAAATAAAGTAAGAGAAAAGTAACGCTACGGCTTATATGCCTATAGCAAGTATTAAAGTTACTGAGATATGTAAGCTTATAATCAAACTTTTATGATTCAGCCACTAGTTCTGATACTAAAAAATATATAGCAATAACGGAGTTGATGACACAAACCAGAAAACTACCCTACATGCTTTTGTATTTCTGATAAAAAGATAATACCAATTCGCTTAATTAAGTGATCTATTTTGAGGCTGGAAAAACGTGTTGATAGCTAGGCAGAAATTCGCTATTTAGTTGTTCTAAATGAGCATTTTTTAAAGCAGGTAGCGACACGTTTAGCCTCGTAAAATGATTAAGTATTATTGCGGATTGGTATAAGTCCTAAATGTGTAAACACGTTTCAAGACAAGGCAGTTCCAGAAAACAAAAAGCCCCGGCTAATGCCAGGGCTTTTTTACAAAACTAACTTAATTAAAAATTAAGCTTGTTTTGGACTAGAAATAACGTCTACTAAAGTCCAAGATTTATTCTTAGAAATTGGTGCGCATTCACGGATAGTAACTACGTCACCCGCTTTTGCTGTGTTATTTTCGTCATGTACGTGTAACTTAGTCGTACGTTTAATGAATTTCCCATAGATTGGGTGCTTCACATAACGTGCGATAGCGATAGTGAAAGATTTTTCCATCTTGTCGCTGATTACACGGCCTTGAAGAGTACGAATTTTATCGCTCATTATTGACCTGCCTTCTGGTTAATAACTGTTTTTACACGCGCGATATCGCGGCGTACTGTTCTTAGCGTGTGTGTCTGAGCTAACTGACCAGTGCTAGCTTGCATGCGCATATTAAATTGCTCACGAAGTAGTCCTAGAAGTTCAGCATTAAGCTCTTCTACGCTTTTATCTTTTAGTTCGCTAGCTTTCATCACATTACCGTCCGAGTTACGAAAGTTGTTTTGAATGGCAGTTTACGAGCAGCAAGGTCAAACGCTTCACGAGCAAGCTCTTCTGAAACACCTTCCATTTCGTAAAGTACTTTACCAGGCTGAATTTCAGCAACCCAATATTCAACAGAACCTTTACCTTTACCCATACGAACTTCAAGAGGTTTTTCTGTAATCGGTTTGTCAGGGAAGACACGAATCCAGATTTTACCTTGACGTTTCACGTGACGCGTCATAGCACGACGAGCTGCTTCGATTTGACGAGCAGTCATACGGCCACGGCCAGTTGCTTTCAATCCGAAAGTACCGAAGCTTACTTTGTTACCGTTTTGCGCTAAACCGCGGTTGCGGCCTTTGTGCATTTTACGGAATTTTGTACGTTTTGGCTGTAACATTACTCGCTACCTCTACTTAGCACTTTTCTTGGCTTTCTTTGGTGCGCGTTTAGCTGGCTTCTCTTGCTCTTGTACTAGTGGTAAACCACCAATAACTTCGCCTTTGAAGATCCAAACTTTAACACCAATGATACCATAAGTGGTTAAGGCTTCAGAAGTTGCGTAATCGATATCAGCACGAAGAGTATGTAGAGGTACACGACCTTCACGATACCATTCTGAACGTGCGATTTCAGCGCCGCCAAGACGACCGCTAACTTCAACTTTAATCCCTTTAGAACCGATGCGCATTGCATTTTGTACCGAACGCTTCATAGCGCGACGGAACATAACACGACGTTCTAGTTGAGAGGCAATGCCGTCTGCTACTAGTTGTGCATCTAGTTCTGGTTTACGTACTTCAGAGATATTAATCTGAGCAGGTACACCAGCGATTTTAGTTACCGCTTGACGTAATTTTTCTACGTCTTCGCCTTTTTTACCGATAACAACACCCGGACGAGCCGTGTGAATTGTTACTCGGATTGATTTTGCTGGACGCTCAATAACGATTTTAGACACAGAAGCCGTTTTTAATTCCTTAGTAAGGAATGTACGAACTTTGTGATCGCCAAAAAGCTGTGCAGAGAAATCTTTTGAACTCGCGTACCAGGTAGAAACCCAAGGTTTAGATATACCTAGGCGAATACCAGTAGGATGAACTTTTTGTCCCATTACTTATACTCCTAGCTATCTGAAACCATAACAGTGATATGGCTTGTACGCTTAAGGATGCGATCTGCGCGTCCTTTAGCACGAGGCATAATACGTTTCATTGTAGGACCATCGTCCACAAAGATCGTTGTTATACGAAGCTCATCAATGTCAGCACCTTCGTTATGCTCTGCGTTAGCAATAGCAGACTCAAGTACTTTCTTAACTAATACAGCCGCTTTCTTAGGGCTGTACGCCAGGATTTCTAGTGCGCGATCTACAGGTAACCCGCGGATCTGATCTGCAACTAGACGTGCTTTTTGCGCCGAACCAGAGGCGAATTTATGTTTAGCTAATGCTTGCATTTATCTTCCCCTCTTATCGTTTCTTCGCTTTCTTATCCGCAGCATGGCCACGGTAAGTGCGAGTTGGTGCAAATTCACCTAGTTTGTGACCGATCATTTCGTCAGAAACGAAAACTGGTACGTGCTGGCGACCATTATGGACAGCAATGGTCAATCCGATCATGTTAGGTATGATCATTGAACGACGGCTCCAAGTTTTAATTGGCTTTTTCTCACCGCTTTCCAAAGCTTTCTCTACCTTCTTCAGCAAGTGTAGGTCTATAAAAGGACCCTTCTTGAGAGAGCGTGGCATGGCTATTCCTCAATATTACTTAGTACGACGACGTACTATAAATTTATCCGTACGCTTGTTCTTACGCGTCTTCGCACCTTTAGTCGGCTTACCCCATGGAGACACAGGATGACGACCACCAGATGTACGACCTTCACCACCACCGTGTGGGTGATCTACCGGGTTCATGGCAACACCACGAACTGTCGGACGAATACCACGCCAGCGATTTGCACCTGCTTTACCAAGTGAACGAAGCATATGCTCAGCATTGCCTACTTCACCTAGAGTCGCACGACAATCAGATTCAACTTTACGAACTTCGCCTGAACGAAGACGTAATGTTACATACTGACCATCACGAGCAAGGATTTGAACGTATGCACCAGCAGAACGTGCGATTTGAGCACCTTTACCTGGTTTTAATTCTACGTTGTGAACAGTCGAACCTACAGGCATATTACGCATTGGTAATGCATTACCAGGTTTGATTGGTGCATCAACACCAGACTGGATTGCATCGCCAGCTTTTAAGCCTTTTGGTGCGATAATGTAACGACGCTCACCGTCTGCATATAATACAAGAGCGATGTTTGCGCTACGATTTGGATCGTATTCTAAACGTTCAACAGTGGCTGGAATGCCATCTTTAGTACGTTTAAAATCGATTAAACGGTAATGTTGTTTATGACCACCACCGATATGACGAACCGTAATACGACCATTGTTATTACGACCACCTGATTTAGAGTTTTTCTCTAAAAGTGGTGCGTATGGCTTACCCTTATGTAGATCAGAGTTAACCACTTTAACTAGGTGACGACGGCCCGCAGAAGTAGGCTTACACTTTTGAAGTGCCATAATTCTATCCCCTTATTACTCGGCGCCGCCGACAAAGTCTAGCTCGCTGCCTTCTTTAAGAGTAACGTAAGCTTTTTTCCAGTCGCTACGACGACCGAAACGTGCGCCAGTACGTTTTGTTTTACCCTTAACGTTAAGTGTGCGAACACCCGTTACTTCTACTTCAAAAAGCTTCTCAACTGCTACTTTAATTTCAGCTTTAGTTGCGTCATTTACTACTTTAAAAACAATAGTATTGTTTTCTTCAGCAGCAATTGTGCTTTTTTCAGAGATATGTGGAGCAAGGATCACTTTTAAAAGACGTTCTTCGCGAATCATGCTAGCGCCTCCTCAAGTTGCTTAACAGCAGCGGCTGTAATAAGTACCTTATCGAAAGCAATTAAGCTTACAGGATCGATACCAGCTACATCACGTGTGTCAACCTTATAAAGGTTACGTGCCGATAAGAAAAGATTTTCATCTACTTCTTCAGTCACGATAAGAACATCTTTAAGCTCAAGTTCTTTAAGCTTAGCAACTAGTTCTTTAGTTTTTGGTGCTGCTAGAGCAAAACTTTCAACAACGATTAAACGCTCTTGACGAACTAATTCAGATAAGATGCTTTTAATCGCACCACGGTACATTTTACGGTTTACTTTTTGGCTGTGGTCTTGTGGTTTAGCTGCAAAGCTAACGCCACCTGAACGCCAAATTGGGCTACGGATTGTACCGGCACGTGCACGGCCAGTACCTTTTTGAGCCCATGGTTTTTTACCACCACCGCTTACTTCAGAACGTGTCTTCTGAGCACGAGTACCTTGACGAGCACCTGCTGCGTATGCAACAACTACTTGGTGTACTAATGCTTCGTTAAACTCACGTCCAAAAGTAGCTTCAGAAACTTCAAGACCGCCAGAAGCGTCTTTAATTGCTAATTCCATCACTAAATCTCCAGGACTTATGCTTTAACAGCTGGTTTAACGATAACGTCACCGCCAATAGCTCCAGGTACTGCACCCTTAACTAAAAGCAAATTACGCTCAGCGTCAACGCGAACTAGTTCTAAGTTTTGAGTCGTTACACGCTCAGCACCCATATGACCGGCCATTTTCTTACCTTTAAACACCTTACCAGGTGATTGGTTTTGACCGATTGAACCAGGAGCACGGTGAGATAGAGAGTTACCATGTGTAGCGTCTTGCATGCTGAAATTCCAGCGCTTAACACCACCTTGGAAACCTTTACCTTTAGAAGTACCGGTTACGTCAACCTTGTTGATTTCGTTGAATAATTCAACAGTAAGCTCAGCGCCTACTTCAAAATCGCCTTCACCACCGTTAAGGCGGAATTCCCACAGACCGCGACCCGCTTCAACACCAGCTTTAGCGAAATGACCCGCTTTAGCTTTGTTTACACGACTTGCTTTTTTAGTGCCTGCGGTTACTTGAAGCGCGTTATAACCGTCTGTTGCGTCAGATTTGATCTGAGCAATGCGGTTAGGTGTCGCTTCAATAACTGTCACAGGGATAGATACACCATCTTCAGTGAAGATTCGTGTCATACCCACTTTACGACCGACTAGACCTAATGCCATTTTCCTAAAACCTCTCTAATCTTTCGATTAACCCAGGCTGATTTGAACATCAACACCAGCAGCAAGATCTAAACGCATAAGCGCGTCTACAGTCTTGTCAGTTGGTTCTACGATGTCTATCAGACGTTTATGGGTGCGGATCTCGTACTGATCACGCGCATCTTTATTAACGTGCGGTGAAGTTAGTACAGTAAAACGTTCAAAGCGTGTAGGTAGTGGGATTGGACCACGTACTTGTGCGCCAGTGCGTTTCGCAGTTTCCACGATTTCTGCCGTTGATTGGTCAATCAAACGGTGGTCAAAAGCTTTTAGGCGAATACGAATGCGTTGATTTGACATTCTTAACCTCAATATAAAGAGCATATAAAAGAGCATAAAAAAACGACCGAAACAATCTTAAAACTTAAGATGTCGGCTGTTTGATTATATCTACGTTGAGTTCCAAATCGGAACTCCTGTTTATTAGCTTGAAATCCAAGCTTAATTTATCCTTTCTAATTCCCAGAGGAATTTTGAAAGCCTGCGTATTATAGAGGTATTGGTGATAAATGCAACAACTATTTAGAAACAATGTAATGAATACTAATTTGATTAAATATGCGTCCATACATGTTCAATAGCTATACTTGAACTAATGCTTTTGATGCTAGTCAACAAACAACTAAACATCTTAATTGCGCAAACTAAGGGATTTTTAGATATTATGGTATCCTGTTGCGCTAATTTTGCCCTTAATACTCTCAATATGGTGAGTCGATGCGTATTTTTAATTATTGTTTAAATGTTATGTCTGCTGGATTTAGCCGCTTATTTGTGAAAAGCAAAGTGCTGCCAGAAAATCCTATTAAACAGTATGATCTAAACCCTGAGTACCCTACATTTTACATAGTGCGTTTAAATTCACGTTTTGATTTAGCCGCGCTGGCGCATGTTTGTAAAAAGAATGGCCTACCTAGCCCAACAGAAGAGCAAGTGCTAGGGACCCAAAATTTAGACCGTTTTATTGGTATTAAAAATCCTCCACCGTTATTTGGTGATGAAGCAAAACCAACCAATGCTTTAGCCCAAGGCAAGCAAATTATTGAGTACTTAATAAAAAGCGGTCAGCAAAACGTACAAGTGGTGCCTGTTACTATTTTATGGGGGCGCGATCCAGGTAAAGAAAAGCCAGGACTACGTACTTTAATTACACACTCTCTTACTCCAAGCTGGTTTAGAAAGTTTTTTGTGGTGTTATTTTCAGGGCGCGATAACTTTATTCGCTTTAGCCAACCACTCGACTTATCACTTTTAGTCAATGAAAAAGCCGACGTAAGTGAGTTACCTCATAAATTATTACGCGTAGCGCGTGTTCACTTTAAGCGCCAAAAGCTAGCTGCTACAGGCCCTAAAATGCCATCTCGTGAGCAATTATTTAATTCATTATTAGCGTCACCTACTATAAAAAAAGCAATTCAAGATGAAGCGAACGCTAAAAACATTAGCCAAACAGAAGCTCGTCAAAATGCACTTAAGCTACTTGATGAAATAGCCGCTAATTACTCTGAAGCAATGATACGTGTGGCCGAAAGGTTTTTAACTTGGTTATGGAATAAGCTTTATAATGGTATTGATATTAAACACGCCGAACAAATTCATGAACTAACAGATAAAGGACATGAAATAATTTATATGCCTTGTCATCGCAGCCATATGGATTACTTACTGCTTACTTACTCTATTTATCATTTGGGTTTAGTACCTCCGCATATAGCTGCTGGTATAAATCTTAACTTTTTCCCTGCCGGTGGCATATTTAGACGCTCTGGGGCATTCTTTATTCGTCGCTCGTTTGCAGGCAATAAACTTTATTCTGCCATATTCAAAGAGTATTTAAGCCAACTGTTTATTAAAGGTTACTCTGTTAAGTTTTACACGGAAGGCGGTCGAAGCCGAACTGGGCGCTTACTTCCACCTAAAACAGGTATGCTATCTATGACATTACAAGCAATGCTGCGCGGAATAGACAGACCAATATCTATCGTTCCTGTGTACATTGGCTACGAGCACGTAATGGAAATTAACACCTACCTTAAAGAGCTAGATGGAAAAGATAAAAAAGGCGAATCTATATTTGGTATTTTTAAGGCAATCAAAAACCTTAAAAACTACGGTCGTGGTAATTTAAACTTTGGTGATCCAATCTCGATTAACCAATACTTAAACGATAACCAACCTGATTGGCGTGATTCAATACACCCAACCGACGTGCAAAAGCCACAATGGTTAGCGCCACAAGTAACTAAACTTGCCGACCAAGTAATGGTTAAAATTAATAATGCGGCGGCGCTTAATGCTGTTAACTTACTAGCGATGATATTGCTGGTTAACGATAAACAAGCATTGAGTAAACCAAAGCTATTAGCACAACTTGATTTTTATCTGCGCTTACAGCGCGATGCAAGCTATAGCGATAAAGTAACCGCGCCAGACGAAACACCAGAGCAATTACTAACGCATGCATTAAAGCTGAATAAGTTTGAAGTTATCAGTGATGAATTTGGCGAAATTATTACTATTAGCGATAAAGAAAAAATACTGTTTAATTACTACCGAAACAACATTTTGCACTTGTTTGCAGTACCAAGCTTAATTGCACTACATCTATTTAAACAACACAGCACAACTATTGAGCAATGCCAGCAACTTGTAAAAACGTTTTATCCGTTATTTGCTAAAGAATGGTATTTACAGCCTCTTGATGAAAACTATATAACGCGTATTTTAGCTAACTTTGCTGATCAAAATTTAATTGAGTTTGATGGCGATAACATTCATATAACGAACAGTAATGACTGCCTAGCTAAGCTTGAAATGCTTGGACGAGCACTTAGCTTTACTCTACAACGTTACGCTATTGTAATTGGTTTTATTCAAACAAGTGATGGCATTGAAAAAGCAGAACTTGAAAGAGAAAGCCAAGTACTCGCACAACGTTTAGGTACACTGCACGGCATAAAAACACCTGAGTTTTTTGACAAAAAAGTACTTGTTAGTTTTATCGAAAACTTACGTGGTGAGTCATTAATAACAGAGGGTGATAAGGGCTTAGTAGGTAGCACACAACTATGTGAAACCTACGCACACCTTAAAACATTACTGCCAGCACGCGTCTGGCAGTCAATCAGCGATATAGTTCAAGATCAGTGTAACTAGCAATGCATTTACAGAAGGGGTTAGCGTTGACGCATAACCCCTTCTTGCATTGTTGAGGCAACCAAGTTGCCTTGGCGATCAAAAAACTGCCCCCGTACCAAACCACACCCATTACTCGCACTTGGACTATCAATTGAATACAAAATCCAATCATCCATTCTAAATGGACGATGAAACCACATTGCATGATCAATAGTAGCTACTTGCATATTTGGCTGCATAAACGATACACCATGAGGTTGCAATGCAGTTGGTAAAAACTCAAAATCAGACGCATACGCTAATAAGTAATTATGGATACGCTGATCGTCCGGCATTTCACCATTAGCTTTAAACCAAATATGCTTTACCGGCTCCATAACTTCTGGTTTAAACGGGTTATGAAAAGTAACCGGTCGCATTTCAATTGGCATTTCACGGGTAAACTTATTACGGATAACCTCTGGGATATGCGAAGCGTTATCTTGGTAAAACTCAAGCGATGAACGTAATTCTTCAGGTGCGGGAACATCAGGCATTGTCGCTTGATGCGATAACCCACTCTCTTCACCTTGGAATGACGCGGTCATATAAAAAATAGGTTTACCGTACTGAATTGCTTTGACTCGGCGCGTACTAAAGCTCTTTCCATCACGAATAGTTTCAACGTCATAAACAATGGGTTTAGCCGGATCGCCTGGGCGTAAAAAGTAAGAATGTAATGAATGAACTATTCGCCCTTCAGGTAGAGTTTCTTTGGCAGCAGAAAGCGCCTGCCCCATTACTTGACCACCAAATACAGCACCAAAGCCTAAATCTTGGCTTTGTCCTCGATATAAACCTTGCTCAATTTCTTCAAGTGTTAACAACGACAATAAATCATCTAATACTTGGCTCATTATTTCTTCCTCATTACCCTAGTGTCCAAATGATACTATACAATAGTGGGAAGTAAATATTTGTTAGGAATACTGTTATGGCTTACTGGCTATTTAAAACTGAACCCGATGCGTTTTCATTAGATGACTTAAAAAACGCACCAAAACAAACGACTCTTTGGGAAGGTGTGCGTAATTACCAAGCACGAAATTTTATGCGTGACGACGTCAAAGTCGGTGATTCAGTCATGATTTACCATTCAAGCTGTAAACACGTGGGCGTAGCGGGCATTGCCGAGGTTACTAAAGAAGCCTACCCAGACCCCACTCAATTTGATTTAAGCAGCGACTATTACGATGCAAAAGCCACCAGCGACAAACCACGTTGGGTTGTTGTTGAGGTTACTTATCAAAGCCATTTAAAAAAATTAATTAGCCTTAAAGATATTAAAGCCAATGACAATATTACTGAAATCGCACTTAAAAAGGGCGGACGTCTATCAATAATGCCTGTTACTAAAAATGACTGGGATGTAATAATCAAAATGGCGCAGTAATACCCTATTGGTTTGACCTAATTTCATTGAGTTTGATATGATCTATGCTGACTTATAGCTGGAGGATTAATGAAATTACTGTATTGGTTAGATGAATGGTTAACTCTCCCGCGCAATGAGCAACAAACTCGATTACCCATGACGGGTAATGATTTACTCGGCGATGTATTTGTTAAGTATGATTTTGTTGACGTTAATAAACCCCTGCTTTTTACCTTCTCCCCTGCTGGCACTAACGTGCAAGAGCAAGATCTTCACCCTGATTTTGCACCATGGGGTTATCACTTAGCTCAAAAACAAAACGTAAACGTAATCGCTTTTCAGCATTTAGGTAAAAGTAATTGGTTTCGTAATCGTAATTTAATCTTTTTTCTCGAGCAATTATCAACATTACTTACGCCGTTTAATTGTCGACTTGGCTATGGTTTAAGTCGTGGCGGATTTGCTGTTGGCGCTTTTGCTAAACTATTAAAACTAAACCAAGTGTTGTTCTTCCATCCGGTAAGTACTAAAAATAAAGAATTAGTACCGTGGGATGACCGCTCTAGTACCGATATAGCTCAGCAGTTTGATTGGCAGCAAGATTATCACGATCTAGATTTAGGAGATGCCCAAGGCTATATTATTTACGATCCTACTAATCGTATAGACCGAATGCACGCTAAGCGCTATAAGCAGTTAACTCACTTACGGGTATTTGGTATGGGACATGGCACGCATGCCACATATTTGAATAAGTTTGGATTTTATAAGCAAGTAGCCGTCGATTTTATCCAGCATCAGCAAATTGATATTGCGCAATTTCGTATGCAAACTAAAACCTTACGCTTTAAAGAGGATTATTACAAAAGCCTTAATAAAGCGAATGTAAACTCAGCTCACCGTCAAACACTATTAAGCAAAGCTCATAATATTTTGATTGATGAAAAAGAAGTTCACGTACAGGAACATCAGGCAAAAATTGATATTCAGCCATTAATAGATGTTGCCCTCAAGCATCAAGATGAGCATCCTAATGATGCCATTCAGTTATTAGAAGTTGCTCAACAACTTGTACCTGACGATCCTTTAATTGAGCATAAAATTAAGCAACTAGAAGAGTAATTACGCCAGTAAAAGCGGCTGTAAAGGCCAACTACTCTATTTAACCTTTTTCTTTTTGTGCCCATACTTGGGCACAATGGCAAAGTACATCATTAACCCTAACCAAGAAAATATAATTATTCCCATTAGCCAGCCATTCTTTTCATGACCCTGTGTACGCTTACTGTTGAGTACAATAACGACAGGTAATATATAAGCACTTAAAACAACAATTAAAAATACAACTTCATTCATTATTTTTCTAGGCTCGACCAGTCTACTTCACTACTTAATACTCGATCTACCGATATATAGTGCAGAATATCGCCTTCACTTACTTTGTAATCTAATGGTGGATTTAAATCCATATTTTGTGCACTTAAATTATGAGCAACACCCAACAGTATTGCATCATGCTCAAGCTTAAAATGATGAAACAAAGTACCAAACTCCATATCTTTGCAGCCGCCTGGTATTTTCAAACTAAATTGTGTATCGCCGTGCAAAGTAGATAGCAGCTCCTCTTGCACACGGCTCGAACCTGGATCTTGCATTGAGCGTACGAGTATCTCAGCTGATTTTGCACTACTACACTCTACATTTTGGCAATGCTCTAACATCATCTCAACTTTGGTTTCATCCAAAAAGTGAGCACTTATATGACAATCATCTTTTACTAAGCGACTAATGCGCAGGGCTGTTGTAAATGTCTGATCGTCATCTTGACCATCAATAATCACCTTATCAGCACTACGAATAGCAACCCGCTCTAGCTCAGCTAAATTAGTAAAGCTCGTTAAACGTGCAAAATCAACGCTTTCGTTAGCTAAAAAAGGATGATCCATTTGCTCTGTTACCGCGAGTAAAATACGACGGTCAGTACGTTTCGTATCTGCCAAAATGTAATCAATCATCTTTTTTGTACGAGTGTCGTGCCAACCAAAAATAATAATATGGTGGTTACTGTGGGCAAAGTTTTTATCACCAGTCATAGCGCGCCTAATTAAGTAAGTAACAGTTTGTCCTGCTTTTCCTAGCAAAACACCAAATAAAGCTAAACCAAATGGAATTTGTATTAATGCAACCACCCAACGACCAAGATCAGTAGTTGGACTAAAGTCACCATATCCCACTGTTGATGTTGTTACTGTGTAATAGTAAAAAAAGGTAGTAAGTGAGGTTAACGCTTTCTCATTCGCTATAAATAGTAAGCTCCATGTTAATAGCATATGAGTCAAAATAGCTAATGCCACTGCTTGCCAACTCAACTGATCTATATGAGCGCGAACAAGTAACGCTAGCCTTTTAAATATCACCGGCATAATACAAAGTCTTCGTTAGTAAATTATCTATAAACAGTACGTTACTGTAAGCGATGCTTTTAAGCAATGTTTAAGCTTTTAACCGCAAATATTAGACTAAATGCTGTTTGCCAATGGTGATTTTTCATGATTAATTAGCGTTAGAATAATAACCAAAACAGTTGTGCTTATGCTTAATAAAATAGCCCGCCCTTTTACTAAAATTGTAGAACGCTACCTTCCCGACCCTTTTATATTTGTAATTTTACTTACAATAATTACCCTTGTCAGTGCGAGCTTATTTACAACCGCAACTAACATTGAAGTATTACAAGCGTGGGGAGGTGGGTTTTGGAACTTATTAAGTTTTGCGATGCAAATGCTACTAGTGTTAATTACAGGCTATATGTTGGCAAGTACGCCACCTATAAGTAAGTTATTAGAAAAACTAGCAACACTCGCAAATACAGCACCTAAAGCAATTATATTGGTAACGCTTATTTCGCTTTTAGCGAGCTGGATGAATTGGGGATTTGGTTTAGTTATTGGTGCCCTTTTTGCCAAAGCAATTGCTAAACATACTCGTGTTGATTATCGATTATTAGTAGCCAGCGCTTACTCAGGTTTTGTTGTATGGCATGGCGGATTAGCTGGCTCGATTCCTTTAACTATCGCAACCGATGGTCACTTCTCAGAGGCCAGCATTGGTATTATTAGTACAGAGCACACTTTATTTGCGGGCTTTAATATAGCCATATTAGTTGGTTTATTCATTATTATGCCGCTCGTTAATCGCTATATGCTGCCAAGCGATCAAGAAAGCGTATATATCGACCCAGCTCTTTTACAAGAGACAACACCTAAGCCCACAACAATAACCAGACCTGCCCAACATTTGGAACAAAGCAAACTACTCGGTATGACAATTGGCTTATTAGGTTTGGCATATTTAGGTTATTACTTTTTTATTGCTGGCGGAAACTTAAACCTTAATAGCGTTATTGCCGTATTTTTGTTTTTAGCTATTACGCTGCATCAAACACCCCATAATTTACTTAACAGTCTGCAACAAGCAATTCCAAGCGGGGCTGGCATTGTTATTCAATTTCCTTTTTATGCTGGCATTATGGCGGTAATGGTTGATAGCGGATTAGCACAACAGATATCACGTGGCTTTATTGCCGTTGCAGATGCTGATAGCTTGCCATTTTTTAGTTTTATAAGTGCAGGACTCGTTAATATGTTTGTACCCTCTGGCGGCGGCCAATGGGCTGTACAAGCACCTATTGTAATACCTGCAGCACAAGAGCTAGGTGCCGATATATCTCGCGTTGCAATGGCTGTTGCGTGGGGTGATGCGTGGACTAACCTAATTCAACCTTTTTGGGCATTACCAGTCCTTGCTATCGCAGGCTTAAGAGCAAAAGATATTATGGGGTTTTGTGTTGTGCAGCTATTTGTAACTGGGGTTTTTATATCGCTGGTATTGAGCTTTTATTAATTTTTAACGGGCTGTAACCAATATTACAGCCCGCTTTTACCTAGAACGATAAATACTAGCTCGATAAAATAGTCATCGGCAGGCTCAATATTGGATTTTCTGAATCGGCAAAATGCATCATCACTGCCACATGGCCTGCAACTACCAGTGCATACATAACCGCTGAAAAACCTTGGCCGTATTTATCAAGCGGCATTAAATGGGAGTAATGTCGGCCTCGCCATTCAAATACAATTTCCAGCGCACCTACAAACAAAAAGAATACCAGTAACATTAAGCCAAATGTGTAGCTCAGCCATAAACCAAACAGTACACCGAGTAAACATACACTTAAGCCAATCCATGAACGCATTGAAAAGCTAATACTTTTTAATACATGCCCGCCATCAAGCGGTAAAATAGGTAACAAGTTAAATAAATTTAATAACGCACTAAGAACCGCAACACCAGCAAATATTTCCATCTCCGTGGCGTAATATAAAACAACACCCAACACAGAGGTTATTAAGCCAAAAGCAGGCCCCATGAGCGATATGACCACATCTTGCCAGCGGGTTGTTATTTTATCGTCACTTACTGCAAGTCCACCCACAAATGGGATTAAGTAAATACCTTTGGTTTTTATGCCAAAGTATTTCATTGCTCGCACATGGCCGTATTCGTGTACCACTAAGCAACCAATTAACATTAGTGCAAATTCAATACTAAATAACCACGCATAGCCTGCAACAGAAGCCCCTGCAAGCACTACTTTAATTACCTTAGCGCTTTTAAAAAGCTTAAAACCTAATGCAGCTAGCCCTAAAAAGCCTTTTTTAGGTGACCCATTTGTAGGTGCTGGCAACGCAAGTTGTGTTGCAAATTGATCATCTACAAAGAGCGAAATGCTTTGCTCTTCGACTGCCCCTGTATTGATGCCTATTTTTTTGTTGTCGTAAGTAAACTGATAGTAGTTTTCACGAGGGTTATCAAAGGTAATGGCTTGTTGCGCATGAAATACCTGCACAATTTTTTGCCCAGACACCATAAGCGAAAATGGTTGCTCGGCTAAAGTAAGATCTATTCTTATCATAATTAAGACCGTTTAAAACAATGGCGCTAGTATACCTAATCAGCTTAAAAACACGAGAGAAGGTGCTAGGTAACTATTTTCAAAATAAAAGCATTTGATACTGACAAAATAAAAAAACACTACTACTTTTATAGTAACTCCAAGCGATACATTGAAAGGGATAACAGTGAAGAAGATAGTGCCTAATATTTTAGTTGTTGACGATTCAAAAGCAATTTTGATCGTTATGGAAGCTATACTTAACGAATTGAGTATGTCCAACACTATAACTACGTGCCTGAATGCAAAAGAAGCGCTTGAAAAAGTTAAAGAGGATATCAACTACTTTGATGCTATTTTTACTGATCTCAATATGCCCGAAATGGACGGCATGGAATTAATCCGCCACTTAGGAGAGTTACATTATCAAGGCGGTATAATAATTGTTTCTGAAATGGACCATAAAGTTATTAGCTTAGCTGCCAATCTCGCGAAACAACATAACGCTCACCTCATTGGTAATATTTCAAAGCCAGTGCAACTGTCTCAGGTTAGTAGGTTACTTACTAAAGTGGCGCAATTAAACAGCCACACTTTATTAAAAGAGCCAGCCATTTCAAAAGATGAGCTTATTGATGCATTAAAAAACGATGAAATAACGCCTTTTTACCAACCAAAAATAAACGCGGATAACAATAAAATTGAAAGCGTTGAAGTGTTAGCGCGTATTTTATCAAGTAAAGACGACAATATTATTTTACCTTGCCGTTTTATAAATACTGCCGAACAACACAACTTAATTAATCAAATTACATTTTCTCTTTTTGAAAAGGCCACCAGCGAATTCAAAAATATGACAGCGCAACTAGGTCATGATTTTAAAATGGCCTTTAACTTATCGCCAACCCAGCTCGATGACCTAAACTGCCCTAATAAATTACTACTTATTTTAGAACTAAACCAACTCACACCTAGTAATATAATTATAGAAATAACAGAACAACATGCACTCTCAAGCCTCATGCAATTAGAAACAGTAAACAGATTAAGAATGCATGGCTTTGGTATATCGCTAGACGATTTTGGTGTTGGTTTTACTAATATGAATCAGCTTCGAAATCTTCCTTTTACTGAAATTAAAATAGACCGTTCACTTATTAGCCATATAGAAACAGATTTATTTTCTCAAGTGGTCGTAAGTTCGTTATTTAATATTACGAGTAAAGATAATTTAGACTTAGTAGCAGAAGGTGTTGAACGACCAGAAGAGCTCGTTTATTTAAGGCATTATAGAAGAAAACTAGCCATACAAGGTTTTTTATTTAGCCGCCCTAAACCACAAGACGAATTTATATCTTGGGCTAAAGATTGGCTAAAAACTGATGGCAGCCCCGCTTAAAGCGGTACTAATATTTACTCGGGGCCTGTTAGCTAATTATCACCCCGAGTGTGTTTATCTTCTTCACTAACTATATGTGCACTACTTGCTAAGCGTTTGTGCCAACGCTGCCTTGCTACTGCGCGCATATTAGTAGATTGGTCACGCTCATCTACAATCTCTAACCCCATTAAAGCTTCAATCATATCCTCTAACGTTACAATACCCTGCACGTCACCGTACTCATCAACAACTAAGCATATATGAGTGCGCTTTGTTAAAAGTGTTTGCAGTAACGACGATACGTTCTGAGAAGTTGGTACGGTATAAATAGGCTTAATCAATTTGCTAATTTTGTAATCGGTACCTAAACGGTGAAATGCCAGCATAATATCGTTTTTATGCACAAACCCAACAATATCGTCGCTGTCTTTATCAAATACCAATATACGAGAAAATGACGACGAGCCGTGATCGTTTAAATACTGATTTACTGTTAAGTCTTTGTGGATTTTAAAAATTACAGTTCGAGGCGTCATTAAGTCGCATAATTTTGCATGTCTAAAATGCAATAAATTACGAATTATTTCGGACTCATCCTGATGTAATGCACCCGACTCCGTACCTATATCAGCCATTGCCTCTATCTCTTGACGAATATAGTAAGCCTCATCGTGCTTTGGACCCATTAAATTTGTTAGCTTTTGTGCAAACCATACAAAAGGCTTTAGTGATATAACTAAAAACCGCAAAGCGTAAGTAACACTTGGCGTTAGAGCTCGCCAGTAATTAGCCCCCAAGGTTTTAGGAATAATTTCAGAAAGAATTAATACGAGAAATGTCATAATGGCTGATGCAATACCTACAGCCGCATCGGAAAAAACGACAGCCGCTTGTGCGCCAACTCCCGCTGCACCTGCAGTATGGGCAACTGTATTTAAAGTTAAAATAGCAGCTAAAGGCTGATCTATATTGTTTTTAAGCTTTTCGAGCTGTTTAGCAAGCTCAGGGTGTTTTTTTCTAAGTGATGCAACATAGCTGGGCGAAATACTTAATAACACAGCCTCCATCACAGAACATAAAAACGAAATAACAATCGCCACTACCATATAAACTATCAGTAAAGTCACTTTCTCTCCTCTATATTGGATATGTGAGCATGGTAACAATACATGCTATATTTGGCCAAACTTCCAATAATAATAGGCATAATAATGAAATTTAGCGCACCATGGTGTCATCAAAATAAGCTATTTAAGTACGCAGCAGCTCTTTTAACGCTTAGCAGCTTAAGCTTTGCTGCAATAGCTGCACCATTGGATAAATCAAAAATTCAGTTTATCGGCCCACTTGCCGAAGATATGCAGTTAAAGCCTTTTCAGACACCTCATGGCAGTGCGATTATTAACAACCTATTGCCGCAACTACAAGCAGACACCGATAGTTTTTCTGTATTTGGGAAAAAACAAAACTGGCAACCGTTTAATAAAATCAATGCGCTCACTTTAGGTGGGTTACAGGCACTAAAATTTAATATTGAAACAACCCGCTTTACGCAAGGTACGCTTACCTTAAAAGGGATTGAGCAAGGGCAGTTATTTATTAATGGCGAACTACAAACAGGCGATAAAAATAGCTATAAGTTAGCTTTAAATAACAGTACTCACACTGTTTTAATAGTAGCCCAGCAAGTAGCTAATTGGCACGATGTAACGCTTGATTTTGCACCTAAAAGCGAGGTTGATAAAATTACGCTTAGCACTTCACACATAA
Organism: Pseudoalteromonas sp. SG43-5; assembly: GCF_014164345.1. Lineage (NCBI taxonomy): Bacteria > Pseudomonadati > Pseudomonadota > Gammaproteobacteria > Alteromonadales > Pseudoalteromonadaceae > Pseudoalteromonas > Pseudoalteromonas sp. SG43-5. The sequence continues at coordinate 497,186 of NZ_JACJFA010000001.1, forward strand.
AACGTTTATCTGCAAAACAACTGTTTGATGCTCCTACAATTAGCCAATTATCACTCGCACCTAATGCCAAGCAGTACGTTACTACCACTCGCACTTATAGTGATAAAACACAAAATCAAGCAAATACAGTTACTGTACTTAAAGATTCAGACAATCAAACGCTTTATCGCTTTGAAGCAGGCCAACCAAGTAACATTATTTGGAGTCCAGATAACCAATATTTAGTGTATTTGTTAAATGGTGAGCTTAAACAACTTAACCGTAAAAACTTCTCAATAAAAACATTAGCAAACGATTTAGAAGGGGCTAATGGCTTTACCTTTTATAACGATACCAGTCTTTTGTTTAGCTGGTCTAAATCACCTGAGAGCACTAACAGCTTAACCAAGCACTATAAAGGTCTGCAAGATCGCTGGTCGTATGCACGTTCCATCAGCCAAATTTATATGCTTGATACTAAAAGTGGTTTAACAAAAGCACTTAGCCATGGTCCTCTTTCTTACAGCCTTGAAGATTCAAATAGTAACCGTGGCAAAATATTAATGAGCCGCCCAGTAATGGCAATGCAGGCATCAACACACCCAGAAACAGAGTTAGTTGAACTCGATTTAAAATCAAATAAGCTTTCATCGCTTGGTAAATTTAAAACGTTTAATTTAGCTAAATATGCAAATAAAGACATTTATGTAGTTGCAGGTCCCGACTTTAAAAATGGCGCAGGCAGAGCACTACCAAAAGCTATGCTTGCTAATAACTACGACGGGCAACTTTATCTACTTACTGAAGGCGGTAAAAACGTAAAAGCACTTAGTAAACAGTTCGACCCCGCTATTGGCCAACTGCAAGTTTTAGAAAACGGCGATGCGCTCATTAAAGTAACAGAGCAAGACACTCAACCACTTTACCTATTTGATTTAAGTAAACAGCGCTTTAAAAAGTTAAATACAGGATTGGATATTGTTGAACAATTTAGTTACTCATACGACCGTAATACCGAAATTTTACTAAGTGGTACCAACGCTTTAGCTCCACAACAACTAAAGCGCCTTAACGTAAGTAAAAATAAAACAGATTTAATATGGGATTCAAAACCAAGTAGCTATGCAAATACACGACTCCCTACATTAGAAGACTTTAATTTTAAAAATAAACATGGTGTCGAAATAACGGGTCGTGTGTACATTCCTAGCAACTTAGATAAAACTAAAAAGCACCCTGCGCTCGTGTATTACTACGGCGGTACTTCACCCGTTACGCGTGGTTTTACAGGTCGTTACCCGTTTAACTTATGGGCAGAAAATGGCTACGTTGTTTATGTAGTGCAACCTACTGGCGCAACAGGGTTTGGACAAAAGTTTTCAGCGCAGCATGTTAATGCCTGGGGCGACTACACCGCAGATGATATTATCGAAGGCACACAAGCCTTTTTAAATAAATACAACTATGTTGATAGTAAAAAAGTAGGTAACTTAGGGGCATCGTACGGTGGCTTCATGACCATGTTATTGGCAACTAAAACCGATATATTTAGTGCTTCAATAGCTCATGCGGGTATTTCTAATATTACCTCGTATTGGGGTGAAGGTTGGTGGGGCTACTTATATTCTGGCGAAGCATCAAAAAATAGCTTCCCGTGGAATAACCCTGAGCTTTACAGCCAACATAGCCCTGTATTTCATGCCGACAAAGTAACAACACCTATGCTACTTCTTCATGGTGATAGCGATACCAATGTACCTGTTGGCGAGAGCTTAACAATGTACACTGCGCTTAAACTGCTTAATAAAGACGTAGAGTTAATAGAATACAAAGGCGCTGACCATCAAATCTATGCACGCGATAAACGATTTGATTGGTGGAACACCATGCTCGCATACTTTGATAAAAAGCTAAAAAACGAGCCTCAATGGTGGGACTCGATGTATAAAAATGACTGAGCCTGAACCTTTAAAATAACGACTTAATACAGATTTATTAATAGTAGAATTAATTATTTAGCACCTTTTAATTAGTCTAAAGGTGCTAACCTCATCCTCTAATAACGTCTTATACATCTTTGAAATATTAAGTTACTTAAAACTAATAAACCCCCTTCTCAGCATTTACCTAATGGTGCTACCATACAGAGCTATAAGCATTCAAAATAAAGTACTATGGCTATTAATGTTTTATTGGTTGAAGACGATGAACTACTCGTTAAACGCATCCAAAATCACTTTGCAGATACCGAATTTACAATAGAGGTAGACCCCACTGGCGCTGATGCACTTAACATTGTAAGGCAGCGGGTAAACCTGCGCGGTGCTATATCATTAGCCATAATTGACATTGTCTTACCAAAGCGCGACGGGCTTCAGCTCGCAAAAGAATTAAACACACTGACCGATATTGGCGTTATTGTATTATCGAGTCGTGACTCCCAAGCCGATCGTATCGCTGGTCTTGCACAAGGTGCTGATGACTATATTTGTAAGCCCGTCGATTTACTTGAGTTAGAACTTCGCATGCGCGCGCTCTATAAGCGTGTTGCCGTTAACCTAGAAGACGACGAAAGCGAAGAGTTTATAGAATATGCTGACTTTAAGCTTCATCCTGATAACCGCACATTAATTACTGCTGCGGGCGTTGAGTCACGCTTAACTGAAGCCGAACATAAAGTGCTTATTTGCTTAATTAGTAATGCAGGTAAAGCCACATCCCGTGAAAAAATATCAGAAGAAATAGGCCAGCCCGATTGGAGCCCAAACGATCGTACTGTTGATGTGCTTATTGGTCGTTTACGTAAAAAATTAAATGACGAAAAAGATCAAAAACGCATCGTTACCGTACGCGGTAAAGGCTATATGCTTTCTATTTAATACTTAGTTAATTGCGCAATAAGGCGCTCAAATGCGCGGTAATTAAGTGCTTCTTTAAGCTCATTTAAACTAATGTTTTCAGCGCCTTTTAAATCACTAATAGTCCGCGCCACCTTAATTACTCTATGGTAAGAGCGTGGCGATAAAGACAACTTCTCGCTTGCTCTAGCTAAAAATTGCAACTCTGCAGGCGCAAGTACACAGTGCACACTCATTTCTTTATTATTAAGTCTCGCATTAACCTTACCTTGGCGTTTTAGCTGCACATAATAAGCAGCCTCAACTCTTGCTCTAACCTCAGCACTGGTTTCCTCTGGTTTGGTACTTTGTAGCTCAACACTCGTTAAACGAGGTAGTTCTATTTGCAAATCAATACGGTCAATAAAAGGCCCTGATACTCGCGATAAATAACGCATAACTTGATCGGGAGTTGCCCGCTTATCAGTATGGCTCCCCGTTGGGCTTGGGTTTAATGCTGTAATAAGCTGAAACTGCGCTGGGAACTCCATTTGCCTAGCTGCACGTGAAATAGTTACTGTGCCGGTCTCCATTGGTTCACGCAGTGAATCAAGCACCTTACGCTCGAATTCCGGTAACTCATCTAAGAAGAGCACACCGTTGTGTGCCAGCGAAATTTCACCAGGCTTGGGATTTGAAGAGCCCCCCACCAAGGCAACAGCTGAGCACGTATGATGCGGATTACGAAATGGCCGCTGTCGCCAATTAGTTAAATCTATGGATTGTCCAATAATAGAGTAAAGCGCAGCTGTTGAAATAGCTTCATCGTCCGACATAGTAGGCATAATTGTAGCCATTCGCTGGGCCAGCATTGATTTACCAGTACCTGGAGGGCCTAAAAATAGTAAATTATGCCCGCCAGCTGCGGCTATTTCTAATACTCGCTTTGCACCGGGCTGACCTTTAACATCGCTTAAATCGAGCAAAAAGTCAGGGGCTTGCGTGCAGTCGGGGTACTCTATATTTAATGGCAAGGGTTGTTGATTAAGTAGGTCGCCCCATACTTCTTGAATAGAGCTTACGGCTTTGCGTTTAACGCCATTAACTAGGCTTGCTAGGCTGTCGTTTGCAAGAGGTAAAAAGCAGCAGCGATCTTCTTCTTTAGCAGCAAGTACCGAAGGTAAAATAGCGTTTACACCACGCACTTCACCATTAAGAGCAAGCTCACCATAAAACTCGTACTTATGAATATCAGGACACACTATTTGCCCAGAGGCGACTAAAATACCCACCGCAATAGCCAGATCAAACCGCCCACCATCTTTTGGTAAGTCGGCTGGGGCTAAATTTACGGTTATTCGTTGATCGGGAAAACCAAATTGTGAGTTTTCGAGTGCGCTACGTACCCTGTCTTTCGACTCTTTAACAGACGCTTCGGGCAGGCCTACAATATGAAAAGCGGGTAAACCATTTCCTAGGTGAACCTCTACAATAACTTCAGGGGCATTTATGCCCACTTGAGCACGAGAAAATATACGAGCTAACGACATTCCTTATCCTAGTAAATGGTGTGATTACACCAGTTTAGTCAGGATATTTAAAAACGTGTAATGTGATTTGCCATTTTATAGCGGCTAAACGAAGTAATAAGGTCATTAACATTCCTAATACCATCGCCATTTCGGTTGCTAACGAAAAACTAATGCCAAGCGTATAAACAGTACCACCCGCTATACAGGTAATAGCGTAAAGCTCACCCTTTAACAGCATAGGGATCTCGCGTGCAAGCACATCTCGAATTAATCCACCAAAGCAGCCTGTAATTACAGCCATAATTACCGCAGTCATATCGGGCATACCAACAAGCTGTGCTTTTTGCGCCCCCATTACTGCAAAAAAAGCTAACCCAAACGCGTCCGCTGTTTGTAAAATATAATGAGGTATCGGCTTTTGTTTATTTATAAGGCGTGTTGTAACAAATACTGAAGCGAGTATGGCAAAAAAGTAACTTTGATCGTGTAACCAAAACACTGGAACATCTAAAATTAGATCTCGCACTGTACCACCACCAATAGCAGTTACTGTCGCTAAAACTACGACCCCAAAGCCATCCATTTTTTTCTCATACGCTAGCAAAGTGCCCGATACAGCAAACACCGCAATGCCTATTAAATCAAACCAGTGGTAAAGTTCAGTCATATTTGTAACAACCTAAAAATATTTGTGCCGTTTTAACACAAACCAAACAAGGTTTTAAGTAATAACGATTTATTTTAAGAAGTTTATAACATTTTAAAGTGTATCTCAGGGGGGCGGGAGCTTGCGCTTATGAGAAGTGAATGCCTCATGCAGTGAAGATGATCTTTATCCTATAAGCTAAATCACCACACTCATCAAATTTTAGACATAAAAAAACACGCTTTAAGCGTGTCGTTTCATTCTTATTTATTTCAGTGGTTGCGGGAGCCTGAACTTATAAAAGGTGAACCGACGACCTTCGGGTTATGAGCCACAATATACACACCAAATTTTAGACATAAAAAAACACGCTTTAAGCGTGTCGTTTCATTCTTATTTATTTCAGTGGTTGCGGGAGCCGGATTTGAACCGACGACCTTCGGGTTATGAGCCCGACGAGCTACCAGACTGCTCCATCCCGCGCCTGAAATTTGTAGACTTATTTAAAGTTGCTTACATTACAACTTGGCTTCCAATTAAAGAATTGGTTGCGGGAGCCGGATTTGAACCGACGACCTTCGGGTTATGAGCCCGACGAGCTACCAGACTGCTCCATCCCGCGCCTGTATATTTTAAGTCTATCGACTACTTTATTTTATCTCTTAAGTTAGAGTTTACAGTAACCTCAATCCCTAAGGAAATTGGTTGCGGGAGCCGGATTTGAACCGACGACCTTCGGGTTATGAGCCCGACGAGCTACCAGACTGCTCCATCCCGCGCCTGTAATTTCTTTAAAGCATTTTCGTAATATTTACTTGCCTGCCTTGAAGAGAGCGCTACTATATAGGAATAAACATTTAATGCAAGACCTAAACTAATTAAAGTTGTTCAACCGAACAAAAAGCAATCAAATTACTACTCTGCGATCAATCTTTGATGTGGATTAATCATTTTTTGCCATTCCCAGTCGGGATGTCCCATCACTATAAAGTCAGGGTTCTCAGTACTCTCTCGTTGGTTGTACGTTAGCGGATTAAATTCTGCATCGGTAATACAACCACCGGCTTCTTCAACAATAACTTGTGAAGCACCTGTATCCCACTCTCCCGTTGGACCAATTCTTAAAAAACAATCTGCTTTGCCCTCTGCAACAGTACAGGCTTTTAAAGAACACGAACCAATAGCAATCGTTGTAAACTGACTATTTAAATACTGACTCACCGCTTCTATTTTTTGGCGGCGGCTCACTGCAAGCGTCAAGCTCTCTGGCGGCGCTACAGATATTTGCTTATCAATTGAGTTTTCACGTTTAAAGGCACCATTTTTAGCAGTAGCAAAATAAGTCACACCTTTTGCAGGCCAATGAATAACGCCAAGCACAGGGTGATTATTTTCAATCAATGCAATGTTTACTGCAAAGTCGCCACTTTCTAAAATAAATTCGCCTGTACCATCCATCGGATCGAGCAACCAATAACGCTGCCAATCTTGTCTGTCGGCGAGTGCTGGTATAGGTGTTTCTTCCGACATAATTGGGATATCGGGTGCAAGTGCTTTTAATCCAGCAACAAGTACGTCATTTGCTGCTAGATCAGCTTTGGTAACAGGCGTATTATCTGATTTCTCTTGTTGGCCAATATCGCCTTTTTTATAAATGGCCATAATTGCATCGCCAGCACGCTCAGCTAATTCAATGCACGGTTCGATTAATTTATTCATCGGCAGCTCCAGACGCTAAATACTTATCTAATAATAGCAAAGCTGCAACACTGCGTGCTTCGGTAAAATCTTCTTGGTCTAATAATGACTGCCACTGAGTTAATGGCCACTTAACAACAACTAGCGGCTCTGGTTCGTCACCAATAAGGGTTTGAGGGTATAATTGCTTAGCAAATAAAATATGCATTGTGGCATTAAAGTAACTCGGCGCCATTGTTACTGTTCTTAATGGTTTAAAATACTCAGCGCCAAAGCCAATTTCTTCTTTAAGTTCTCTGTTAGCAGCTTGCCCTGGGGTTTCGCCCGGATCAATTAAGCCTTTAGGAAAACCTAACTGGTAATTGTTTGTACCCGCACAGTATTCACGTACAAGTAGTAACTCATTATCTGCACTTAACGGAACAATCATCACTGCTCCCCGGCCACCGCCGCGAATTCGCTCATACTGGCGCTCTTCGTTATTAGAAAACTTTAACTCTAAAGACTCCACAGTAAACAGGCGACTTTTAGCAACAACATTGTTACTGAGGATTTGTGGTGGTGTTGGGTGCTTTTTCTGTGTCATTGGCGTTAATTTGCTATCATGGCAGTTAGTTCAATAATAAACCTTATAAGTTGAAATTCCTATGTTAAATTGGTCAAAAATCGATACCGTTTTGCTCGACATGGATGGAACATTACTCGATTTACATTACGACAGTCATTTTTGGCTTAACGTTATCCCTGCGCAACACGCATTAGCTAGAGGCATTAGCCTAGATGCAGCTAAAGCAGATATTTTAAAACGCTATCAAGCTGTGAGCGGTCAAATACAGTGGTATTGTTTAGATTATTGGGAGCAGCAATTAAACTTGCCTATAATGGAGCTTAAACGAGAGTCTCAGCATTTAATTAAAATGCGCGAAGATGTACCTCATTTTTTAACCGAGCTTAAAAAAGCAGGCAAAGAGTTAATTTTGCTTACCAACGCCCACCCTGAGAGTGTCATGCTGAAATTTGAGCATACAGCGATTGATAACTACCTAGATGGTGTAGTGTCTACTCATGAATATGGAGTAAGTAAAGAGCAGCAAAGTTTGTGGCACCAAGTACAAAAAGACTTAGGGTTTAATAAGCAGCGCACTTTGTTTGTAGATGACAGTGTGCCGGTATTAAATGCCGCACGAGAATACGGCATCGAGCACTTACTTGCAGTTGCTAACCCTGATAGCCAACAACCACATAACGAAATAGCCGATTACCTGAGTGTTACCGACTATCGTAAGATTATTTAACTCAGTTTACGTGGGCTAGATTTTTGGGTAACGCGCTTCAAGGCCTTGGTACACTAACTTTGCAAAATCTGCATGTTCTGTATCAAGGCTTTTAACTACTTCAACTAAATGCTCGTTATCTTCTTGCCCGTTCCACTCTTTAATGTAGCTACCGTCTTTGTAGCCATGATCTTGACGGAAAAAGTTTAACGTGTTTTTACCTACGTAGCCGCGATATAAATCATCAATATCCATACCCATTTGCGCCATACAGCCGGCAAAGGCAGCGGCATTAAACGTTTTATCTGCAACGGCGGAAGCCGCTAATATTTCTAGCGTTTGTTTAAAGTCATCCGCTTGTTGAGCATTACTAAGCTCAGCTTCAAGTTGCTTTGCTAAGTCTTCGTAGCTAGTTTTGCCGTCAATTCTAAGCGATAGACCAAAATGAAAAATATCAACCAACTCTAAAATAACTTGTTCAGTATCTGGTGTTTGTTTTTTCCACCATTTCCAACCATGATGATCCAGCATTTCAGCGCACTCAACCCAAATAGCGCGGTACCATTCGAATCCTTGAGTAAACCATTGCTCATGTACTTTAGTGTTCATGGCGTTTTGCATTTCTAGCATAACTACTAGCTTGTTTAAATTGGCAGACATATTCATTCCTGTCGTTTTTGATTAGTGTAATAGTACAGATAAAGGAAGCTTAACGCATCAGCACTATCTTAATATGTAGTTTACTTTGAGCCGCTAAATTCAGCCCATGAATCAATTAAATCAATGAAATCTTCAAAGCCACAACCACTACTTAAACCATTTTCTTCAAGCGCTAAATCGTCATCTTGATACGCTATTAGGTCTTCACTGTCTTGATGAAGCGCATGGGCTTCAAATAGTGCTTCGTCTTTGGTTAATATTAAATCTATTTCTTGGCCTTTTAGCGTTAGCGGCTCATAGCTTGAACTCACCGATGCAATAAGCGCTTGAACCATAGCTACTTTGTCTTTGCCTATTTCTTCGTTTAGCCAGCGACCAATAATAGCGTGTTCACTACTTATTTTAATACGTAGCCCACTAATAGGGTCGCGAATAAATTGATATTCCATAGGATTTGCCTGTAAATCTTTAATTGCGTAATTATATACGTAAACGCCCGCAAACCACAGGACATATAAAGTAAAATAGCGCCACAAGGGCGCTATTTTATTCAACTTTAAAGCAGTTAACTTCGCGATCTATAACGCGCTGCGTCAATAATCGACCATAAGTAAATAATAGGCACTAGTACAAAACCTACAAGCACATAAATTAGTGCGTAACTTATTATAATAGCGAGTGCAAAAAATATAGCCGCTAAAATACGCCCTTGCACTAACTGCCCTAAACCAGGAAAAAATATATTACATAATGCTGCGATTACGTTACCGCCAGAACCTTGATCTGCCATACTAACCTCTGTATTTGTTTGATTTTATAATTATTTACTTACACACTCTATGCCAATTTATTAAAGCTTACAAATCAAATAGTTAAATTAGTCTAGATTTAGAGAGTTAGTAAATTTTGCTAACTTTAGGTCAAATTAGCAATTTTTATTGTGCGTTTACGCTTTTTTGTTTGTTCAAAAAATTATCAAGTTACTCGTTTTTAAGGCTATTTTATAAATAGCTGTTTATAAAAACAGTATTTTATTTAGCCTAACAAAAACACCTGTTATACTGCCCACAATATTGATTAAAAAGGCGTAACGATGGACGTTTCACAATTACTCGATGGCTTAAATGACAAACAACGCGATGCCGTTGCAGCCCCACTACAAAACATGCTGGTATTAGCAGGTGCTGGGTCTGGTAAAACACGAGTGTTAGTTCATCGTATTGCGTGGCTTATGCAAGTTGAGCAAGCATCTGCTTACAGTATTTTTGCCGTAACCTTTACTAATAAAGCGGCTAAAGAAATGCGCAGCCGCGTTGAAGAAACACTAAAAGCCCCTGTAGGTGGTATGTGGATTGGTACGTTCCATGGTTTGTCGCATCGTATTTTACGTGCTCATCACCGTGAAGCTAACTTACCAGAAGCCTTTCAAATTTTAGACTCTGACGATCAACTTCGGATGATCAAGCGCTTATTAAAATCGATGAATATCGATGATAAAAAATGGCCCGCCAAACAATTTGGCTGGTACATCAGCGCTAAAAAAGATGAAGCACTTCGCCCTAAAGATATTCAAGCATACGATATTAACGAGCAAATGATGCTGCGTGTTTACGCCGCCTACCAAGAGGCCTGTGATAGAGCAGGCCTAGTAGATTTTGCCGAAATATTACTACGCAGCTACGAAGTGTTAAAAAATAACCCAACGTTACTGCGTCATTATCAGCAACGCTTTGCACATATGCTCGTAGACGAGTTCCAAGATACAAATACTATTCAATATGCTTGGTTAAAGTTACTTGCAGGCGATACACGCAGTATCATGATTGTAGGCGACGATGACCAAAGTATTTACGGTTGGCGCGGTGCTAAAATCGAAAATATTAAACGATTTTTAACTGACTTTAGCGCAGAAACCATTCGTCTTGAACAAAACTACCGTTCAACAGCAACTATTTTGAAAGCGTCTAATGCATTAATTCAAAATAACTCAGAGCGTATGGGTAAAAGCTTATGGACCGACGGTAACGATGGCGAGCCAATTTCTATTTATGCGGCATTTAATGAGTTAGACGAAGCACGCTTTGTAAGTAGCAAACTACGAAGCTGGTTAAATGCAGGTAATGCCCTACAAGATGCCGCAATTTTATACCGTAGTAACGCGCAATCTCGTGTACTCGAGGAGGCCATGCTGCAAGAAGGCTTAAAATACCGTATTTATGGGGGTATGCGATTCTTCGAACGACAAGAAATTAAAGATGCGTTGTCGTACTTACGCCTAGTAGGTAATCGTCAAGACGATGCCGCGTTTGAGCGTGTAATTAATACGCCAGCACGCGGTATTGGCGATAAAACATTGAGCCATATACGCGATTGTGCACGAGCAGAATCGTTACCGCTTTGGTATGCCGCAAAAGCAATTGTAGAACAACAGCATTTATCTGGTCGTGCTTCTGGTGCAGTAAGTAAGTTTGTAGAACTAGTAGAACAAATAGAAGATAAAATTAGCGATCTAACTTTGCATGAGCAAGCCAAGTACACAATTCAAACCTCAGGCTTAATGGCAATGTACCAAGCCGAAAAAGGTGAAAAAGGCCGTGCTCGCGTAGAAAACTTAGAAGAGCTAATTAGCGCTTGTGATCAGTATGAGCTGCCTGAAGACGAAGAGTACAGCTCACCTTTACAAGGCTTTTTAGCCCATACGTCACTTGAGTCAGGTGAAGGACAAGCAGAAGAACACGAAGACGCCGTACAAATGATGACGCTTCACTCAGCTAAAGGCTTAGAGTTTCCGCTAGTGTTTATGGTAGGCGTAGAAGAAGGCATGTTCCCTTCTCAGCAAAGCAACGAAGAGTCGGGTCGCTTAGAAGAAGAGCGCCGCCTTTGTTATGTAGGCATGACACGAGCAATGGATAAGTTATACATTAGCCATGCTGAGAGTCGCCGTTTATACGGGCAAGAAAAATACCATAGCCCATCTCGCTTTTTACGCGAAATCCCTGAAGACTGCGTAGAAGAAATCCGTATTAAAACACAGGTTTCTCGCCCGCCTGCCGCTGGGCGTTTTAGCGCATCAGTTAGCCATGCCGCATTTGAAGACAGTGGCTTTAACTTAGGACAACGCGTACTGCATGCTAAGTTTGGTATTGGTACTGTACTGAATTATGAAGGTAGTGGCGCACAATCTCGCGTACAAGTTAACTTTGACGACCTTGGTAGCAAATGGTTAGTAACGGCCTATGCACGATTACAAGCGGTATAAAGCACACCTAAATGAGTTAGAGCAACAATTAGCTGGCGCGTATCATCGTCAGCTAGTGTTGATCACGGGCAGCCCAGCTTGGTGTTATGAAATACTTAACTCATTAATAGATGAAAACAATACACTTGTTGTATCAAAGCAGTGCGCGATTAAAAATTCGTACTGGCCTACTCGCACACACCAAATTTTAGGGCAAGAATTTGCTCATGCTGTTTACGATGGTTTTAGTGGTTTGCACCCTGATAAACTTGCAGCACTTGCCGGCACCGTTAAAGCAGGCGGTATACTGTTTTTATTACTGCCTGAACTAGATAATTTAGCCTCTTGGCAAGATCCCGCATTAAGTACAGTGCAATCACACGGTCAGAGCATTGACTACAGCATATTTAATCAACGTTTCGCGACTATTATTAAACCGTTACCTGCTTTTCACTTTAGTGAAAAAAATGACTGTATTAATCATAACGCCAGCTATGTAGCTCATAATAAAATTGATTATCTACCACAGCAAAACTGTATTGAGCAGATAGTAAAAGTAGCTAATGGCCGTGCAAACAGGCCTTTACTCATTAATGCTGATAGAGGCAGAGGTAAGTCGGCAGCACTTGGCTTAGCCGCGGCAAAACTAACTGATAAAAAAGTAATTATTTGCAGCACTCAGTTTAAAGCGACCCATAGCAGCTTTAAACATTTAGCCCAAGAGTTAAGCCTTCAATACAACGCTGAACATAAACAGCTCGCCAACTTGCACTACGTTGCACCTGACGCGTTATTAAACACACTACCTGAGTGCGATTTACTACTCGTTGATGAAGCTGCAGCAATCCCTGTTCCGTTATTACTACTAATGCTAGCTCATTACCCTCGTATAGTATTTGCAAGCACTCTGGTTGGGTATGAAGGCAATGGTAGGGGTTATACCATTCGCTTTAGTAACTATATTAAAGCACACTATAAAGCCTCTAAAGTTGTAACACTTGATGAGCCACTGCGCTTTGCTAAACACGATCCTCTTGAGCAACACATTCGCACACTACTAGCACTCGATGCACAATATATAGAGTTAAGTAGTAATGAATTAGAGCAGCCAGTACATAGCGAAATAACTCAGCAATCCCTTGTAAACAATGAGCCTTTACTGCAGCAAGTTATTGCCCTACTTGCACTGGCTCACTATCAAAGTAGTGTCAACGACTTACGCCAACTACTAGACGCACCATCGCAAAGACTATTTATTAGCAAAATTAATAATCAATTAGTTGGCGTATGCTTAATCGCCATAGAAGGTGGTTTGAGTGAAGAACTTGCCCTACAGATTATAAGTGGAGAGCGCCGTCCGCAAGGGCATTTAATGGCGCAAGCACTCTCACAACTTAGCTTTAATAATGACTGTTTAACGCAACTGAGCGCTCGCGTTGTACGAATAGCGATTGATCCGAGTTCCCACAATATAGGACTTGGTAAAAAGCTACTTAGTTTTTGCGAATCGCAGGTAAAAACCCAATGTAGTTGGCTTGGTGCAAGCTTTGGGGCAACAGCGCAGTTACTTAATTTTTGGCAAAATCTAGGGTTTGATACTGTAAAATTAGGTTATCAACGCGATAAAAGCACCGCTGAAAATTCGGCGCTTGTGGTTAAATGCTTAAGTGACAAAAGTACAATTATTCAACCTTTGAAAAAGCAGTTTAAAAACGATTTTTTTTATGGGCTTTTAACACACTTTAAAACACTAGATTGGCAACTCGTGAATATCCTAATTGAAGGATTTAGCGACGAGTTAATAAGCCTAGAGACTCACGAGCGACTAGCGCTGCTCACTAAAAGTAACTTCACTCAATTTAGTATCTCTGCAACTCTTTGGCAGTTACTGAGCCAGTCACCTTCTTGTATATCTCAATTAACAGAGTCTGATAAACAACTGTTAATAAAATTAGTACTTCAAAATGAAAGTAATGAAAAAGTGATTCAACACTTAGGTTTATTAGGAAAAAAGCAGCTTGAGAATCAATTTAAACGTGCCATAAAAAACCTCACTAGCACCATCTAATAATTTCTAGTTGCCCTATCTCTGTTAAATTTTATCCATCTTTAAGCTATTTATTTAATTTGTTCTATCCTTAAAGCATTAATAGGTAAATTAAGATAAAGGCATGGAATTAATAAACTTTAAAGTGGGCTGCAAAACAATTTCGCTAAAAATACTCGATATTTTATTAACTGAGCGCTTTGACAATAATCTAACAACTTTACCAAACAATAATAAAAGCTTTATTGGTGTTAAAGATTATATGGATATACCAACACCTGTTTTTGATTTAGGTATTATTTTAAATAATATCTCAACTGAACAAAGTAATGCGCATGTACTAAAACAACTAAGAATATGGCAAGACAAACTATTAAACTGGTTTAATACCCTTCAAAGCAACTTATTAAATAGCTCGGCTTCTATTTCAAATAATGACGCCGAACTACAAGATTTTGTTTTATTTTACAAAGAATTCAACACCGACAATGAAGACTTAAAATTAACAATGTCTCGGCTTGACGAGCCCTTCCAATCATTACTAGAGACAGCAAAAGCAGCTATAGTAGCCCATAATCAAAGTGATCATAAACACACATCAGCTCTGCTCGACAAAATTAAGCGTAATAGTCTAATTCAGCTTGAGCGTTTATTTGAATCAGCTAAAGAGCAAATAACCTTAGACTATAAACCTATTATTGTTTTCACCACCAAAGACGGATTAAATCCACATGTTGGTTTATTAGTAGATAAGGTTGAAGATAATATCGACTATAAAAAAGAAGACATAAAGCCACTGGATAAGCTCACTGAGGTTGGTTTTGATCTAGACCCACAAACTAAAAATATGATGCTAGGATTAATCAAGCTCCCCCAAAAGCATAGTGTATTAATTGATCCAAGCGTAATATTTAAACCAGCTCAACTAGAAGAATCTGAAAGTGAAGAAACCCAAGCTTATGGAGTATTTTAAATAGCCTTTAAATTTGGTTATTAACTTTAGTACTGGAATAATGAGCTATTCCGCTCAACTTGTACATTTAGATGAATTAGAGAAGAATCGAGTATGTAATGTCCGTTACTCCCCATATTTCACTTTTCTGAAGATGTAAAAAAGCCCGACTATTTCTAGTCAGGCTCTCTACAATTTGAGGTCTGTGCGCTACGCAGTAGAATGTCGTAGTGCCCACGGCGGTGGAGAGCCACAGTGAAATGCTACACTCTCGTTGTGTCGGGAGTCGCTACGCTCGCCCGGCCTACGTGATGTTGCTGTGAGTGGATGTTAACTGCGCGTATTTCACTTTTCTGCAGACGTAAAAAAGCCCGACTATTTCTAGTCGGGCTCTCTACAATGTGAAGTCGGTGCGCTACGCAGTAGGATGTCGTAGTGCCTACAGCGGTAGAAAGTCACATAGCAAATGCTACACTATCGTTGGCCGGGGCTCGCCTTCGAGCTGTTTGGTTTCACTACTGAGTTCGGCATGGGCTCTTGGCTATTTACTAAATCCCAGAAAGCAAAAAACCCGTCACATTGCTGTAACGGGTCTCTACAATTTGAAGCCTGGTAATGTCCTACTTTCACATAGCAAATGCTACACTATCATCGGCGCTGTTTCGTTTCACTACTGAGTTCGGCATGGAGTCAGGTGGGTCCAAAACGCTATTGTCA